>DASWHG010000133.1:0-9726 GCA_036393315.1 Anaerolineales bacterium | reverse complement strand
AGAACCGGCGGGTAATCTCGCTGAGGGTCATCCCCGCGGCTAACAGGCGCGTTCGCTCCAGGTGCGTCCCCAAATCCTTGTCACCCAGCCGGAACCACGCCGGGCCGCCGATTGCAGCCAAATTTTCCATCACGTTCCAGGTCTCTTCATCTCGTCCCCACCCGGTCTCCGGGTTGGCAATCCCCGCCAGTGTATAGCAGACAGTATCTAAATCCGGGCAAATCCTCAAGCCCAGGTGTTCGAAGTCATCCCCGGTGTTTACGATAACTTTTAATTGTTCAGGAGGCAAGGCTCGAGCCAGCCCGTCGACCAGTTTAGCCCCACCAACGCCACCTGCTAAAGCAGTAATCTTCATCTAGGATCGATGAGATTATACACCACGAACAGGACGACTGATCCCGGCATATCCGGGTCTTTAGGAATCGCCGTGGTAGGGGCCATATCCTAATAGAACCGGGATACTTCACCGATTGGATAACGCGCCCGCTGCGGGGGGATCCTGGCAGGGTATCCGAGCAGAAGCAAGCCCTGCGGTTCCCATTCGTCAGGCAGATCCAGGCTGGCCCGCACAGCCTCCGGAGCAAAAAGGGGCGCACACACCCATACCCCTCCGAGTCCTTCAGCATGCGCCGCCAGGAGCAGCAAGCCACCTGCCAGAGCCACACTCTGGACACCCATTAAGTGCTCCGCATGCTGGCGGCGGGCATCCGGATACTCATCTCCAGCCACCGGATCCAGGCAGGCGAGGATCGCAAGCGGCGCTTCCACGATGCGCTGTCTCGATCGAGCGACGGTCCTCTCCACCACCTCCGGGGCTTGGCCGTCGGCTAACAGATCCCTCTCGAAGTCTGCGCCCATCGCTTCTGCTATTCGCGCTCTCGATCCTTGTGTCAGAAGAACAGCGAACCGCCAGGGCTGGCGGTTGTGAGAGGATGGCGCCCAGGTAGCCGTCTCTAAAATCCGTTCGACGACTTCCATTGGAACCGGATCCTGTTTAAATCGCCGGATCGAACGCCGGGACCGCAAGAAGGACTGCAGCGAGCTTACCTGCAGCGGAGCAGTCATCCCATCACCGAAACGGACTCGGATTCGATTACGTACGTCACACGCACATCGCCGGGGTGAAAACCTTTGTACTGCTCATCTCCGGTATATTTATAAGCCAGATGGTCGATATGCTCCCTGGCTCCTTCCGTCGTGATTTCGACGACCCGCCCACGGATCTGCAGGTAGCGATAAGGATCATCCGGGTCCTGAATCGCCAGGGCGACGTTCGGGCGCTGGCGGATGTTCTCATCTTTGACTCGCCCTTGCTTCGAATTGATCAGGATGTGTTCACCATCGGTGTTAAACCAGACCGGGGTAACTTGAGGTGAACCGTCCTCCATGGTGGTGGCGAGAAAAGCAAAGGCGCGCACCTCATCGCTGAGCAGGGGCCGGTGAGACTGCGGAATGACATCTAAAGACATGTATAACCTCTCTAATCTCGTTTTACGAGGATAACTCGCATACTGTAATCATTTCTTGCGAACCAACCCACACATCGATTCCTGACCCATCCATTAGCATTCATATTTTACAGTGAATTGAGGAAACGAAGATAAGCAGTGCATGAAAATCAGCGGAAAAGGTCCAGATCTTTGGGCCGCAAGAGCTCGGTCAGGGAGGCTTCTCGGAGTGGGTAAGGGAATCCACGGACGTGGACCACGGGGGTTGCCTCCGCCGCCTGGCCCATCACCAACGATGCAGCTGCCGCCAACTCGTCGGCTGCTCCAATTTGCGTGATGCGCAGCTGGTATCCGAACAGGTCCAGCTGGCCGCGCAGGTCGACCAACCCGGGAAGTCCGGAGAGCCCAATGGCTACGCCGGCCGTACCGGTCCGCCAGGCTCGACCGTGCGAATCGATAATCAACACGCCTAACCGGGCGCCGGAGACCGCTTCCAGGCGGCGGCGCAGAGTCTCAGCAGAACGGTCTGGGTCCTCAGGTAGCAGCAGCACCCATTCTTCCGCATCTGTACCTTCACCCTTGACATTCGAGTGATCGATGCCTGCGTTTGCGCACACGAAACCGAGGCGGTGCTCGACGATGATCGCCCCAGGACGGGTGCGCAAGATCTCCTGGCTCTCCCGCAAGATCAGGTCGACCAGGCGAGGGTCTTTTTCAACCTGGCCAGCTACCTCGACGGAATGGGGAGATGGTACGACCCTGGCCAGGTTTACCAACCGCCCTTCGGCCTTTGAAACGATTTTCTGAGCCAGGACCAGGATGTCTCCTTCGACCAGCGATATTCCGGCTCCTTCGAGCGCTTTCAGGATCAATACATCGAGTGGATCGCCTGGTTGGATGAGGGGCAGGCCAGGCAGGGGAGTCAATACAAGAGGCATTTTATCCCTGAGAATCGACTTGTTGCGGTTTGATTAGATCCCGGTCACTTTAATCGAGGCAGAATGGCCGCCGTAATGCTTGTTCAGGCTGATCAGGATCGAAGTCAAACCCTCGACGACGATCGCGTTATCCAGACCACCGGCATAATAAGCTCGCATCTTGCCCGCCTCTGCCAGCCGGATCACTTCCTGCGCTGCAGGGAGATCGTCGGAACAGACCAGCACGTCGATATCCAGGGGCTGGTCGAGATTCCTTTTGAGAGCGCTGGCCGGGACATTTTGAAAAGCGGCTACCACGCGCACCTCGCCGCCCAGCTGATCTTGAGCGTAGCGGGCGGCTGCCGGGGGCGTGGGTGGAACTGGGTCTCGAAAATCTACCCTGGCGGTCGCATCGACCAGGATTCTCCCTCTCAAAGCCTCCTTCAGGCTCTCGATTGCGTCCTGGTGGGCCGTCTGTACGACGGTGAGCACACATATTTCGGCCGTCCGGGCAGCCGTCCTGTTCTCCATTCCGCGGATGCTTTCAAGGCCGAGCTTCGCATTGAGTTCATCCGCCGTCGCCTGGGCCTTTTCCGCCTGGCGTGAGCCGATGATGATCGGATACCCGGCGACTGCCCAGCGGAGCGCCAGTCCAGGCCCTTGCTTCCCGGTACCGCCCAGGATCGCGAGGGTAGGAAGCTGCTCATCCAAATCATTTGCTGTCATCGATGCTCCACTTTCTGTACTGGAGAGTTGGGAGATTATTTTTGTGCGGTTCCTGAGGCTTCACCGCCCGTCTCTCCCCTGGGTCAGTCCGCGGGGACAAATCCCTCGTAGCGCTCCCAGACTCGCGGCGCTAATTCACGAGCATGGGCCGTGATCGCTTCTTCATCGAGGGTGAGCAGCCGGCGGTCTCGCATCAGCACCTGCCCGTCTACGATCGTGGTCGTGATCATACTCTCGTGGAAACCGAAGACCACCTGCCAGGGAAGATTCCCGCTCGTCAGAGGGGTATGGGGATGGTAATCGACAAAGATAAGATCCGCGCTGGCTCCTGGAACGAGCCTGCCCTGCGGAGCGGCAGGGAAGAACTGGTTAGCCAACGCAGCGTTGTTGTAAATAGCCAGGCGAGCCACCTCCGTGGCCGACATGCGGCGCGGGTCACGGTGCCAGACTTTTTGCAGCAGGTAAGCCGCTTTCCACTCCTCCCACATGGTGTGGGAGAACCCGTCCGTCCCCAGGCAGACCTTTATCCCGGCGCGCAGCAGCGACTCTACCGGCGCAGCGCCCACTCCGTTATTCATGTTGGAGCGCGGCTGGTGGCTTACCCAGGTCCCGCTCTCGGCCAACAAAGCCACTTCGCGCGCGTCGACGTGAACGGCATGAGCAACGATTGTATGCGGCCCCAGGATACCGTGCTTTTCTAACCGGTCCACGACCCGCTGCCCCGCTTTAGAAAGGCTGTCGTATTCGTCGGCCTCGTGTTCGGCCACGTGGATGTGGAAACCCACCCCGTTCGGCGCTGCCTGGCGGCAGGCCTCCAGGGTAACGTCCGAAAGGGTTAATCCGGCGTGCAGGCCAATGGTCGCGGAGAGGCGCCCTCCTGCCGGGTTTTCCCGGCGAACCCTCTCTATGAAACGCACGTTCTCGGCAATCCCTGCCCGCGCCCGCTCCGCCCCATCTCGGTCGGTGACTTCATAGCACAGCACGGCGCGCAATCCCGACATTGCGACTGCCTCCGCGATCAGGTCAAGCGAACCCTCGATCGCGTTGGGAGAGGCGTGGTGATCGATCAAGGTCGTCGTGCCGTGCTTGATCGCGTCGACCAGCATCACCAGCGCAGAAGCGCGCACGTCTTCGGCCTGGAGAGACTTATCCAAAGGCCACCACAGCTTGCGAAGGATTTCGGGGAAATCCTTTGGGGCTGCCCCGGGGATGGCCATACCGCGTGCGAAGGCGCCGTAGAAGTGGGTATGGGCGCAAATATTGCCGGGCATGACGTACTGCCCGGCCGCGTCGACCCGTTCGGCGTCTGGATGGCGCGCCACGAGCTCCGCCTGTTCGCCAATCTCCCGGATGCGCCCATCCACGATATAGAGCGCCTGGCCCTCGAGGATGCGGTTGGGCTCTTCCCAGGTGATCAATTTTCCATGGGTGATCAGCATTCCGTTCCCTATCTATTCACTTTCTGGTTGGAAATTGAGAACCACATTTCTCTGTTCAGTGGTCTCGACTGCATGGGGTATTCGCTCCCTCACCCAGCCGATGGCTTGTTCAACGGGGAGTCCCAGCGCCTCGCTTGCCAGGCACGCGGCGAACATCCCGGTGCGCCCAACCCCGGCGTGACAGTGGATGGCGATATTCTTTCCATCTCTGGCCAGCTCGTACGCAGCCTGGACAGCCGGCCTGAGCGCCTCAAGACCGGGAATACTCATATCTTCGATCGGCAGGTGGATGACCTGAAATCCATTCTCAGTATACAGCTTCTTTAAATCTCGTTGCGCAATCCTGCGGTATTCGTGTTCCTCGGCAAGAAGGACGATGACAGAGATCTCTTCCTCCCGATATTGTTCGACCAGCTCTCCTGATGGGTCGTAGGCGCTGTACGGCATCGGGCTGCGGAAAACGCGGCCCGGCAAACCGTACGGCAGTTCGGTCAAGGACATGGCTTGCATCTCCTGGGTGGTTTTAGGTTTCAATCAAACATGGTCGGCCGGTCCGGAGCAGCAAGAGCGGAAAAAGCATCCTGGATCTGGTGGGATTTCGTGCGTTCCCCTGAGAGAGGCGCGGGGATATCATCGAGGGCGAAGAACCCCACCTCGGAAGTTTCTGAGCTGGGGCGGGCCTCACCTTCGATCAAGTCGCAGAGGAAGACAATCTTGAAGGCATGGAAAATCTCGAGCGGGCCTGACCGGTTGGCATCGTATACGCCAACGACCTTGCGCGCCTTAACCCGAAAACCGGCTTCCTCCCAGACCTCCCGCTCGGCCGCTTCGGAGGGCACGTCCCCAACATCTGCCCAACCACCGGGCAGAGTCCAGCCGCCATCGGCGCGCTCTCGCACCAGTAGAAGCTTTCCCTCCCGGAACACAGCCCCGCGAACGTCGACGCGCGGCGTGGCATAGCCGATCTGCTCCCCGAAAACCTGTGCCAGGGCCGGGTATTCCAACCCCAGGTGTTCGCTGATGATCTCGGCGGCGATCTCCACCAGCCGCCGGTATCGTTCGCGTTGGTATTCGTTCTCTGCGTAATGGTACCCTGTTTGGGAGATCGCCTGGATCTCCCGAGCCCACGCCAACCAGCGCGGCAGGTTCGAGTTCTCTACTCCTCCCTGATAATTTTCTGTGGACATTTTTTGGCTTCTGCCGGTTATTCAGCCTTTATACCCAGCTGCCGGAGGATCTCCTCCTGGTCGACGGGGAGCCGGTCGACCCGCACACCCACCGCGTGGTAGATGGCATTGGTAATCGCCGGAGTCGTCGGAATGCTTGAGATCTCTCCCACGCCTTTCGCCCCGTAGGGGCCGGCTTCCGTTTGATGCTCAACCACGATCGAGACAATCTCGGGAGTGTGTGCGATCGACGGCATCCGGTAGCGAGCCAGCCGGTCGGTGATCACCCGGCCTTCTTCGACAATGAAGTTTTCGGTGAGGGCATTACCCAACCCCATAACGACACCGCCTTCCACCTGGCCCTGCAGACCGAGAGGGTTGATGGCCCGGCCTACATCATTGGCTGCGATCACCTGAAGCACCCGCACCTCCCCGGTGCGCGTATCGACTTCGACTTCCGCAGCCTGGATGGCGAAAGAGAAGGCGAAGTGCATGTCTCCCCCTTGTCCTAAGGGAAGCGTCGTCGGGGCCCAATATTCGTAGAGGGCGCGCGGTTCGCGCCCTTCGGCCTTAAACGCCTGCACCACCTCCTGTAAAGCCAGGGAGTGGCCGTTCACCTGGGCCAACCCTTCCACGAAACGCACCCGGTCTGGGGGCTGGTCATATTTCTCTGCCAGCGTGGAGGAAATTGCCATGCGCAAAGCCTGGGCGGCGCCGCGCGCCGCGTTCCCGGTGACGTAGGTCTGCCGGGAGGCGGTTGTGGGCCCGCCATCCGGTGTGAGATCTGTATCCGAAAGCAGCACCCTGACCTGGCTGGGGGGCAGGTCAAACTCCTGGGCCACCAACAGCTGCAGCACGGTGTTCAGACCCTGCCCGAGCTCTGCCGAAGAAGACCGCACTTCCAGCATCCCATCCGCGCACAACTCGACCTCAGCAGCGGCCTTATCCGGCGCTCCACCCCCTAATCCGGTGTTCTTGTACCCCGCCGCGATCCCCCAGGCGCGGCGCAGGTGGGGAGCTCCCTCGACCGGCCGGGCGATGAAAGGACTCTCTCCACCGCGGCTGTAGACCTCGTCTACAACCTTGTCCAGGCATTCTAACAGGCCAACACTCTCTCGCAGAGTCTGCCCGGTGTTGGTCACGCTCCCCAGGCGCAGTGCGTTGATCCTGCGGATCTCGATGGGATCGAGTTCTAAGACTTCCGCCAGCTCTTCCATCATCGATTCAACCGCAAAACAGGATTGGGTTACGCCGAAGCCTCGGAAGGCTCCTGCGGGCGGGTTATTGGTATACATTGCGTAGCAGTCCGCCTTGACATGGGGGACCTCATAAGGGCCGGCCGAGTGCGTGGTTGCGCGAGTCATGACTTTTTCGCCCAATGAAGCGTAAGCGCCCGTATCTCCGTACAGTTCGGTCTCGACCGCGGTCAAGAGTCCATCCTGACGCGCCCCGATCTTGACCCGGATTTGGGTGGCATGGCGCTTGGGATGAACCAGCAGGCTTTCGTGACGGTCGAAGAGCAGCTTCACCGGTCGACCGGTCTTCTGGGCAAGCAGGGCGGCGTGGATCTGTCCGGCAATGTCCTCTTTACCGCCAAAACCGCCCCCAATCATCATACCGATGATGCGCACACGCTCTTCCGGCCAACCGAGGACTCGCGCCACCTGGTTCCGGTCGGAGTAGGGTATCTGCGAGCCGACGTAAATTTCCATCCGCCCTTCCGGAGTCAAACGGGCGATGCTGCACTCCGGCTCGATGAAGGCGTGCTCGGTGATGGCCGTGTGATAGGTGTGCTCCAGGATGACATCTGCCTCGGCGAAGCCTTTCTCGACGTCGCCTTTGCGCACCTTGATGTGTTTGAGCAGATTGCCGTTGGAATGAAGGTCCGGAACGCCCGGCTGGCGAGCCTGTACCGGGTCGCTGATCACTGGGAGCAGCTGGTAATCCGCCTCGATCAGATCCAGCGCCTGGGAAGCAATCTCCCGGGTTTCCGCGGCGACGATCGCGACCGCATCTCCAACCGTTCGTACCCGCTCGCCAACCCCGACCAGGCTGGGCCAATCGGGGATCACCAAGCCGTGGTTGTGCTCACCGGGAATGTCCTCCGCGGTCAGGACTGCAGCCACGCCCGCCAGCTGCCGGGCTTTCTCAACGTCGATCCGAGTCAAAATCCCATGGGGGATGCCGGCGCGTTTTACCCGGGCTTGCAGCATACCGGAAAAATGCAGATCGTCTGTGTACAGAGCCGCGCCAGTCACTTTCTGCTGCGCATCCGGACGTGCGTGGCTGGCGCCGACGCTTTCCAGAGGAAATGCAGATGAGAAGTATGGCTTCGAAATGGGTTCGCCGGTCTGGAGGGTGTGCGCGGCGGATTGAATGGCCCGGGTGATGCTTGGGTAACCCCCGCAGCGGCACAGCGTGTCTTTCAGGGCGTTCCGGATGTCCTCCTCGGATGGATCCGGCTTCCGTTTCAAGAGCGCATATGCGGTCATGACCTGGCCCGGGATGCAGAAACCGCACTGAACTGCTCCGTGCTCGATGAAGGCTTCCTGGAGAGGATGCAGGTTCTTTTCCCCCGCCCCGTTCCCTCCTGCTTCCGTGGTTTGAGGATGATCCGGCCAGGAAGCCAGTCCTTCGATCGTGATCACTTTTTTCCCCTGGGCTCTTTGGGCTGGATAATTACAAGAAAGAACCGGCTCCCCATCCACCAGTACGGTGCAGGAACCGCACTCGGCTTCATTGCATCCGATCTTCGTGCCGATCAGACCCAGGCGCTCGCGGAGCAGATCGGAGAGCATCTCGCCCGGTCGCGGGATGACTGAATAAGGTTTACCGTTAACGATCAGGTCCATAGGACGTTCCATTGATTATTCGTTCTAGATCCAAGGCTCGCCATTTCAAAATTCAACCGTTGGCCATGGGTTTTAACCCGTTATCGTTCGCCGCCCTGTTCCAGGCAGCCTGCAAAGTCTCTTCTAGCAGGACCTCTGCCAGGTGGCGCCGGTAACCGGCGGAAGCCCGCTGAGGGCTGGTCCGGAAGCGGGCCTCGGATAATAAAGCACCGAATGCAGATTCAACCACATCTGGCGTCAGGCGTTTGCCACACAGGGCGTTCTCCGTTTCCCGCGCTCGCAGCGGTCTGGGTCCGGCCGGGCCGATCGCCACCCGGATCTCTGCAATCCTGTCCTCTGTTCGAAACAGCCAGATCGCCGCGTTCAGGATCGGCAGCGCGACTCCCTGGGGGCGCATTACGCGGCGAAACGCAGAAGCTTGCCGGGGCCGGACCAGGGGCAGGTAAAAACCGACCAGGATCTCTTTTCGTGGATCGAGAGAAGATTTTCCCGGGCCGAGGAACAGGCTTTCTGTCGGGACGAAGCGGTGTCCCTCGATACTGGCAACCTCTGCCTGGGCGTCTAAAGCCAGCAGGGCAATGGTGCCATCGCCAGCTGGCAAGGCGTGGGAAACGTTTCCCCCCAGTGTCGCCGTGTTCCGAACCTGAGGCCCTCCGATCAAGGCGCAGGCTTCGACCAGGGCTTCACCATGGTATTGAAGCAGGGGAGAGGCTACGATTTGGGTGAGCGGCACAGCTGCGCCGACGAACAGCTGCTCTCCACGGATTTCGATGGTATTTAATTCTGGGATGGAAGTAACGTCCACCAGAGTATGGACGGGTGAATGGCGGCCTTGCTGGAGGTCCAGCAATAAATCCGTGCCCCCGGCGATCAGGCGCGAGGGGTCACCGGCCTCCGAAAGGGCCTGCAAAGCCGCAAGAATCGATTCGGCGAGATAGTAATTTTTCCAGAGGGTCATGGATCGGCGTCCGGTGGCTAAAATATCGACTGGATAAGTCGAACATAACACCACTAGGATGGCGGCACTTTTCGACGGGTCGAGATGCCCCGACGCCGGCGCAGTTCCAACCTGCGACGACCACCGATCCGGGTTATCAATTTGATCAGTGATTGATTCTAACATAGAAATTAGGGTCTTTGGGAATCGCCGTGGAAAAAGGGATATGTGGGGGTTGGGG
>DASWHG010000132.1:0-8592 GCA_036393315.1 Anaerolineales bacterium | reverse complement strand
GTCAACCTGTACGGGCCGCGCGACAACTTCAACCTGGAGACATCTCACGTCATCCCGGCCCTGGTCCGCAAGTGCCTGGAGGCGCAGGTGCGTGGCGAGAAGCAGGTGGTCGTGTGGGGGGATGGTTCTCCGACGCGCGAGTTCCTGTACGTGGAAGACGCGGCCGAGGGCATCCTCCTGGCTGCGGAACGCTACGACGGTCGTGAGCCTGTCAACCTGGGATCGGGAAACGAGATCAGCATCCGGAAGCTGGTCGAACTCATCGCGGAAATGACCGGATTCCAGGGCCAACTGGTCTGGGATACCTCCAAGCCGAACGGGCAGCCCCGCCGGGCGCTGGATACCAACCGGGCCTGGGAGTATTTTGGCTTCCGGGCGCAGATGCCGTTCGAAGAGGGCTTGCGTCGCACGATCGAATGGTACAAGGAGTCCCGGAGGATCACGGAGAAAGGATAAGGGCAGGCTTCACCAACTGGCCCGTTCCAGAACCCCGAAGCATTTATGGCACAGACATCCCTGGCTCAAAATCCTCGAGAGGAAGTCATCATCCTGCGCCCTTCGCGCGGCTGGGGTGCGCTTAATTTGGGCGACCTGTGGAAATACCGCGAGCTGATCTACTTCCTCACCTGGCGCGATCTCAAGGTGCGCTACAAGCAAACGGCTTTGGGCGCGGCCTGGGCGATCCTGCAGCCGGTGCTCTCGATGGTGGTGTTCACCATCTTCTTCGGCGGCCTTCTCAACGTCTCCTCCGATAACGTGCCTTACCCGATCTTCTCGTACACGGCGCTGCTGCCCTGGGGCGTGTTCTCCAAGGCCCTGACCGACGCCGGGCGCTCACTGGTCACCAACCGGGCGATGATCACGAAGGTCTATTTTCCTCGCCTGGTCATCCCGCTGTCTTCCGTGCTGGGTGGGGTGGTTGATTTTCTGTTCGCCTTCGTCGTGCTGCTCGGCATGATGTGGTACTTCCAGATCGTCCCGACGGCTTCGGTGTGGATGCTGCCTCTTCTTTTGTTGCTGGCCTTGATCAGCGCACTTGGGGTGGGCCTGTGGCTCTCGGCATTGAATGTGATTTATCGCGATATCGGCTACATCATCCCGTTCCTGACACAGCTGTGGTTTTACATCACCCCGATCGTTTACTCGTCGAGCGAGGTGCCGGAAAAGTGGCGCCTGGTGTACGCCCTCAACCCGATGACCGGCGTGGTCGAAGGCTTCCGGTGGGCTTTGTTGAACACTGGCACCGCTCCCGGCCCCATGGTGGCGGTCTCTGCGGTGATTGCCGTCTTGATCCTGGTGAGCGGGATGTTCTACTTCCGCCGGATGGAACGCACCTTCGCGGATATGGTCTAGCGTATGGACGAGATCGCAATTCGAGTAGAAGACCTTGGCAAGCAATACCGCATCGGCGTAACTCCGGAGCGGTACCGAACCCTGCGCGATAACCTGGTCCAGGCCGCCGCGGCGCCCTTCCAGGCGCTCCGCTCGGGCAGAGACCCCAATGGGTCCATCTGGGCGCTGCAGGGCGTCTCGTTCGAGGTGCGCAAGGGCCAGGTACTGGGCGTGATCGGGCGCAACGGGGCCGGGAAGAGTACCCTGCTCAAGATCCTGTCGCGGGTGACCGAGCCGAGCGCCGGGTATGCAGAAATCCACGGGCGGGTGGGCTCCCTGCTGGAGGTTGGCACCGGCTTCCACCCGGAGCTGACCGGCCGCGAGAACATCTATCTCAACGGCGCGATCCTGGGCATGCGCCGGGCAGAGATCGAGACCAAGTTCGACGAGATCGTGGCCTTCGCCGACGTCGAAAAGTTCATCGACACGCCGGTTAAGCGCTATTCCAGCGGCATGTACCTGCGGCTGGCGTTTGCCGTGGCTGCCCACCTGGAGCCTGAGATCCTGGTCGTGGACGAGGTGCTGGCGGTCGGGGACGCCGAATTCCAACGCAAGTGCCTGGGCAAGATGAGCGACGTCGCGGAACAGGGGCGCACCGTGCTCTTCGTCAGCCACAATATGTCGGCCATCCTGCGCCTGACGGACGAGGCGATCCTCTTGGACAAGGGCCGGCTGGTCCTGCGGGCACCCACGGCCCAGGCGGTGGACTACTATATGGCGGCCGGTTTCTCACAGGTTGGCGAGCGCACCTGGGATGCCGACGAAGTCCCTGCCGAGGCGGCGCCCTTTCGCCCGCTCGCCATCCGTGTTTGCGATGCTGGCAACCGCGTGATGGATACGGTGCGGTCGACGGACCCGTTCACGGTGGCGGTCGAGTACCAGCTGGATGCGCCCATCACCGGCTTGCGGGTCGGCATTTATTTGATGACCATGCGTGGCGAATACGTGTTCACATCATTCGACACGGATGACCCGGAGCAGTACGAACGCTTCGGTACTCGCCCGGCGGGCCGCTACCTCAGCGAGTGCACCATCCCGGCCGATTTCTTGAATGAAGGCCGCTACGTGCTGGGGCTGAATGCCAGCGCTTTCCGGGTGAAAAGGTTCTTTCAAGACGAGCACGCCCTGGCCTTCACCGTGGATGCGGCTGGCGCGCCGGGGATGCACTGGCCCGAAGCGCGCCCCGGGCCGGTACGGCCTCAGCTCTACTGGCGGATCGGTGTGAGATGATCAGTAAGGCGACCGTGAAAGACATTCTCGGGGAAGTCCCGCTGGCAGCGGAAACTTACTGGTACCTGCGCCAGGCGGGAAAGCCGGTCAACAGCAGCTTTTCGCTCCACCAGCTGCAGGAAGGGCTGCCGGAGTGGCGCGCCCAGGCCGCCTCTGCAGCGCGCCGGGCGAAGCGCGGCCGGCGCCTGCTGCTTTTCAGCGCCCTGCACTACTGGATCTCGCACGCGACCCTGGTGGGCCTGGCGCTGGCCGGGTTCGGGCACCGGGTCTCGCTGGCTTACCTGCCGTACGGCAAATGGCAGGCGCCGATCAAGCGCTTCGACCTGCGGCGGCAGAACCTGTACGCCCGTAGCGTGCTCCGCCAGGCTGCTCCACTCGTCCAGGCCGCTTCTCTATTGGATGTAAAAATGGATGGCGTCAGGCTGCCGAAGGCTCTGCAGGCGGACGTCGAGGAGATCTCTCTGCGGGATACCCAGTACACCTTGCAGGTGGAAGACGTAGCGCTGGATAGCGAGCTCTACCGGCTGCGGCTGGACCGCAACCGGGCCGCGGCCAGCGCAGCCCTGGCCTGGATGCAGGCAGACCTGCCGGACGTGGTCGTGATCCCGAACGGGAGCATCCTCGAGTTCGGGACCGTCTACCGGGTGGCCAGCTACCTGGGAATCCCGGTGGTCACCTACGAGTTCGGGGAACAGCGCCAGCGCCTGTGGCTGGCCCAGGATGCGGAGGTCATGCGCCAGCCGACCGGTGAGCTGTGGGCGCTCCGAGGGGGGCAGGGGTTGGCCGAGTCGCAGCTGGAGCAGGTGCGCACCTTGTTCGCCTCCCGGCAGCGCGCCAGCCTGTTCGAGAATTTCGCCCGCCGGTGGCAGGGAGTCCCCAGCGCAGGCGGGCAGCAGGTCAGGGCCGAATTGGGATTGGACCAGCGCCCGGTCGTCCTGCTTGCGACCAATGTGATCGGCGACAGCCTGACCCTGGGGCGCCAGGTCTTCAGCGACAGCATGACCGAGTGGTTGGTGCGCACCGTCCTGTACTTCGCCCGCCATCCGGAAGTCCAGCTGCTGGTCCGGATCCACCCGGGCGAGCGGATCACGAAGGGTCCATCCGTGGCGGGGGTCGTCCAGCAGGCGCTGCCGGAGGGTTTGCCCGGCAGCATTTACCTGGTGCCTGCCGATGCGCAGGTCAACACCTACGACCTGATCGAGATCGCCGACCTGGGCCTGGTCTATACCACCACGGTAGGGATGGAAATGGCCATGAGCGGCATTCCCGCCATCGTCATCGGTCACACCCACTACCGCGGCAAAGGGTTCACCCTCGATCCGGACACCTGGCAGGCTTATTTCGACCTGCTGGACCGGGCGCTCGTTGCTCCCCGGGAATTTCGCCTGTCCCAGGACCAGGTAAACGATGCCTGGGAGTACGCCTACCGGTTCTTTTTCGAGTACCCGCACCCGTTCCCCTGGCACCTGGTGCACATGTGGGAGGATGTGAAAGCGTGGCCGGTAGGTCGTGTGCTCTCCGAGGAGGGCCAGGCGGCGTTTGGTGACACGTTCCGCTATTTAGCCGGTAAGCCGGTGGATTGGTCGCAAGAACGGTTCGAGAAGGTAACGGCGTAGATCAGGATACGTATGCTGGACAGTGAAATCAAGCAGCAGGTAAGGGAATTCTACGACCAGGTCGGCTGGCAGGGTGCCGGCGCGGGCCAGTACCAGAACGCGCGCTACGAGGACCTGCGCCCGGTGGCCCGTGAATACATCCACCGCTGCCACCTGCGGGTCGCCCGCCATCTCGTCCCCGCCGGAAAGTACCTGCTGGACGCCGGATCCGGCCCGGTCCAGTACCCGGAGTACCTGGAGTACTCCCGCGGCTACCAGGCCCGGGTGTGCGCCGACATTTCGAGCGTCGCGCTGCAAGAGGCCCGCCAGCGGATCGGCGACCGGGGGTCCGGAGGCCACGGCCTGTTCGTGGTGGCGGACGTCGCCAACCTGCCATTCCCGCGGGAAGCGTTCGACGGGGTGGTGTCCCTGCACACCATTCACCACCTGCCGCAAGGCGAGCACATCCAGGCTTATAAAGAGCTGTACCGGGTGTTGGGAGTGGGCAGGAGCGCCGTGGTAGTCAACGGCTGGGATAACCCGCTCTTGATGCGCCTGTTCGTAACCCCGGCCCGCTGGCGGAAACAGGCCTTTGCGGCCGCCCGGCGCCTGCTGGGCCGCGACGCGCCAGCCGGTAAGCCGCGCAAGGCCAGGATCGATCCGGATTCCGCTGAACCAAAGGGCACTTTTGTGAGTAAGAACAACGCTGCCCGGCTCAAGCGCGAAATTGGAACGGAGATCCCGCTCGAGATCCTGGTCTGGCGCAGCGTCAGCGTGCGCTTCCTGCGGGCTTTCGTCCACCCGCGCCTGGGAGGGCGCTGGTTCTTGAGGCTGCTATTCTGGTTGGAAGAGCGCTTCCCGCATTTCTTTGGCGAGAACGGCCAGTACCCGCTGATCGTGATCCGGAAGGCGTAATCCAGGATGAGCGAAGACAAACGGGAAGCGGAAAATATTGAGGAGCGAACCATGGATTGGACCGATCAAGTCGTGCTGGTGACCGGCGGCACCGGTTCCTTCGGGAAAAAGTTTGCTGAGATCCTGCTGGGAGAGCACCGGCCTGCCAAGCTGATCGTTTTCAGCCGGGATGAGCTGAAGCAGCACGAGATGCGCACCAGCGGGTTCGACCACCCGAACCTGAGGTATTTTATCGGGGACGTGCGCGATGTGACCCGCCTGCGCCGTGCCATGCACGGGGTGGACGTCGTGGTGCACGCCGCGGCCCTCAAGCAGGTCCCTGCCTGCGAGTACAACCCGATGGAGGCCATCAAGACGAACATCCTGGGCAGCAGCAACGTGATCGAGGCAGCCCTGGACGCGGGTGTCAGGAAGGTCGTGGCGCTCAGCACCGATAAAGCGGTGAACCCGATCAACCTGTACGGCGCGACCAAGCTGGCTGCCGAGAAGCTGTTCGTCCAGAGCAACGCTTACGCAGCCGGGACGGCCACCCGCTTCAGCTGCGTGCGCTACGGCAACGTGGTCGGAAGCCGCGGCAGCGTCATCCCCATCTTCATCATGCAGCGCCAGAATGGCAAATTGACCCTCACCGACGAGCGCATGACCCGCTTCTGGTTGACTCTTGAGCAAGGGGTTCGCTTCGTGATCCGCTGCGCCGAACAAATGGTCGGCGGCGAGGTGTTCGTGCCAAAGATCCCTTCCACCCGGATCATCGACCTGGCGCGGGTGATCGCCCCGGATTCCGCTGTAGAGGTGGTCGGAATCCGGCCGGGCGAGAAGCTGCACGAGGTGCTCATCCATGAAGACGAAGCCCGCTCGGCGGTGGAGCTGGAGGACATGTTCGTTGTCCTTCCGACGGCGGCCGAGATCGGGTTCGCCCGCGAGTGCCGGCAGGCCTGGCAGGATAAAGGCCAGTCGCTTCCGGATGGCTTCCGCTATGGCAGCGAGAGCAATCCGCAGTGGCTGACCGTGGAGCAGATGCAAGCGATCGTCGCGCCGTTCGAGGTGGCGGCTCAGGCCGAACCGGTGGGATCCCCGGGAAAGCTGGCCTGAGATGCGTGTCCTCGTCACCGGAGCAAGCGGCCTGCTTGGCCTGAACCTGGCTCTGGAGGCGACCAAAGAACACACTGTCTATGGGCAGGTTAAGGATCACGCTTTACATACCGAGGCTTTCACCGTCCTGAAAGCGGACCTGCTGGCTCCCGGGGCAGTGGAGCGCCTCCTCGAGCAAGCCCGGCCCGATTGGGTGATCCATTGCGCAGCGCTGGCCATCGTCGATGCCTGCGAGGCGGAACCGGACCGGGCGGAACAACTGAATGTCGAACTCCCTCGCAGACTGGCAGAGCATGTCGCCAGGGGCGGAGCGCGCCTGGTGCACATCTCCACCGATGCGGTCTTCGACGGCCAGCGTGGGGAGTATACCGAAGAGGATCTCCCCAACCCGCTGAGCGTGTACGCCAAAACCAAGCTCGCGGGCGAACGCGCCGTCGCCGAGGCCGACCCTCAGGCGGTGATCGCCCGGGTAAACCTGTTCGGTTGGAGCCTGAGCGGCACACGCAGCCTGGCAGAGTGGTTCTTCAACAACCTCTCTGCTGGTGTGCAGGTGAAGGGTTTTACGAATGTCTATTTCTGCCCGCTCCTCGCCAACCACCTGGCGCACGTCTTATTGAAGATGCTGGAGAACGGCCTGTCCGGGCTCTACCATGTAGTCGCCAGCGACTGCATCAGCAAGTACGATTTCGGCTTCGAGCTGGCCCGGCGCTTCGGTTTCCCGGAGGAGCTGATCTCCCCGGCCTCTCTCGAAGCGGGTGGTTTGAAGGCAGCCCGCTCTCCAAACCTCACCCTGCGGAATGACAGGCTGGCCCGGGCGCTTGGCCAGCCTATCCCCAGTTTATCCACCGGTCTGGACCGGTTTTACGAGCTTTATCAACAGGGTTATCCACAGCGGATCAAGGAAATGGGTTCGGCAGGCAGGGAGTAGCAGCTCGGTTCCCCCTACCCCTTTCGACCGCTTATCGGAGGCAGTATGGATATCCAAATCGGCCCTCACACGATCGGCAATCACCACCCAACTTACTTTATCGCCGATATCTCGGCGAACCACGACGGCGACCTGGATCGGGCCAGGCTGCTCATCCGCCTGGCGAAAGAAGCCGGTGCGAACGCCGCCAAGTTTCAGAATTTCCGCGCCCCCGAGATCGTATCCGATTACGGTTTCAAGGCCATGGGTGGGCAGCTCAGCCACCAGTCTACCTGGAAGAAGAGCGTCTTCGAAGTCTACCAGGACGCCTCGATCCCGTTCCAGTGGACTCCGCTCTTGAAGCAAACGTGCGACGAGGTCGGGATCGATTATTTCTCTTCCCCGTACGATTTTCAGGCGGTGGATATGCTCGAGCCGTACGTGCCGGCCCACAAGATCGGCTCCGGCGACATCACCTGGCTAGAGATCCTCGATTACATCGCAAAAAAGGGGAAGCCGGTGATTCTCTCCACCGGGGCATCCACCATCGGGGACGTGCAGGCTGCGGTGCACACGGTCCTGGCTGCCAACCCGCAGCTGGTCCTGATGCAGTGCAACACCAATTACACCGCCAGCCTGGAGAATTTCGACAACATCCACCTGCGTGTGCTCGATACCTATCGCAGCATGTTCCCGGATGTCATCCTTGGCCTGTCCGACCACACCGCCGGCCATGCCACCGTACTTGGCGCCGTTGCCCTGGGCGCCCGCGTGATCGAGAAGCATTTCACCGACGATAACGCCAGGGTCGGCCCGGACCACCCCTTTTCGATGACCCCGGATTCCTGGCGAGAGATGGTCGACCGCACCCGTGAACTGGAACGCGCCCTTGGCTCGGCCGATAAATTCATCGCCGACAACGAGAAGCACACCGTGATCGTGCAGCGGCGCTGCCTGCGGGCAGCCCGCGATATCCAGGCCGGCGAAACCTTCTCCCGGGACATGATCGCCGTGCTGCGCCCGGCCACGCCCGGGGCTATCCCTCCAAACGATGTCCGCGCCGTCCTCGGGACGCGCGCGCTTGTGGATATCCCGGCGGGTAAAGAACTGCGCTGGACGGACCTCGGCGCTTAAGAGAAGGACCATACGGCTCACGCGCCTGGCGCCGTAAATCACCCGGACAATCTTTGCGAATCATATACTTCACCCGGGACTACACTCCCCACGACCGGCGCTTCCTGGCTTCCCTGGCAGAAACTGGACACCGGGTTTATTATCTCCGGCTGGAACAACGGGGGCATGTCCTCGAGGAACTGCCGCTGCCTGACAGGATCGAAGCCGTACAGTGGGCGGGAGGCCGGAAGCCGGTTGGTGTCAGAGACTTTGCCGGCCTGCTCCCCGACCTGAGAAGGGTCCTGCGAGAGATCGATCCCGACCTGGTGCACGCCGGACCCATCCAGG
>DASWHG010000131.1:0-1978 GCA_036393315.1 Anaerolineales bacterium | reverse complement strand
GGAATCTGTTTATAATTACTTCAAACGCAAGAATAAACGGGGGCGCTCACACCCTGACGATCCAGGGTCAGCGGACAAAATCATCCACGTCGAACCATGGAGGAAGCGATGCCAAACAAATTTTTCCGATTCGCCTGGCTGGGGATGCTGCTCGTCGCTGTGACAGTAGCGTGCAACCTCTTCACAGGAATTAGCGAGGATGTACGGGGAGCGCGCGACACGGCCGAGGCGATCGCCACCCAGGCTCGGGGTTTGGGTGATCAGGCTCAGGGTCTCGCGACCGCCTTAGGCGGCGGCCTTGAGACCATCCAGGCCTTTGCCACGGAGGAAGCCCCAGGGGTGCTTGAAACGGGAAGGGCTTTGCTGACAGAAGCGGCAGAGCCAGGTTTGCTCGAGACGGCCCAGGCCAAAATCACCGAGGATGGCAGCGGCATGCTGGCGACTCTCGAGGCAATTGCAACCCAGGGTTTCTCAACCTCCGAAGGTCCGGAGGATATCCCGGTGGTGGCTGAAGCTTATGTCAGCGATTTCTTCGCTTCGGAGGTCATCGTATCCTATCTCAGCTCCCTGGATTATCCATCCGTGCTCGCCTTCTACAAGCAGGAGATGCCGGACAACGGCTGGACGGAAGTCGCGGAGGAATCGCTCGAAACAGAGAATGCGGCCGTATTGAAGTATGAGAAGGACAACCGCACCGCTACAATCACCCTCAGCGGAAATGCTCAAGATCAGCAGACAGCAGTGCAAATCCTGGTTGGGAACCAGTAAATGCTCGATGCCTTCTTCGAACCGGCTTCGGTTGCCGTGATCGGGGCTTCCGCCGACCCTGCAAAACTCGGCTACGCCGTGGTGAAAAACCTGATCGACGGCGGCTACGCGCAGCAAGGGGAGATTTACCCGATTAATTTCTCTACCAAGGAAATCCTCGGCATCCCTGCCTATCCATCTGTGCTGGAGGTATCCGGTCCAATCGACCTGGTCGTCATCGTAATCCCTTACCAGCACGTTCCGGAGGCCCTGCGGACCTGTGGAGAAAAGGGCATCCCAAGCGCCATCGTGATCAGCGCCGGGTTTCGAGAGGCCGGGAAAGAAGGCCTGGAACGAGAATTGGAGCTCATCGAAATCGCCAGGCAGTACGGCATCCGCCTGATCGGGCCAAACTGCCTGGGGGTGATCGATACCTTTACCCCCATCAACGCTTCCTTCGCCGCAGGCACCCCGCCAAAAGGACCCATGGCTTTCATGTCGCAGTCCGGGGCATTAGGCACGGCCGTACTCGACATTGCGCTGGCCGGGAGGTTGGGTTTATCCAAATTCGTCAGCCTGGGTAACAAAGCCGACGTCGACGAGATCGACCTGCTGCGCGCCTGGGCCGATGACGAGAACACCCGCGTGATCATGATCTACACCGAGGGGATGGCGAACGGGCAGGAGTTCATCAGGGTTGCCCGGGAGGTCACGTCCCAGAAACCGGTCGTCGCGATCAAGTCCGGTGTCACCCAATCCGGTTCGCGGGCGGTCTCGTCTCATACCGGTTCGCTGGCCGGCTCGGAACAGGCCTACCAGGCTGCGTTCCAGCAGGCCGGCGTGCTGCGCGCTGAATCGATGCAGGCATTATTCGATATGGCTCTCGCCCTGGGCTACCAGCCGCTCCTCCCTGGCGATCAAATCGCGATCGTCACAAACGCCGGCGGGCCGGGCATCCTGGCGACCGACGCCCTGGAGCGGGCCGGGTTGTCCCTGGCTCGCTTCGAGAATCCGACGATCACCGCCCTGATGGAGCGCCTGCCGGATGCGGCCAGCGCGGCCAACCCGGTCGACGTGCTTGGAGATGCCCGCGCCGACCGGTACTCGTTTGCGATGAAAACGGTGAGCGAGGATCCGAACGTCAACGGCCTGCTGGTCGTCCTGACGCCGCAGGCCATGACGGAGATCGAAGCCACCGCGGAGGCTGTGGGCTCCTTAGCGGAAGAGACGG
>DASWHG010000130.1:0-2370 GCA_036393315.1 Anaerolineales bacterium | reverse complement strand
ACAGCCGGAAGACCTATTCCGAAACAGCCGTGATCTACAGCGTGGAGAGCAACTTCCTGCGAGCCACCGGGCGCGGTCTCTTCGCCGACAACCGCTACAACCTCTCCACCAGCGAGGTTGGGCCCTTCTGGCAGGTATGCGAGGCGCTGAGTAATCTGTCCCAACCATACGACGTCGTCTTCTTTCCTGATGGCGACCTGCGCGAAGATACGCTGGCCGATGAGGATCTATCCGGTTACCACACCCTGGTCCTTCCAGACTGCCACTTTCTTACACAGGCACAGGCGCGGCTGCTGGTGTCTTACCTGGAAAGCGGCGGCCGGTTGGTGGTGCTGGGCGACCTGGGCGCCAACTTACCCGAGGAGACTCGTCTCGCTCACCTGGAGCACGCCAGCACAACCTGGAATCCCGATCCGGATGGGTTTGATCCCTCCCTGTTGCCCTCCGGCCTCCAGGCCAGCCTTACGCCGGCAGCAGACCTGGCGATCAACGTCCAACGGGTCGCACGCGGAGCAGCCGTTCACCTCATCCGCTACGATTACGACAATGCTCAGGACAGTTTGCCGGCCCTGCCCGAGCTCGATCTCGAACTCCGTTTACCGGTCGCCTTTGGAAAGGTAGAAGTGTTCAGCCCGGGAGGGGAGCTGGCTGCATCCCTGGAGGTGTCCGGTCCGGTGCACCGCCTCTCCCTCCGCGATGTACCCCTCTACAGTATACTTCTCCTTCATGAGGGCTGAGCAAGGTTCGGTTTCCGATTGACCTGTCCGGAATTCAACCGGCGAGTGAAACACACTTGAACTGAATAATCTGGAGGCAGCGATGATCAGTAAAGAAAAGTTCGAAAAGGCGCAAAAAGGCGCGCAGGAATACCTTTCCCGCGCCGGGATCGTCCTCACCCCGGAAGAGGCGGCGAACATTGAAGTGGCCGATTTCGGCCTGAACGATCTGGAAAACACGGGTTTGGAGCTGGTGGTCTACGTGAACACGGAGCGAGTGTGCGCCAAAGAACTGGTCCTGTTTCCCCGCCAGACCTGCCCGGAGCACCGCCATCCCCCGGTAGCGGGAGAGCCGGGCAAGGAAGAGACTTTCCGGTGCCGCTGGGGCCAGGTTTACCTGTACGTACCCGGCGAGCCCACCTCCAACCCAAAAGCGCGTCCCCCCAAAGGTCGGGAGAACACCTACACGGTCTGGCACGAGGTGATCCTCAATCCCGGCGACCAGTACACGCTGATGCCAAACACGCCGCACTGGTTCCAGGCTGGCGACAAAGGCGCGGTCGTCTCCGAATTCTCCACTCGCAGCCGGGATGAGTCTGACATCTTCACTGACCCAGAGATCCAACGCGCCTCGATGGTCGCTGAGTAGGCTTTAGCAGCAGTCTGATGACTAAAATCTTGTTGGACACCGACATCGGGACAGACGTAGACGATGCCGTCTGCCTGGCGTATTTGCTTTCCCAGCCTGACTGCGAGCTGCTCGGGATCACGACCGTTACAGGAGAAGCCGGACGCCGCGCTTCCCTGGCCAGCGTCCTGTGCCTGGCGGCGGGTAAGGAGATCCCGATCTATCCCGGGGCAGAGATACCCCTGAAGGTCCCGCAAAGGCAGCCCCGCGCCCAGCAAGCCGCTGCCCTGCCGCGCTGGCCGCACGAGACGCGCTTCCCGCAAGGAGAAGCGGTCCGGTTCCTGCGCGACGCCATCCACGCCAATCCGGGCGAGGTGATCCTCCTGACCGTTGGGCCCTTGACGAACGTTGGCCGGCTGTTCCAGGAACACCCGGAAGTCCCCGGCCTGCTCAAAGGCCTTGTGATCATGGGCGGCATGTTCAATGAGAACTCCCCTGAAAAAGGCCGGATCGAATGGAACACCAGCGGAGACCCGCACGCCACGGAGATCGTCTACCGGGCACGGGTGGCCCTGCACCGTTCGCTCGGCCTGGACGTCACCCAAAGGGTGGTGTTGTCAGACCAACAGGTCCGGGAGACCTTCACCGCGCCGCTCTTGCGCCCGGTCTTGGACTTCGCCGAAATCTGGTTCGCGGAGTTCTACCCTGCCATCACCTTTCACGACCCGCTGGCGGCCGCGGTCATTTTCGATGAGAGTATTTGCGCATTCGAGCGTGGGGAAGTTACGATCGACATGGGCGAGCAAATGGGCAAGACGATCTGGCATCCGGATGGCCCGGAAGCCCCACACGAGGTCGCCTTG
This sequence comes from Anaerolineales bacterium, assembly GCA_036393315.1. Lineage (GTDB taxonomy): Bacteria > Chloroflexota > Anaerolineae > Anaerolineales > UBA4823 > DASWHG01. The sequence goes on along the minus strand of DASWHG010000130.1, from coordinate 163 downwards.
AGCGTCGACCCCGAGCGTTTTTTCGAACACTTCTTCGGCGTCTTTCGATAAGTGGCAGGAGGGGAGCAGAAAGATTACCAGCTTTGCAGCGCCTCCACAATCGCGACGGGATCCACGATTGGGCCGAGCGTGTAATTCTTCCCATAACGGTCGATTTCGATCA
>DASWHG010000129.1:0-5979 GCA_036393315.1 Anaerolineales bacterium | reverse complement strand
CTGTCTACAAAGTTATGACGTTCTTCGTGATATTGTGTCCAATTGTCACATGACCTTCACTTCGAATGCTGCCGGGGGCATTCTCAGGATCAGATCCTTGGCAGCAGCTAACGATTTCTCCCAGATCGGCGTGGAGATGCTGCCCGGTTCCACAACAATCACGGCGATGTCCCACGGACGCAGCTCGACCCGGAGCGAATCCGAGATCGATTCAAGGGCAAATTTCGAGCAAGAATAAGGGGAGAGGAAAGGGGATCGGGCTCATTTCTTCTCCAGTTCAGATAATGGTAAAATGTCCCTATATGAAACTAATCATCGCCATCATCAGAGATGAAGACAGTGACCCGGCGTCGCAGGCGCTCGTCGAGGCCGGCTTCCGGGTGACGCGGATTGCCTCCACGGGTGGATTCTTACGGCGCGGCTCCACCACGCTGATGATCGGGGTGGAAGACGAAAAAGTAGATGAGGCGATCCAGGTAATCCAGGAAAACTGCACCCTGACCGTCGAACCCGGCCTTAAGCGGGCAACGCTGTTCGTCGTCAAGGTAGACCGGTTTACGCAGGTCTAGTTCAGCAGAAGGAAAGGCGGCGTACACCGCCCGGCTCACTCGCGAAATTTCTCCACCCGGTAAATCAGGACGGTTAACTTTTTCTGCTTCCACAGGTCTGCGGGCGCGCCCATCTTCTGGCAGAGCATTCCCAGGAACTGGGATGGGTTCGGGATCTTCTCCCACACTTGAGGCAGAAACGTCACCCGGCGCGCTCCATCCACCAGCACGACCCCATCCACGCCTGGATGCAGGCAGGCCAGCAGGTCCTCCGGGCATTCATAGTCTAAGGGCTGCGGGGAGGTCAGGCGCGAGATCTCGATGACGATGTGGGTAAGCTCTTCCGAGCGGACGGGTGGGAAGCGGAAGTCGTTCAGGCCGGCGGCCACCGCGTGCTGGCGCACATCCTCCGCCAATGGCAGCTTCGCCTCCAGCCCGCCGACACAACCGCGCAGATGGCCCTCGACCGTCAAGGTCACGAAGGCGATCCCATCCTGGCTGAGGTGCGGAGGCAGATCACCCAGATCGAGGTCCGAAAGGCGGCCCTCCCGGACTGCCTCATCCAGCGCCTGGCGCGCCAGCTGCAACAGCCGCTCTCGTTCATCTGGGCTGAGCTGGTCGGGAGCAGGTGAGACCATCGCTTGTTGAGACATGTGATCCCTGCCGGTGAACGCCGGCTGCCTCCCCTGGGGGCGCTTGCTCCCAAAAACCGGTTGGCCTCAGTCTTGCAACCTTCGGTACTGGCGATTGGAGTAAAGGAGAGGCGGGCCGGGCGCACCCTCTTGAACAGCCATGACCTCTCCCAGGAAAAGTGTATTCGTAGTCAGCCCATGCGTCTTGATCACGCAGCAGTCGAAGAAGGCCAAACCTCCTTCCAAGAAAGGGACGCCGGATATCAGAGTAAAGGTTTTCAGGCCTTCGAAGCGATTCTCGAGCTCTGTTTGCTCCCCGGCAAACCGCTCCGACAAGGCCTGTTGTCCGGCAGTCAAGATCGTGACGCCGAAATTGCCCGACTCGATCAGCAGATCATGCGTGCGCGCGTCGCGCTCGAGCGAGATCAGCACAGTTGCTGGCGTTAAGGATATGGATGCGAAAGAACTTACGGTCATCCCATGCTGGATTCCCTGGTAGCTTACCGTTACGATGGTGACCCCGGTGGTCCAATTCCGCATGGCCTGGCGGAATTCCAGCGGATTAACCGGCTGAGCAGGTTTATCCATTTTATACCTGTAATTAAGGATTTGTTATCTCCATTATCCCCCCTGCCCTGGAAGACGTCAAGAGGCCTGAAAAGTCTACCTACGTAATCCATGGCTTTCTCAAAGTCGAAAGCCCTGCTTTTCCCCACCCCCAAACCCCCGCCCCAGGGCGGGGGCAAAGAGGAATTTGGAGTAGGAGAAGGCGGCAAAGCCGCCTTCTCCTACCCCAAACCCCATTTTTGAGAGAGCCATGCGGCAGAGGTAAAATGCAGGGCTGTGGCAAAAGTAGGGGCGAGGCATAAGAACCCCTCCATACGTGGTTGAATTCCCTTCAAAACCCCACCACCAGCCGCCACACCTGCGCAACGAAGAACGTCACCGCAAAGCCCAACCCCAGCGGCAGCAGCGCCGCAACTACTGTCCACTTACGGCTGCCACTCTCTTTGTATATCGTGTATAGCGTCGTGCTGCATGGGTTGTGGATCAGGCTGAACAACATCAAATTCACCCCCGTTAGCAGCGTCCAGCCACCAGCCTGCAGCACCGCCAGGGTGCTGCCTTGATCCACCTGGAAAAGCACACCTGTCCCTGCACCAGCCCCGTGCGATCCAGCGACCATCACGGTCAGCATTAAAATTGTTGGGATGACGATCTCGTTGGCTGGGATGGCGATCACGTAAGCCAGCAGGATGATCCCGTTCAGCCCGATCAGCACCCCCAGTGGATTCAGGAAACCGATCAAGTACTCGGCGATGTTCTGCCCACCTATCTTGACGTTCGCCACCATCCAGATGGCTGCCCCAGCCGGCGCAGCAAACACCACCGCCCGCCACAACACATAGATCGTCCGGTCGATGATCGAGGTGTAGAGGGTCTGGAAGATGCGCGGCGGCCTGTACGGAGGTAGCTCCAGGCTGAACGTAGATACCTCCCCCTTGAGCGCCGTGCGCGATAGAGCCCAAGAGACCCAGAACGTTAGCAACACCCCCAGCATCGCGATCCCCACCACTGCCAAGGCCGAGATGAGGCCCGCCAGATAGGGCGGTGCGAGCGTACCGATGAAGATCGTGGCGATCAAGATCTGCGTCGGCCAGCGCCCGTTGCAAAGGGCAAAGTTGTTGGTCAGCATGGCGATCAACCGCTCGAGCGGGCTGTCGATGATGCGCGTCGCAACTATCCCTGCCGCGTTGCAGCCGAATCCCATCATCATGCTCAGCGATTGCTTGCCATGCGCCCCCGCCTTCTTGAAAATATTGTCCAGGTTGAAAGCCACCCGAGGCAGGTACCCGAAATCCTCCAGCAAGGTGAACAGCGGGAAGAAGATCGCCATCGGCGGCAGCATCACGCTCACCACCCATGCGGTGGCCAAATAAACGCCATCGATCAGCAGCCCGCTCAGCCACCAGGGCAGGCTGGCTAGGTCTGCAAGGGCGTGCAGCCAAGGATAGATAGTGCCGACCAGCAGTGCCGAGAGCCAGCCGGAGGGAACGTTCGCCCCTGAGATAGTGATCCAGAACACCAGCGCGAACAGCAGGATCATTAATCCGAACCCCCACCGGCGGCTGGTGACCACCCGATCGATCGTCTGGTCCAGGTCGAAGCGTGGTTTCTCGCTGGGTTTACTCGCCGCCCGGTCTGCGATGCGCGCCGCCTCGGCGTACAGCTTTACCATCACCCGCTCGTGGAAATCGCCAGCGACCTCCCAACGCAGCGCCCGTGCTGTCTTAAGCACCTCGTCAGAATTTACTCGGTTCGCCTCTACCATCTCCGCTGTCTCAAGCTTCAGTGGCAGGTCCATCCTGGAAGTCTCCCCCTCCCCCCGCGTCAGGTCCCCCAACTCACCGGAATGCACGGCTTCGGCGATTCGCTCGTCGCCGTCCAGCAAGCGCAGCGCCACCCAACGTGCGTTGGGCAACCCCGGAAAAAGCGATCCGACCTGCCCGGCCAGCAGGTTGACCGCATCTTGAACCTGCGGCGGCTCGCTTCGCACCCGCCGAGGCCGGGGGAGGATCTCTCCGGTCGCCACTGCATGCACCACCTGCAGCAGCTGGTCGAGCCCGCGCCTGGTCCGCGCCGCGGCAGGCACTACCGGGACGCCCAGGTCGCGCGCCAGCCGCCGTTCGTCGACCTGCAACCCGTGGCGGCGCGCCTCGTCCATCAGGTTCAGGCACACCACCACCCTGTCGGTGATCTCTATCATCTGCAAGACCAGGTTCAAGTTTCGTTCCAACCTTGTCGCGTCTACCACCACCAGGCTCACGTCCGGCTGACCGAACAGGATAAAGTCGCGGGCGATCTCCTCGTCCAGGCTTGTCGCCAGCAGTGAATACGTCCCGGGCAGGTCGACGAGCTTGTACTTTTTGCCGCCAAACTCGAAGCCGCCTTCCGCCCGGCCGACGGTCTTGCCAGGCCAGTTTCCAGTGTGCTGGCGCAACCCGGTCAGGGCATTGAAGACCGTGCTCTTGCCCGTGTTCGGGTTGCCAGTTAAGGCCACCACGTAGTCATAATCCATCATGTTCACGCCCAACCTCATCAGATTCGCCGCGTTGTGTGCCGGGCAGCTTTCGCAGGAGGTCGCAGTATGTGTTCGGTTCGTCATGCAAATTCCTCAGAGATGGGTTCGATCTGGATCAGGCGTGTTTGTTCCCGGCGCAGGGCAATCAGCGCGTCCCGCACCCGATAGGCGGTCAAGTCGCCGCTTGGGCTAGCAAGCGCGGCTTCGACCGCCGTACCCGGCAGGATGCCCAGGTCCAGCAATCGCCGCCGTTCCGCCCCACGCAGCCGCGGCGAGATCGAGAGCACCCGCCCTCGCTCGCTAACCTTCAGCTCACTCAAAGGAAACCCCGTAGCTTGCTCTCGCCTGTGAGATATCTCCTGCACCTCGACCGGAACCACGGAGATATTGGCCGCTACAATTGGAGCCAGGAGGTGTTCCTCGAAGCCGTCGTAACCCCCGGTGACCACCCAGAACCGCACCCGCTTCGGACCCGATTCGATCAGGCGTATCTCCATCCCGGGAGACAGCCCTTCCGCCGCCAGCTGAGCATAGACCACTCCCGGCTCGTCCTCGATGTGCACGATGCGCAAAGGTGTATCGACCGGCATCGCCGTTAGCGCCTGGCCGGCGTGCGGCTTGAACTCCCCCTTCCAATCCGGGATCGGGTCGCCGTGTGGATCATACAGAGGTTGTCCCAATTTCCGCGCCAGCTCCGCCGTTTTCTCCGGCGTCAGCTGGTGCTCGTATTCCTCGGCCTGCCCGTGCCATTCGACCTCAGCGAAACCTGTCTCCTCCGCCAGATACTGTTCCCAGAGGCGATGGGCGCGGATCACCCGTAGGGCATACTCGCGCCCCACCGGGGTCAGCCGGATCTCTCCGCCTTCCATCTGAACCAGCTCGTGCGACTGGAGTCTACCCACCACGCTGACCGACTGGTTTACCGGGATTTCCAGAGCTCCGGCCAGAGTGTGCAGGCCGGAGCTCTGCCCATGGGATTCGAAATGCTGGAGGTGTTTCAGGGCATCCTCCAACAGGGCACGCTCACTATACCGCCGGGTGCGCCGCCAGCGGGAAAGCAAGCCATGGTTAGGAGCGAAAAGCGCCAACCCCATCAGTACAAGGGCTGCGGCGAGCAATAGGGATAGTAAGGGATCAGGGGAAGGCATCATGGTGAATAAAATCAGGCCAAAAACGATATTTGTAATTTGGAAATCTAAATTTAGATTATACTAATTTTCACGCAATTGTCAACCTGCTTTGAGTGATCTTGAATCGCCCCCTTAAAACCCTCCTTCACCCCGATCTCCGTCAGAATCGCCTGTCGTAATCGCCGTTCAGGCCTCCCGCTGGATATCTGACATCTTTTGTGCGCACACGTTAATCAAGCTCTTCACCCACACTCTTCCCCGTTTTCCTCCACGTAGATGATCTTGCTACCCTGGGGCTCGAACAGGAAGGGGATCGGGCGCAGCTCGGGCAGGGCCCGCAGGATGTCCGGTTGGCGTTGCGGCGGAGCACATACCAGCAGAAACCCGCCGCCGCCCGCGCCGAGCACCTTGCCCCCGATGGCGCCGTTCCGGCGGGCGATCTCGTACCACCGGTCGATCTCCGGGTTGCTGATGCCAGAGGCCAGGTTTTTCTTCTCCATCCAGCCGGCGTGCAGGATCTCGCCGAAACCGTCCAGGTCGTTGGCGTACAGGGCGTCGCGCAGCTGCCCGGCTAAGTGGGTCATGTA
>DASWHG010000128.1:0-12986 GCA_036393315.1 Anaerolineales bacterium | reverse complement strand
AACGCCATTGCACCGCTTCAAACCGTCAACCGCATCATCGTAGACACCGGAATCGCAGCAGAAATTGCGGAAGAAATCGAGGCGTTGGGAATCGATCTCATACTGGTTTGATAGCCGAATTTAATTATAAATGGTGTGTCTGCCCCCACGTTTAGGATAATCCGATCATTCAACATTCACTCGAGGACAAAATGATGACCTGGGCTGAGGAACTCTTTGGCGTCAAAAAACCGATCGTCGCCATGTGCCACCTGGGATCGCTTCCGGGCGACCCCTATTACGATAAAGACGGCGGCATGGAAGCGGTGATTGCGTGGGCATTAAAAGACCTGGACGCCTTGCAGAACGGGGGCGTCGATGCGGTGATGTTTTCCAATGAGTTCAGCATGCCTTACCTGACCAAGGTTCCCACCATAACGGTGGCCTGCATGGCGCGCATCCTCGGCGAAATCATGGATGAGATCAAGGTCCCCTTCGGAGTGAACGTCCTCTGGGATCCGTATGCCTCGCTAGATTTAGCCGCCGCAACCGGCGCGAAGTTCGTACGGGAGATCTTCTCAGGGGTGTACGCCAGCGATTTCGGCCTGTGGAACACGAATACCGGTGAGGTGGTGCGCCACCGGCAGGCCATTCGCGCCGAAAATGTAAAATTGCTCTTCAATATCGTGCCGGAAGCGGCGCAGTATCTCGCAGACCGGGATGTTGCAGAGATCGCCAGGACGACCGTATTTAATCACCGCCCGGACGCTTTATGCGTATCCGGCCTGACGGCTGGATCGAGAACTGACACGAGCCTCTTGCGCAAGGTCAAGGAGGCTGTCCCGGATACCCTGGTTTTTGCTAACACCGGCGTACGGATGGAAAATGTCGAGGAGCAGCTGAGCATTGCCGATGGCGCGGTGGTCGGGACGACCTTCAAGTACGAGGGGAAATTCGACAATCACGTCGACGAGGAGCGCGTCAAGGCATTCATGGGAGTTGTCCGGCAAATCCGGGAGGAATCCTGATGGCAAATACACCTCTAGGCCGCCTGGAGACGCCCAAGGATGTCTCTGGCGTCGTGCTGTTTCTGGCCTCGCCCGCCGCGGATTTTATTACCGGGGAGGCCATTAACGTCAACGGCGGATCCTGGATGGATTGAACTGCCGTGAAAAGCGAATTATGGGTTGCGATCGAGGCGGTCCACGCTGCCGGCGAGCTGCTGCGAAAAGGCTTCCGGGGCAAGGTCGACGTTGAATACAAGGGGGATATCGACCCGGTCACCGCGCTCGATCACGAAGCAGAAAACCTGATCTTTCGAATCCTTCGAGAAGCGTATCCTGCATACGGCTTTCTTGGAGAGGAGGACCACCAGGACGTTGAAGGCGGTGGGCCAACCTGGATCGTCGACCCTCTCGACGGCACGACCAATTACGCCCGGGGCTACCCTTTCTTCGCCGTATCGATCGCTCTGCATCGGGACGGCGAAAGCGTCCTGGGCGTGGTCTACAGCCCGGTACACGACGAGCTGTTCGTCGCCCTGAAAGGGCGTGGAGCATGGCTGAACTGGCAGCCGGTCCGGGTTTCAACAACACAGGAGCTGGGTAGAGCCTTTTTAGCCTCCGGGTTCCCTTACGACGTTTGGACGGCGCAGCGAGACAACCTGGAAGAATGGAGCCACTTTACCAGGCGCATCTTCGGTCCTCGTTGCGATGGCTGCGCCTCCCTGGACCTGTGCTACGTGGCCCGGGGGACCTACGACGGCTACTGGGAGCTGGACCTGGCGCCCTGGGACATGGCCGCTGGTTCGCTGGTCGTTACAGAAGCCGGCGGCGTCGTAACCGGGACTGCGGGTGAGCCGTTCGATCCCTTCAGGCGCAGCGTGCTGGCAGCCAACCCGCACCTTCACAGCCAGATACTCGGCCACCTGATCGGAAAGAAGCCGGATGGAACGATGAATGAGAAAAATTAAGAAACAAATGGTGCGAGTGGGACAGCTTCCCGCTCGCACCACCTAGTTCTCGGAACTCCAGATTGTCAGAAAGCCGGATTCCGAGTTGCCGCTTACGCCGGCTTGCCCTGAGAGAGGCTGGAGCGCCTGCCGAGCTGGCGCGGCTGGCGCGAACCAATCCGCACGGCCGAATCGCGCATCGCCTGGAGGATGACTCTCCCGCGCACGTCACTGACAAACTCGTCCCCGGGATTGAGGATGTGATCCTTCACATCATTGGTCTGGGTCACCCAGATGGTGCCCTTCTGGCAGAAAATCACCGTGCCAGGGCGGTAATTCGCGATATCGTACAGCCCGCGCCCGTTCAGGCGCAACTCTGTCTCAGGCTTGTCGAATAAGATGCGTTCCACTCAATACCTCCTTTTTTTTATAAGCCGCTTTCGGCCAGTCCCCTACCCTTATTTTCCACGGATACCGCAATAAGTACAGATACAAGTTTTTTCGATTGTAACCATAACAGTTAGTGATATAATGAACTGTACTGGTCTCGATCCGGCCAAACTGTTTAAAAAAACCGAAATGTGCCTGGTGAATTCTTAGACAACGTTTTCGGATATACCCGCGTAGGGGCAGGTCTGGATGGTAGTCGAAGATTACCTGCCTGGTTGGGATCAATTCTGGCAGTGGACACTGGCAGATCATAGAGACCTGCCCCTACTGGATCTGGATCGTGGTGAGGTTCTATAGGGATAAACCAAAATGCCGCTATACGAAGAGCTCGCCAACCGCCTGGCCGGCCTGATTGAACAGGGCACCTTCCGCCCCGGCGAACGCATCCCTTCAGTGCGCCAGATGAGCCGGCAGAACGGGGTGAGCATCAGCACCGTTTTGCAGGCCTACCTTTTGCTTGAAGATCGCGGCTTGATCTAAGCGCGGCCGCAGTCTGGCTATTACGTGCGGGACCACGCCGTCGAACGGCTGCCCGAACCGGAAATGTCCTCTCCCGGGCTGGATCCCAGCCAGGTGAGCCTGCACGAACTGGTGATGATGGTGTTGCGCGATACCCTCAACCCGGACCTGGTGCAACTCGGGGCTGCGCTCCCCAACCCGCACCTGCTGCCTGCCGAAAAAATCAACCGGATGCTGGCCTCGCTGGCCCGCCAGTCCGGCATGGCGGGCAACCGCTACGAGTTCCCGCCCGGGTACGAACCGCTGCGGGTGCAGATCGCCCAGCGGGCGGTCCATTCCGGCTGCAGCCTGTCGCCCAACGATATCGTGATCACCTCCGGCGGGATCGAGGCAATCGACCTTTGCCTGCACGCGACCTGCCGGCCCGGGGATATCGTCGCGATCGAGTCGCCTATGTATTTCGGCACCTTGCAGAGCCTCGAGGTGCACCGCCTGCAGGCCCTGGAAATCCCCACCCACCCGCGCGATGGCATCAGCCTGGAAGCCCTGAAATTCGCGGTCGAACACAATCCTATCCGGGCAGTCCTGGTCATCTCGAACTTCAACAACCCGTTGGGCAGCTGCATACCGGATGAGAAGAAGAAGGAGTTGGTGGAACTGCTGGCCTCCCGGGAGATCCCCTTGATCGAAAATGACGTCTCAGGCGAGCTGTACTTTACCGAAAAAAGGCCGCTGACCACCAAGGCCTTCGATCAGAAGGGGTTGGTGATGCTGTGCTCATCCTTTTCGAAAGATATCAGCCCGGGTCTGCGGGTGGGCTGGTCTGTCCCGGGACGCTGGAAAGCGGAGATCGAATGGCTGAAAGTCACCACCAGCGCCGCCACGGGGACCTTGCCGCAGATGGTAGTGGCGAAGTTCCTGGAGAGTGGAGGCTACGACCACCACCTGCGCCACATCCGCAGGGAATACGCCCGCAACGTCGCGCTGATGTCCCAGGCTGTGATGCGCTACCTCCCTCCCGGGACGCGCGTCACCCGGCCTTCGGGCGGCTTTGTCCTTTGGGTGCAGCTCCCGGAGAACGTCGATTCGTTAGAGCTCTACAAGCTGGCCCTGCAGGGCGGAATCACGCTGACCCCGGGCTACGTCTTTTCCGCCACGCGCCAGTTCCGCAACTTCATCCGCTTGAACGCCGCCGAATGGTCTTACCCGATCGAACGCGGTCTGGAGCGGCTGGGAGAGATGGTCGAGGAGTTGGCCGGGCGCCGCCGCCAAATCGCTGATTGACCGGAATCACTCCATTTATGTTGTATAATGCCACCTATGCGACCCCGTTTTCCGGCCGTCCTCTGGCTGGGCGTGCCGGTGATTTGTCTGTTGGCAGGCAGCCTTTCTTACTTTTTACCCCCAATCCATGACCGGCTGGCCTGGCGGGTGGAAAACCTGCGCGCTCAGGTCAAGCGAGCGATCAACCCTCCCGAGCAGGTGGTTTTTATCCCCCAGGAACAGATCGAGGCCGCCGTCCAATCCACCCTCCTGGCGCTCAGCTCCACGCCGGGTGCGAGCACAACTCCAGGGGTAGCGCCAACAGAACCCGGCCCGACCGCCACGCCCACCTCGAGCCCGACACCCACCCCTTCGCCAACCCCTCTGCCAGGCCAGGTACAGCTTACAGGCATCATCCACGAATACCAGAAGTTCAACAACTGCGGGCCGGCAAATTTGTCCATGACGCTCTCCTATTGGGGCTGGCAGGGCGACCAGATGGATACCGCCGCCTTCCTGCGCCCGGGAAAATACGATAAGAACGTCAATCCATCCGAGATGCTTGCCTTTGTCGAGTCGCAGACGGAGCTGCGTGCCGTACAGCGCGTCGGCGGGGATCTCGACATGCTGAAGCGCTTCATCGCCTCCGGCTTCCCGGTCATCATCGAGGAAGGTCACGACCCGCCCGACGACGATTGGATGGGCCACTACCTCACCCTCAACGGCTACGACGACGAAAAGGGCATCTTCATCGCCCAGGATTCCCTGATCATGCCCGATTTCCCCCGGCCTTACGAGGATTTCGCCTTGCGCTGGCGCGACTTCAACTACGTCTACATCGTAGTCTACCCGTCCGACCGCGAGGCGGAAGTGTTCTCCTTGCTCGGCCCTCAGATAGACCCCATTTACAATTACGAACACGCCGCCCGGCTGGCTGAACAGGAAACGGCCGGCCTGTCCGGGCGCGATCTGTACTTCGCCTGGTTTAACCTCGGCACCAACCGGCTGGCGCTGGGTGATTATGCCGGCGCGGCAGAGGCGTTCGACCAGGCCTTTGCCCTTGTCCCGTCCATAACGCCGGAGGAGCGCCCCTGGCGGATGATGTGGTACCAGGAAGGTCCCTACGCTGCCTACTATTACACCGGGCGCTACCAGGACGTCGTCGAGTTAGCCAATACGACCTTTTATGCGCTGGGTGAATATACTCTGGAAGAGTCTTTTTACTGGCGCGGCCTGGCCAAGGAAGCCTTGGGGGATCTGAACGGGGCTCTCTACGATCTAAAGCAGACCGTGGAGCTTAACTCGAACTACACACCGGGCAAAGAGCAGCTCCGCCGCCTGGGCGTTGAGGCCCCCTAACTTTCGATCCATGAACAATAAACGCCTGGTCCTCTCTACGATCGCTGTCCCTGCCCTGTTCCTGCTGCTGGTGCTTTTCTATAATATCCCACCGGTCCACAGCCGGCTGGCTTGGCGGGTGGACGAGGTGCGCACGCGCGTCAAATACGCCCTGAACCCGCCCGACGAAGCGGTCTTTATCCCCCAGGAAGCAGCCCCGACCTCGGATCTGCCAACGCCGGCGCCTCTGTGGACGAACACGGTCACTGCCACCCCCACCACTCTAGGGCCCACAGAGACTCCCGCCCCCTCCCCGACTCCCACCACCACCCCGACGCCGCTGCCGGACCAGGTCATCCTGAGCGGCGTGAAGTACGAGCACCAGCACCAGCGCTGGAACTACTGCGGGCCGGCCAACCTCTCGATGGCCCTCACCTTCTGGGGCTGGGATGGAGACCGGGACGTGGTCGGGGAGTACGTCAAGCCGGAGGACAAGGACAAGAACGTCATGCCATACGAGATGCAGGATTTCGTCGAGACCCAGACGGAAGGCCTGTCAGCCCTGGTGCGCTCCGGTGGGGAGATCGAGCTGCTCAAGCGCATGATCGCGGCCGGTTTCCCGGTCGTGGTCGAGAAAGGCTATTACGAGTACGACTACACCGGAAAGCTGGGCTGGATGGGCCATTACCAGTTCGTCACCGGGTACGATGAAACAAAGCAGGTCTTTGTCCTTCAGGACACGTACATCGAGGACGGGGAGAACCACCAGGTGAGCTACGCCGATTTTATCGAGGGCTGGCGTTCTTTCAACTATCTGTTCCTGGTCGTGTACCCGCAGGACCGGGCAGGCGAGGTGCTCGACCTGCTCGGACCCTGGGCGGACCCGAACTGGGCCTATAGCCATGCACTGGAGATCGCCAATGCCGAAGCGCAAGCATTGACCGGCATCGACCAGTTCTTCGCCTGGTTCAACGTCGGGACCAGCCAGGCCAATTTAATGTCTTATGCAGAAGCCGGTCGCTCGTTCGACCAGGCTTTCAGCCTGTACGCCAGCCTGCCCGACGACAGCGCCCGTCCCTACCGTATAATGTGGTACCAGACCTGGCCTTATTGGGCTTATTTCTACAGTGGCCGCTACCAGGACGTCATTAACCTGGCCGATACCACGCTCAACGACACCATCAGCGAACCTGTGCTGGAAGAGAGCTTCTACTGGCGGGCGCTGGCCCGGGAGGCGCTCGGTGACCTTCCCGGCGCAATCGCCGACTTTCGCGAATCCGTCCGGCTGAATCCAAACTTCTCGCCCGGCTGGGAACAGCTCAGCCGGCTGGGCCAGGGAGGGGGCTAACAATGCCAAAAATCCTGCATTTCGCCGACGCCCACATCGATATGGCCAACTACGGGCGCCACGATCCGCTTACAGGCCTGCCGCTGCGCGTGCTCGACTTCCTCAAATCCCTGGATACGATCGTCGAAGCGGCCATCACCGAACGGGTGGATCTGGTCCTTTTTTCCGGAGACGCCTATAAAGACCGGGCTCCGGCCCCAACCTTCCAGCGCGAGTGGGGCAGGCGCATCATCCGCCTCTCGAAAGCAGGCATCCCTACCCTGCTGCTGGTAGGCAACCACGATCTTTCTCCCGCCCTGGGCCGTGCCAACGCGATCGAGGAATTCGCGACCTTGGAAGTTCCGCACGTGCGCGTGCTGGACCGGCCGGTGTTCCTCAAACCGGATGATCTGGAAGGGCTGCCTCTGCAAATCCTGGCCCTGCCCTGGGTCTCGCGCTCGGGATTGATCGCCCACCTGGGCGTCCGCGCCGGCGACCCCGGGGAGGTGTATGCGGAGGTTGAAAAAAGGATCGAAGAGCTGGTCGATACCTGGTTGGAGCAGGCCGATCCCGGCCTGCCCACCGTGCTCACCGCGCATGCCTCCGTGCAGGGCGCAAAGTACGGTACGGAGCGCACGGTCATGCTGGGCGCCGACCTGGTGCTGCCGGGTTCGCTGGTACGAGATCCGCGCCTGGACTACGTTGCCCTCGGCCACATTCACAAGCCTCAGGATCTCAATGAGGGCGCTCACCCACCCGTGATTTATCCGGGATCGATCGAGCGGGTGGACTTTGGAGAGGCCAAGGACGACAAGTTTTTCATCATCGCCGAGGTAGAAAAAGGCCAGACCAGGGTGAGCTGGCACCCGCTGCTCGGCGTGCGTCCCTTCGTGGATCGCTACCTGTGCCTGGACTCGCATGAGGATATCGAGGCCCGCCTGCGAGCCGCTCTGCCGTTACAAGAACAGATGGCAGGGGCCATTGTGCGCCTGGTCGTAGAGTATCCGCGCGAGTGGGAGCCTATGATCGACGACGCCGCACTGCGGGAATACGTCGCCGGGTGCTTCGAATTTCACTTTGTGAAGCGGCCCCAAATCGAAAGCCGCATCCGCCTGCCCGAAAACCAGGCGGTGGGCAGCCTCGACCCGCTCGAACTGCTCGATCTTTATTGGCGAGCCAGCCATACTGTTACAAAGGAAGTCGAAGAGTTGAACCGGCTGGCATCCGAGGTGATCGAGGAGGCGGCCCGGAACTTTAAGTCTTAGGGGGCAAACAATGGATTCATCTACCGCCAGCGCCCCATCTGCAGCCAATTCCTTATGTCCAGGTTCACCGGCCAGATTAAATTCCGCCAGGAGCCGCCATTCGTAGTTAGAAGGTGAACCGTTCCTCGCCACCCTTAATATCTCCCAGAAGGCAACCGTCGTAATCCAACGATAGTGACGTCATCCTCTTGTTCCCAATTCTATTTCCTCGTACTCCATATCCGGCATCAATCCGAGCGGCATCCCCGTGGCGCGCAGTTCGACAACCCCATCGCCTGTCCGCTTTAAGGGCAGGCAGTGCCCGGCATTGTCGAACTTAACCTTTCCTGTAGCGGGGTCCAGGATGGCACACAGACAGGTCACGAACATACGCTCGGGGATATCCGGTTCGAGCAGGTCATTCACCCGCCGCAGGATTTCCCCAGGGGAGGTTACCTGCCGGGCAACCGCGCGCAGCAGGCTGATCGTCGTCGTCATCACCATGGCGGCCGGAACGCCCTTATCTGTGACATCCCCGATGAATAGGCCAAGCCGGCCGTCATCGAATTGGAAAAAGTCGTAGAAGTCGCCGCCGACCTCCCTGGCAGGCTGGTAATAGGTACCCATCTCCCAGTAAGCCAGGTTGGGCAGTTCCTTCGGGAGCAGCGCATTTTGGATCATGCGGGCGACGCGCATCTCATTTTCGAGGCGCTCGCGTCGCAGCGCCTCGGCCTGCTGTTGAGCAACGAGCTGCGCTACCCGTAAAGCCGGGGCGGCATGCATAGCCAGGTTCGTCAGCAGACTCCGGTCGTCCGCCGAATAATCCTGTTCGCTCAGGCGGGGGCCCAGGCTGATCCACCCGACCAATTCCCCCTGGCTGATCAGCGGAACCGCAATCCTTACAATGGAATACCCCGCCTCCGTTCGCAGCCAAACCAGTACGTGGGCCGGCATGATCGCCTCCCAGATCACGGCTTCCAGGCGTTCGAGCAGCGAGGTCAGGTCAACTTCTTCGCGCAATGAGGCCCCCAGAGAGACCAGAGTCTTCGCCACGTCATATTTGTGGTGGTAGAAACGCCGGTCGATGAAATTTTGCAGGTTCGCTCGTAAAGGGTTGAATAACGCCACGATGGCTAAAGTGGAGATGACGGCGGCAATTTCGGAGGTCTGGTGGGTAAAACTGCTACCGCAAGATCGCGATGCTGACCGAAATCGGGAAAAAGATCAGCAGCGGGATAAAAACCGCCGGGTTCCAGGGGATGGAGACGCCGAAAAGCGGGGCGCCCAACCATACGCCGACCGGGGCAAAGGCGATCAGGCTACCCCAAAGGATGAGGCGCGCCTGCTGCCGGGCGTTGTTTTAATATTCGCTTCGCTCCCACTCGGCCGCGTGCGGTCTCCCCAGGGCTCGCCACTGCGGCGCGAGCGGCATCACACCCAGCTCCCGCACCAGTTTCCGGGCAGCCAGCCCGACGACAGCGCTGTAGGTAGGATAAGCGATCTCCAGCTCGGCCAGATGCTCCACCCACATATCGGCCGCCATGCCGGCGGCGACCAGGTGAACCACTTCCAGCGCCTGTTCCCCTAAAACGTGAGCTCCAATGATGCGGTGCGTCTCCTGCGACACGATCAGCTTGCAAAATCCGGTCGGGTGACCGTCGATCAAAGCGCGGTCGATATCGGCGTAGGGCACGACCGCCACCAGGCAGTCCTTTTCGGCAGCCCGGGCTTTCTCTTCGGTCAAGCCCACGCTGCCATATTCCGGATCCGTGAAGCCGCCATGGGGGACGATCAGGTGTGTCGAGCGCTGGCCAACGCCAAGGACCGCATTTTCGGCGGCGATGCGCGCCTGATAACTTGCGCTTTGCACCAGCATCATGCGGCCGGTGATGTCGCCGGCGGCGAAAATATGCTCGGCGGTGGTACGCAGGTGGTCGTCTACAACCACATAACCGCGACCGCTCTCCACGCCCGCGGCAGCCAGGTTTAACTCATCTGCGTTGCCCGGCCAGCCGGTTGCCATCACAACCGCCTCCACTGTAACCTCCTGGGGCTGATCCTGGTGGGTGTACCGCAGGGTAAATTTTCCTTGCCTTTCTTCGATGCTTTCCACGCCGCCAATGCCCGTGGTCACCTGGATGCCGCGAGCCGTGAAGGCCTCTTCCATCTCCTGCGATACCAGTTGATCTTCCATGGCGAGAAGACGGGGAGCGACCTCGAGCAGCGTGACCTGGGCGCCGAAATCGTCAAAGATGGAGGCCAGCTGGCAGCCGGTCGCCGCTCCGCCGATGATGGCTAACGATCCAGGCAGCTGGCTCAAAGACCAGACGTCACTATGGGTCAAGGCATGTTCGCTTCCAGGAAAGGTGAGCCGCCGGGCATGTCCGCCCGCGCAGACGATAAATTTCTTGGCCTGTAGATGGCCCCCGTCGCCCAACTGGAGCGTGTTCTTGTCTACAAACTGGACGTTCCCGGTGTTGGTATACACGGTCGCGCCTGCCTGCTCCAGGTGGTTGAGCAGCTGCTTCTTCTCGTGCAGACCGTACACGATTTGTTGGGTGCGGGCCAATACTCTGGCAAGATCCACGCTGGGTCGCCCGCCAGAAAGGCCATACGTTTCGAGTTGTTCAGCGTCGCGCGCCAGGCGTGCGGCCCGGGCCAGCACTCTGGTCGGGACGCAGCCGTCATTCGTGCACGTGCCCCCTAATCGTGCCCGCTCTACTAAGGCCACATTCGCGCCCAGCTCGCAAGCTCGTAAAGCAGCCGTCACCCCGGCTGGGCCACCCCCAATCACGATAATGTCATACATCTGGTTGAACCTCCGCAATTTTATAGTTCTTTCCATCCCCAACCATTAAGCGCTTTTCTATCCTTTCTCCTCCAGGAAAGCCGTAACGACCGCCGTGTACTCGGCCGGCTTCGCAATCGAAGCCACGTGCCCGCTGCCATGGAAAGTATGCACTTTCGCATTGGGATGAAAGGCTTTCAGCGCAGCTCGGGCCGGTGCCTCGGCGATCGGATCGTTATCGCCTTCCAGGATCAAGAGGCGTCCCGGCCAGTCTTTCAAATCATCCGGCGAGAAAGACGACGTGGCGTCGAAGTCAACTGCAACCTGGTAGCGGCTGATCAAGTCCTGTCTCGAAAGCCGCGCAGTGATCTGGTTGGAATAATCCATCCAGAAGTCTCGCTGCTCCCCGGCATCCTCGAGCGATTTGCGCGTCACCAGGCGGAGCAGACCACGCAGCAGGCCCATCGGCAGCCAGCGCATCAGGGAGATGAATTTCTTATTCTTCTCAACCCGCTCCGGATCCGGAGCCCCGGTGTGGGAGAGGATCAGGTTCTTCACCAGTTCCGGATACCGGCGCACCAGTCGCTGAGCGATCATACCGCCATAGGAACCGCCCAGGACATGAACCTGCTCGATATTCTCAGCGGCCAAAAGCCCGCGAATTCCCGTTAACAGCTCGCCAACGGTCTTGACGGAGAATGGATAGCTCGGTACGATCACCCGGAATTCATTCTCGAAGGCCCGGATCTGCTGGAACGACATCTCCGCAACGCCCAGGGCCCCCGGCAAAATCAGGAGCGTCTCCGGCCCGCGCCCGGCCTCGATGAAGTCCCACGGCACGCCAGCAATCTCTGCCCTCTTCACCGGATAGGCAGCCCGAAACCGGCGCAGCTCGTCTGCCTCTTGCTGGGGGAAATCGTTTAATGCAGTATCGATTGTGATCATCATAACCAACACCCTCGAGAATTCAGGAGTAAATCTGTCGGGATAATACCACTTTTTTTCTTGCTCTTGGTATGAGTAAGCGCCACACTTACCGACACAAAAAGTGATACAGAGAGAAAACGATTCAAAGCCCGATATAGTTCCACGATCCGGTAGCTGGTTTTGTTGACGCACCCGTGCCCTCGTGCTAAAATCTCGCCGCGCGAAAGCCAATCCCTTCCCAGGGACCGGCCCAGGCTGCCCCAGAAACCGTTCCACCCGTGATTCCACCTACCGTCGAGACGGACGAAATCGAGGTACGAGCGGTTACAATTTCCACCCAGGATGGCGTCGTGCTGGAAATGAATCTTCACCTTGAATCCAGTTACTACAATACCAACGGCCTCCGCCTGCATGCCGTCCAGGCCGGACCGGCAGATGGGCCGCTCGTCCTCCTGCTGCACGGCTTTCCCGAGTTCTGGTACGGCTGGCGAGGGCAGATCGGGCCGCTCGCCGCGGCCGGCTTTCGGGTGATCGTCCCGGACCAGCGCGGCTACAACCGGAGCGACAAGCCCCAGGACCTGGAGGCTTACCGTTTGAACCACATGGTGGGCGATCTGATGGGGTTGATCCAGGCCGCCGGCCGGGAAAAAGCGAGCGTGGTCGGGCACGATTGGGGTGGAGTCGTGGCCTGGGGGTTGGCAGCCCTGCACCCTGAACGGCTGGAACGCCTGGCGATCCTGAACGCCCCCTACCCGGGCGTATTCATGCGGGAGGCATTCCGCCACCCTGACCAGTTTTTGCGCAGCGCTTACAGTTACTTCTTCCAGATTCCGAGATTAGCGGAAGCGGTGCTGCGCAGTAATGACTGGGCGCTGGTGGTGCGGGGTATGCAGGCGACCAGCCGCCCAGGCACCTTTACGGAAGCCGACTTCGAGCGGTACCGGCAGGCCTGGTGGCGTAAGGATGCCATGACCGGGATGCTGAACTGGTACCGGGCCTTTTTACAGCGCCCGCCCCGGATCCCCGCCCGGCCAAAGATCGACGTTCCGGCGTTGATCCTTTGGGGGGCCAGGGACCAGGCCTTGAACCGTAACCTGGCCAATGCCAGCCTCGAACTGTGCAGTCAAGGCCGGCTGGTGTTCTTCGAAGAAGCCACGCACTGGGTGCAGCACGAAGAAACGGAGCAGGTGAATAATCTGTTGCTCCGTTTCCTGGCTGGCGACCCCCTTCCCAGCCTTTGAGGGCCGGTTGGGGTGGGGG
>DASWHG010000127.1:0-14722 GCA_036393315.1 Anaerolineales bacterium | reverse complement strand
ACATATGGCCCCTACCACGGCAGATCCCAGAGAGACATTTATTAATTTGTCAGGAGAATAAGAACGATGAGCAAGAAACGAAAGCGCCAGGTACGCACAGAAGCCGCCTCACAGAGCGCTGCTGCCCCTTCCCTGAGCAGTACAACCCGATCGTGGCGCGACGATTTTAACCCCGATTACACCTACGTGATCAAAGATCTGCGCCGGATCGGCACCCTGGCCGGCACTTTCCTGGCGATCTTGATCGTGCTGTCCTTCTTCCTGCGGTGATCGGGACTCTGAAGGCCATCTTGCGATTGACATAGAGCATTCACAGCCCTCGCCAGACAGCCTTCCTCCCAGGGGGCTATGATCCTCCAACGCCCGCACTGGCCTCCTCAAACTAAACTTATTGTCAGCCTTTTAGTGCTGGCCTTCTTGATCTATCTTCTATTCCGGTTTAGTGCGGCAATCCCCCCATTAATCCTGGCCATCATCCTAGCCAATATCATAGCTCCAGGGGTTACCCGAATCCAGGAACAACTTCGCGTGCAGCGCGGGTTAGCAACTCTGTTCGCCTATCTCATCCTCTTGCTATTCGTAGTCATCGTTCCGGTTGTGATCTTCCCCCCGCTGGCTGCCCAGCTCGATCTGCTCAACCTGGACATACAGCTCATCCTGGAACAATTGAGGCTTGGGCTGTCCCAGGAATTTCACCTCTTCGGGGTCGTGATCGATGGGAATTCACTGGTCGAGCAGCTGTCTGCCTCCTTCCAGGGGTTAGCCCAACCGTTTATCGGACAGTCCCTGGTCTTCCTGGTCGACGTCATCACCTCCGTCGTCTGGGTGGTCTTCATCCTGGTGATCTCGTTTTATCTTGTTAAGGATGGTCCAGCTTTACGGGCCTGGATAGAAGGACTTCCACCGCCCGAATACCGGCAGGATTTTATCCGCCTGCGCGATGAGGTTGGCCTGATCTGGGGGAGCTTCTTCCGCGGGCAGCTGGTGCTCGGGCTGGTGGTTGCAATCATTTTTACCGCGAGCGGATTCATCCTGGGGCTGCCGTTCGCCCTGGCAATGGGGATCCTGGCAGGCCTGATGGAATTTCTCCCCAGCGTTGGGCACGCGATCTGGATTACGACCGCTTCAATTCTGGCATTCTTCCTGGGATCCACCTGGCTGCCGCTGCCGAATTGGATTTTCATGCTGTTGATCATTGGACTGCACACCGCGTTTACTCAGTTTGACCTGAACTACCTGATCCCTCGGATCATCGGGCGCAGCGTGCACCTGCCGCCCCTGGTGGTGATCCTCGGGATCGTGGCCGGCGCGGTAACCGCCGGAGTCCTCGGAATCCCGCTGGCAGCGCCAACGATCGCCTCTGCCCGCGTGATCGGGCGGTATATCTATGCAAACTTGTTCGACCTGGACCCCTTCCCCGCGCAGCCAGCTCCACCGCCCCTGCCGCGCAGTCCCGCCTGGTGGCGGCTCGGTCGGCGAGCCAGGTAATCCGTGTCTCTGAATTAGAAGGCAGCAGCCATGTCCTCCGCTACTCCCATTCCCCCCTCTTCCCCGCCCTGGAGTCCCACCACGAAACTGGTGGTCGGGCTATCTTTTGTGGGGATTATCGTCGCACTGTTGATTTATTTCAGATCCATTATCGGGCCGCTGCTGCTGGCTTTCGTACTCGCCTACCTGCTTCACCCCCTTGCTGTTCGGGTAAGTCGAACCACGAACCTGGGCTGGCGCTGGTCCGTCAACCTGATTTACCTGGTCCTGATCATCTTGACGGGAGGGCTGCTCACGCTCTCCGGCCTGGCGATCATCCAGCAGTTTCAAAGCCTGATCCGGGTGGTAGAAAACTTTACCGATGTGCTCCCAGGCCTGATCGCCGACCTGTCCATGCGCAGTTTTACGTTTGGGCCATTCGAATTCAATTTCAGCCAGTTCGATCTGCAGTCCATGACGAACCAGCTGCTCGGTACGCTCCAGGCGATGATTGGTCGTCTTGGCGGCCTGGTCAGCTCTTTCGCAGCGAGCGCAGCGACCACCTTCGGTTGGGGGCTGTTTGTGCTGCTGATCTCCTATTTTTTGCTGGCCGAATCCCGCCAGGTATCCGATCAGGTTTCAGTCGAATTCATCGAAATTGACCTTCCCGAATACGATTATGACATCCGCAGCCTGTATACCGAATTGAGGAATATCTGGAACGCGTTCCTGCGCGGCCAGCTGATCATTACCCTGCTCGCAATCCTGTTGTACACCATCCTGATGAGCCTGTTGGGCGTGCGCTACTCCCTGGGCATCGCCATTCTGGCCGGCCTGGGCCGGTTTGTCCCATACATCGGCCCGCTGGTCGTTTGGGTTGTGCTAACCCTGGTGACCCTTTTTCAGAGCAGCAACTACTTCGGGCTGGTCCCATACCAGTACACGCTGCTTGTCCTGGTCCTGGCGATTGTGCTCGACCAGGTCATCGACAATTACATCAACCCGCGATTCCTGGGACGGGCGCTTGGGGTGCACCCCGCGGCAGTGCTGGTGGCCGCCTTGATTGCAGCCAATCTTATCGGGGTCATCGGTCTGCTTTTGGCTGCCCCTGTTTTAGCCACCATGAAACTGCTGGCCGGCTATCTGGTCCGCAAAATGCTCGATCTCGATCCCTGGCCTCCCTCGGAGGTAGAAACGAAAGTGGTGGAATTCCCATGGTCGCGCGGCACGCGGCGCCTGCGAGCCTGGCTGCGCTTGAACAGGCGGGGATAAGCGGGCAGCTGCTGTCGAGAGCTGGTCTGGGGAGAAGAAAGCGTTTGGAGTTGGCGGCCGGGCCGCCAACTCCAAACAGAACATTGTTCCCCCTCTTTGGGGAGCCGTACTGAGGGGGTGGAGAATGTCAGCCGGGAAGGCCACCGGCTCACGTCTCCATAATGCGGTTTGCTGGCTGACGCTGGCTAACGCTGGCTAACGCTTAAGTGATTGGCCGTGTGCCGCAGGACTTATGTAAAGCTGCACCCGGCCAACTACTACTGGCGCTGAACCGGGTCGGCGTACACAGCCTCGCGCGGGCAGCGATGCTTCTTGCCGATCTCCGTCGTAACAATGACGAAGGCCGGGCAAGGATCGTAAGAGGAGAACCGGACGGGGGTCATTTCTTGCTGACGACCGCGTTCTCGTCCCTCTAACCAAAAGTATTTCCCTTCGCTTACGAAGGTTGCAGGCTGAACAAGCTCACGAATTTGATCCATATCTCGATCCTCCGGGCCAGAGCTGACAATAATTTCGGGTCTTTGGGAATCGCCGTGGTAGGGGCGAAAGCCAGGCGCTCTTCCGAACTTATGGCCTACGTCTGAAAGACGGGCTTCGTGTAAAGATGCTCCCGGATTTCGATCACCTGGCGGCGGAGGCGGTCGTCACGTTCCAGCAGATCGGCAATTTTATCGCAGCCATACATGACGGTGGTATGGTCACGCCCGCCGAGCGTATCTCCAATCTGAGGGAGGGAGATATTCGATTCCTGCCGGAGCAAGTACATGGCGATCTGCCTCGGGAGGGCAACTTCGCGCGAACGCTCGCGACCTAACATCCGGTCCATCGGGACGCCAAAGGCCTCCGCTACCCGGCGCACGATCTCGATCGGCTCGACTTGCGAGCGGTGAGGCAGAAAATCGGCCAGGGCAGAATCGACCAGCTGAGGAGTCAACGGGATCCCGATCAGGTCGGAAAAAACGGTGACTCGGGTTAGAGCGCCCTCCAGCTCCCGGATGTTGGACTGCACTCGCCGGGCTATCGCCTCCATAATCTCGTCTGGGATATACCGGTTCGCTCGCTCTGCTTTCGAGCGCAGGATAGCCAGACGAGTCTCGAGATCCGGCGGCTGGATATCCGCTGCCAGACCCCATTCGAACCGTGAGCGCAGCCGCTCTTCCAGGGTGACCAGCGCTTTTGGCGGCCGGTCTGAGGAGATTACGATCTGCTTATCTTGGCCATGCAAAGTGTTGAAGGTATGAAAGAACTCCTCCTGCGTGGACTCTTTCCCGGCGATAAATTGGATATCGTCGATCAGCAACACATCGATCCGGCGGTACTTATCCCGAAACGCCTGGGTCGTGTGAGCCCGGATGGCGTTGATGAGATCGTTCGTAAATTCTTCGGAAGAAACATACAAGACCAGAAACCCCCGCTGAACACACTGGTTGCCGATCGCATGCAGAAGATGGGTCTTGCCCAGCCCGACACCGCCATAAAGGAAAAGCGGGTTGTATGCCTTGGCCGGGTTCTCTGCCACAGCCAGGGAAGCAGCGTGGGCCAACCGGTTGCTGGCGCCAACGACAAAATTCCCGAACGAATATCGGGAATTCAGCGTTGGGCTATCGATCTCGCCGGATTCATCTTCGGCATACGACCTGGAGCTTTCCTGGATCTCGGGCTGTTCCCTAACTTCCACATTGTGCCAGACGACGAAGCGCACTTCAACAGAACGGTTCATAATCCCATTCAACAAACGCACGATCGTGCTGGACAGCCGGCTTTCCAGCCAATCGCGCGCGTAAGCATTCTGCACGCCAATGATGAAGGAGCCATCTTCGTAAGATAATAATTCTGTATCTCGCACCCAGGTATCGTACGCCGCTTTCGACATTTCCACCTGGAGTTGTCCGGTGGCTGCCTGCCAGGCCTGCTCAGCTTTCATGATGAAACACCTCCTGCAGCAAGGAATATGAAGATGACCGATAAATCGCGTGCAAAGAAGAACCCCAAGCGCAGCGTGCATTACGGGGATCGATAAAAGCTACTCAAACCTTCAGAGGATACCTACCACCCAGGTCGTCTCCCCCTTCCTATTTGACCTGCTGTTGTGGCGAGTGACTGATTCCGTACAGCCTGCATTCTAGCAGAAAACACCCTTTAAATGCAAGAGATAAAACCTACGGGAACCTAAAAAAACTAAATAATTTAAGGTAAGTAATGTTAAAACCTCCCAATCGCTCCCCAGTTCGTTAGAATATCTGTTTCAATCTCCGGTATCCCATGCTTGGGAAATATCATATAGCCTCCCCCATATATGGCCCTTTTCATGCAATTTTCGTGCCAGGTTCTATATATGGCATCGAATCTTAAAACCTGGATGCCGCATGAATCTGGATTTTCCGGATATGGCTTTCCAATTTTGGCGCTTCATCGACGGGAATACCTGCGCGATACTCCAAATTTACCCTGCCATAGCTCGCAGCCCTTTTCCATTCGGACAGCCCGATTTTGATATCCCTCTTACGGGATGTTAACGATATTCTTGCGTTCGTCCGGTATGATAAACAGGCAACAAAACCTGGACTGAAACTAGGAATTGAGAGGAGTAAAGTATGGCTAGAATTGTAGGTATTGATCTGGGCACCACCAACAGCGTCGTCGCAGTGGTCGAAGGTGGTGAACCGACTGTCATTACAACTGCCGAAGGTTCGCGCCTGCTGCCTTCCGTCGTTGCCTTCACCAAGACCGGCGAGCGCCTCGTTGGCCAGACAGCGAAGCGCCAGGCGGTTATTAACGCTGAGAATACCGTTTATTCGATTAAACGCTTTATCGGTCGCCGCTATGATGAAGTAGAGACGGAACGCGGCATGGTTTCGTATGAGGTAGTCGAAGGCCCGGCCGGAGACGTACGGGTAAAAGTGCCCATCACCGGTCGCGAATACACCCCCCAGGAAATCTCGGCGATGATCCTTGCGAAGTTAAAGAGCGACGCAGGAGCTTACCTTGGCGAGCAGGTCAACCAGGCCGTTATCACCGTACCAGCCTATTTTAACGACAGCCAGCGCCAGGCGACGAAGGATGCCGGCAGGATCGCCGGTCTTGAAGTGCTCCGCATCATCAACGAGCCGACCGCCGCCGCCCTGGCTTACGGGCTGGATAAAAAGGAAAATGAAACCATCCTGGTATTCGACCTGGGTGGTGGTACTTTTGACGTCTCGGTCCTGGAAGTGGGCGAAGGCGTGATTGAGGTTCGAGCCACGCACGGCGACACTCACCTGGGCGGTGACGATTGGGACGAGAAAATTGTAAATTGGGTGGCGGATGAATTCAAGCGCGAGCAGGGCATCGACCTGCGGCAGGACCGGCAGGCCCTTCAACGCCTGCGAGAAGCCGCCGAGAAGGCCAAGATCGAGCTCTCCAGCGTGATGGAGACCGAGATCAACCTGCCCTATGTTACCGCCGATGCCACCGGTCCCAAGCATCTGGTAACGAAACTGACTCGAGCCAAGTTCGAGCAGATCACCGAAGACCTGGTGGAGCGCCTGCGCGGGCCGTTCAACGCTGCATTGAAGGATGCCAACCTTTCGACTGCGAATATCGACGAGGTTGTCCTGGTCGGCGGCGCAACCCGCATGCCCATGGTCCAGGACCTGGTCCGGTCGATCACGAATAAAGAACCGCATAAGGGTGTCAACCCGGACGAGGTCGTCGCCATTGGCGCTGCGATCCAGGCAGGCGTCCTGGGCGGCGAGGTGAAGGACGTGCTTCTCCTGGATGTTACCCCGCTTTCTCTGGGTCTCGAGACCCTGGGTGGGGTGATGACGACCCTGATCGAGCGGAATACGACCATCCCGGTCAGGAAGTCCGAAGTGTTTTCCACGGCCGAGGATAACCAGACGGCGGTCGATATCCACGTGCTCCAGGGCGAGCGCCCGATGGCCAGCGACAATATGAGCCTGGGCCGCTTCCGCCTGGAAGGGATTCCTCCCGCGCCGCGTGGTTTGCCCCAAGTCGAGGTAACTTTCGATATCGACGCCAACGGCATCCTGAATGTCACCGCACGTGACAAAGCCACCGGGAAAGAGCAGAAGGTAACCATTACCGCTTCTACCAACCTGGATAAGAGCGATATCGAAAACATGGTTCGCGCTGCCCGAGAACACGAGGCGGAAGACCGCCGGCGCCGAGAACTGGTGGAGGCTCGCAATAACGCCGACACCCTGGCGTACCAGACCGAAAAAACACTGCGCGAACTTGGAGACAAGGTGCCAGCCGGTGACCGGCAGAACATCGAAAACAAGGTCAGGGACTTGCGCGAAACGATCAAAGGCGAGGACACGAACCGGATCCGGCAGCTGACGGAAGATCTGCAGAACGCCTTCCATGCCATCAGCCAGCAGATGTACGCTCAACAGCAGCAGGATGGTCAGTCTGGGGATGGCCGCGGGCCTGCAGGCCCAGAAGACGAGGGCGAGGTCGTCGAAGGCGAATTCCGCGAAGCATAATCCCAGACATTTCCCGGCTCCAAAGCCAAACCCCCCACTGCCTTCGGGGGGTTTGGCTTTATTAAGATATAATCAAACCCGTAATATGACCACCCAGACAACTCCCCCGGTCAGCGCTTTTCTTCCCACAGCCCTCATCCTTGCAATCATCGGCTGGGGAGGCCTTTTTTACCTGGTAAGCAATACCTTCCCCACCGTTGGCCCGCGCTGGCTGTTTTTCTTCTTGAGCGTCCTGGCGATCACCGGTACCGTACTTCCCGCTGTGGCGTTTCTCAACCGGCGTTTCCCATCCTCGCCGCCCGCCACACCCGGTGCGATCGTACGCCAGGCAATCTGGGTGGGCATCTACGGACCGACCCTATTCTGGCTGCAGATGAGCCGGGTGCTCACCCCTGCCCTGGCTTTTCTATTAGCCCTGGGCCTGGTATTGATCGAAATCCTGCTGCGGATGCGTGAACGAAGCCAGTGGAAGCCCTAGCAATGACCTCGACCGGTGACCTGCGTCTCCTTCCCTCCGTCGACCAGCTCGTCCGGCTGCCAAGGGCGTCCGAATGGGTCGCTGATTACGGCCGGCCGCTCACAATCCAGGCAATCCGCAGTTCACTGGACGAGGCACGGTCCAGATACCCGGAAGAAGGCGCGATCCCGGAAAAAGAAGCTCTCCTGAATCGAGCCCACGAGCTCCTGTTGGAATGGACTGCCCCCACGCTGCGGGCCGTGATCAACGCCACGGGAGTCGTCCTGCATACGAACCTGGGCCGCGCGCCCCTCAGCCAGGCGGCCCTGCAGGCTGTCCAGGAAGCCTCCAGCGGCTACTCGACACTGGAATATGATTTGGAAGCCGGCCGCAGGGGGTCCCGCTCGGTACACGCCGAAGGCTTGCTCCAACGAATTACGGGCGCCGAAGGCGCTCTGGTGGTCAACAACAACGCCTCCGCCGTGCTGCTGGCCCTGTCTGCACTGGCCAGGCGGCGGGCCGTGGTCATCGCCCGCTCCCAGCTGATCGAGATCGGCGGGGGCTTCCGCATCCCTGACGTGATGAAGCAATCCGGGGCAAGATTGGTCGAAGTCGGCACGACCAACCGGGTCCACCTTTCCGATTTTGAACAGGCCATCCAGGAAGGACCAGTCGCCCTGGTGCTGCGCGCCCATCGCTCGAACTTCCAGATCATCGGTTTCACCAGTGAGCCGACCCTGGCCGAGATGGTCTCGGTCGCCCACCGGGCCGGCATCCCGGTTGTGGACGACCTGGGTTCGGGCTCACTCTTGGAGACCGAACGCTTCGGGCTGGGCCACGAACCGACCGTCCAGGAATCACTTGCAGCCGGCGCCGACCTGGTCTGCTTCTCGGGGGATAAGCTGCTCGGCGGCCCGCAGGCGGGGATCATCGCCGGCCGCGCCCAGCTGATCGGCAGGCTGAAGAAACATCCGCTTGCCCGCGCGATCCGGGCTGACAAGCTGTGCCTGTCTGCCCTGTCAGCCACACTGCTGCACTACCTGAAGGACGAAGCCGAACGGGAGATCCCGGTCTGGCGAATGATCGCGGCGCCGCTGGAAGAGCTGCGCGCCCGGGCTGAACGCTGGGTCGAGCACCTCGACCAGGGCGAGACGATCCCTGGACATTCCACCGTTGGCGGCGGCAGCCTCCCCGAGGAGACGCTTCCCACCTGCCTGGCAGCTTTCCACGCCCACAGCCCCGACCGGATGCTGGCCCGGCTCCGACGGTGCGATCCACCCGTCATCGCTCGCCTGCAAGCTGATCGCCTGGTCCTGGACCCGCGCACCGTCTTACCGGAGCAAGATGAAGCCCTATTAGCCTCCATGCGAGGTGTCTTCAATCAAAATTGATGAGATCGGGGACGCGCTTCAAACCAGAAAACGTCCCGGACTGTAACCCCGGTACCACGCACGCCCCGACTAGCCGGGGGAATCACGAAACCAAAACAGAGGGTTGAGGATGACTTCGCAATCCAATCTATTAGAAGTTCTCGAGGAGACCAGCCGGACGTTTTATCTCCCCGTGGCTCGCCTGCCCAATGTCCTACAAGATACCGTCGCGTCTGCTTATCTTTGCATGCGCGCCCTGGACGAAATCGAAGATCATCCTACCCTGGAGACCCGATCGAAAGTGGAGTTGCTCCGGAAGATTAGCCTGATCCTGCAAACCCAAACTTCAGTCGACATCCACGCGCTGGGTGAACTGGCCGAAACTTTCAACGCCTATAGGCCGCAGCTCCCCGAAGTGACCCTGCGGCTGGCCGAGTGGGCCAGCCATGCCCCTTTGGAGATCGCACCTCGCATCTGGGATACGGCCGCGGCCATGGCAGACCGCATGGCACAGTGGGCGGAACGAGATTGGAAAATCAACAACCGGGCTGATCTGAATGGCTACACCTTCAGCGTAGCAGGCACGGTAGGGCTGCTGATGTGCGACATCTGGGCCTGGTTCGACGGCACCCAAATCGACCGCATCTGCGCCTTGCATTTTGGACGGGGCCTGCAGGCTGTCAATATCCTCCGCAACCGCACCGACGACCTGCTCCGCAACGTGGACTTTTTTCCGACCGGTTGGACCCACGAAAATATGTTCGATTATGCCCGAAATAATTTACACATGGCGAAGGCAGGCATACAAACCATGCCTCGCAACGCTTTCAAGTACTTCGTCGAGATCCCGCTGCTCCTGGCGGAAGCAACCTTAGATGCCCTGCTGCGCGGCGATGAGAAGTTAAGCCGCAGCGCAGTCCTCCAGATTGTCCAGCAGACGAGCCAGGATTAAGTTTTAGGAAACGTACCCGGAGGCAATATGAAAACGGACCTTGATGATCTCATGCAGAGCAAAGACCTGGATGCGATTCTGATCACCGGCCCAGGCCAGCACAACCCAGCCATGTACTACCTGACCGGCGGCGTTCACATTACATCTGCCGACCTGATCAAGAAGCGAGGTGAGCAGCCGGTCCTGTTTTTCTCTCCGATGGAGCGAGACGAGGCCGCCAAAACCGGGCTGGCACTGAAGAGCCTGGGCGACTACCGCCTGGGCGAACTGCTCAAGCAGAGTAAAGGCGATTTCACCCAGGCCAATATCCTGCTGTACCAAAAAATGCTCGCAGACATGGACATCCATTCCGGTCGCATGGCCGTCTATGGGAACATGGATGCCGGCAAATCCTACACTTTATTTTCGGGCCTGCAGAACGCCCTCCCTGAATTGGAATTTGTCGGCGAGATGGGCGAGACGATCCTGCTCCAGGCGATGGCGACGAAAGACCCTGCTGAAGTGGAGCGCATGCGCCGGATGGGAAAAATTACGACGGAGGCGGTAGCCCAGGTAGCCGATTTCCTGACTTCTCACAAGGTGGACAATGAAATCCTGGTCAACGCGGATGGCCAGCCGCTCACAATCGGAGACGTCAAGAACCGCATCCAGCTGTGGCTGGCCGAACGGGGCGCCGAAATACCAGAAGGCGTGATCTTTGCGACCGGCAAGGACGCGGGTGTTCCCCACTCCAGCGGCAGTTCAACCGATCTCCTGCGCCTGGGCCAGACCATCGTCTTCGACATTTTCCCGTGCGAAGCCGGCGGCGGCTATTTCTACGACTTCACCCGCACCTGGTGCCTGGGCTACGCCACCGAGGAAGTACAGGCCGCCTATGAAGACGTATATTCGGTGTACAAACAGATCTTGGGGGAGCTGAAAGTCGATAACCTCTGCCACGACTACCAGATTCGCACCTGCGAGCTCTTCGAAGAGCGCGGTCACGCCACACTGCGCAGCGATCCGCAAACCCTGCAAGGCTACGTGCACGCCCTCGGGCACGGCCTGGGATTGCACGTCCACGAGCTTCCCAGGTTCGGCATGGCTGCCACCGACAACGATCGCCTGGCGCCGGGGGTTGTCGTAACGATCGAGCCCGGGCTGTATTATCCAGAGCGCGGGTTTGGCGTCCGCCTGGAGGATACCGTCTGGGTACGGCCAGACGGTGGGATGGAAATCCTGGCAGATTATCCATTGGATCTCGTCCTGCCGATGAAGGCTCGGTAGTTGACTGTCATAATTTTGTTTCGATGAGGGTAAAGCGAGCGATGCGTGACTCCACCCGTCAAAACAAGGCTGCGGAGGCCTCTCTCGAGCCACCGGTGCGTATTTTGGGACTCGAATCTTCTTGTGACGAAACGGCAGCAGCCATCGTCGAGCATGGGCGGCTGATCCTCTCCAATCTGGTCGCCTCACAGGTCGATCTGCACGCCCAGTTCGGTGGGGTGTTCCCCGAGGTCGCTTCCCGCCAACATATCTTAAGTATCCATCCCATCGTAGAGCAGGCCTTGCAGCAGGCGCATTTGACTTTGAGCGATGTGGATGCCATCGCGATCACACGCGGCCCCGGCCTGCCGGGCTCCCTGGTCGTCGGGATGAATGTGGCCAAGGGGTTAGCGCTGGGGACCGGGCTGCCGCTGCTGGGCATAAACCACCTGGAGGCCCACGTCTATTCCGCCTGGTTGCATCAGCCGGACGAACAGCCCCTGCCAGAACCGCAGTTCCCCCTGGCAGCGCTGATCGTATCGGGCGGGCACACCGAGCTGGTATTGATGGCCGGGCATTTGACTTACCGGCGTTTGGGTGCAACCCTGGATGATGCGGCCGGCGAAGCGTTCGATAAGGTCGCCCGGCTGCTGGGCCTGGCGTATCCGGGCGGCCCGGCGATCCAGGAAGCAGCCGAGGGCGGAAACCCGCAGGCCTTTCAGTTCCCGCGCGCCTGGCTCGAAGGAAGATGGGATTTCTCGTTTAGCGGTCTGAAGACCGCCGTGCTGCGGGAAGTGCGCCAAATGGAGGCGAGCGGCCTGCCGCTGCCGGTAAGCAATCTGGCAGCCAGCTTCCAACAAGCCGTGGTTGAGGTGCTGGTCGGGAAAACACTGGCGGCTGCCAGGGAATTCGAGGCAGCCCAGATCCTGGTCGCGGGCGGCGTATCGGCGAACCGTCCATTAAGAGAAGCTTTCTTGGAGCAATCACCTGTGCCTGTCCACATCCCTCCCCTCTACCTCAGCACCGACAACGCAGCCATGATCGCCGGGGCCGGTTTCTACCGCTTCACCGCCGGACAAAGCGACCCGCTGGATATGGATGTGCTCCCAAACTGGCCTTTCTCCGAATTAATGGCCTGAAGCAAAGATCAGAAGCTGCTTCCAAGGCACAAAAAAATGAAAACGAATGCGCCATAATTACCTCCAGACATCATACCAATACAGCCCGCCGGGTGCAGCCTGCCTCCATCGTTCATGCCGGAGCGGCTGCACCCAGCGGGTACGTCAAAACTTCCTTAAAAACCAAGCCGCCCTGTGGGGTTGGCTCTACCCCGCGGGCGGCTTCGAGTGAGGAGAATGTAACTATCATTATACCGGGTGACCTAAAACGATCATGAAAAGAACTTAAGGGTCTGATTAGAAGAAGGAAACGCTAGGCCAAGGCTTTGCGGATCTCTTCTTCCGATACCGGTCCTTCTCTTAAAATCACCGGCTCAGGGCCGGTACAATCCACCACCGTGGACGGGATCCCCCCGGGAGTCCGCCCTCCGTCGATGATCAGGTGGACCCTTCCTTCTAACTGGTTCAGCGCTTCCTTGGCCGTATTCGTATTTTCCTGCCCGGAAAGGTTGGCGGAGGTGACCGCCAGAGGACCGGTCATACGCAGCAAGGCCAGCGCGACCGGGTGATCGGGAATGCGCACCCCAATTGTGGGCTCCGGTGAAAGCACGTCCGGAAGGGAAGGGTGGCGGTGCACGATCAGGGTCAGCGGGCCGGGCCACAAGCGCTCCGCCAGGCGCATGGCGGTAGCGTTCGGGGCGCTGGAAACCTTTCCTAATTCGCCCGCCTCGGCAATAAGTAAGGCGATCGCCCGGGCACTGTTTCTCCCTTTGACGATGTACAACCGCTCGACATACTCCGTTTGAGAGGGTAATGCGGCCAACCCGTACACTGTATCCGTCGGGAAAACAACCATACCTCCATGCTTCAAAACGTCCGCGGCGTGACGCAGCGCTACCGGATGGTCTGCCCGTAGAAATTCAGTCTTCATTGTCACGTTATTATAAAGTACCATGGCTTCCCTGAGGGGATGAATCACGCACTCCTCGGGTGAAACGCGCCAGTCCTGGCCCCACTTTCAGGATATGCCCGGTTAACCGCAGGCCGGCCTGCTTGAACAATTGCTCCAGTTCAGCCTCCGTCCAGCGATTTCCAGCCTCCGCTCGTTCAGCCCAATTCAGCAGCGACTCGCGCGCCAAACCGCTCAAGCCACGCTGTCCGGCATAAGCAGTCACAAGGGCTATGCTCAGGTTCTCGGACGGGTTGAGCACAGCCAGGCTGCCCCCGACTCGCAGCACCCGGGCCATCTCTTGCAGGGCGGCCTCGGGCCTGGGCAGCAGGAACAGCAAGTTGCTTGCGGTTACCAGGTGGAATTCGCCGCCGGGAAAGGGGAGCGATTCCGCATTGGCGAGAGCAACCCGCGCGTGCAGCGGGCGCGGCCTGAACATTTCCGCGTCCAGGTCGATCCCGAAGGCGCGGCAGCCAAGGGCCTCGAGCAAGGCCGGGAATAACCCCGGCCCGCAGCCGACGTCCAGCGCCGACCAACCGGGCTCAGGAGCGATCCAATCGGCGAGATCCGCCAGGACCCGCCCCCAACCGGTCCGCGTCTGGATGAGGCGGAAGTCGGCCAATTAGCGGTTGAGTCCCCAGATGATCCGCAGCCCATCCAGCGTGAGCCAGGGCGCGACGATTTGGATGACTTCCGTCTCCGCGGCAATGATCTCGGCCAGGCCCCCGGTGGCGATCACCTTCGTCTGCTGGCCGAGCTCCTCCCGGAAGCGTGCGACCATCCCCTCCACCAGGGCCACGTACCCGAAAAGCAGGCCGGACTGCATGGCGTGCACCGTGTTACGGCCCACCGTTGTGGGCGGTCTCTGCAGATCCACTCGCGGCAGCTTGGCCGTGCGCAGGAAGAGCGCTTCGGCCGCGATCCCGATTCCCGGGGCAATCGCCCCACCCAGATAATCCCCCTCCGGGGAGATCGCATCGAAAGTCGTCGCCGTGCCGAAATCGACCACACAGGCCGGGCCGCCGTACAGCTTCTGCACGGCCGCCGCGTCGGCGATCCGGTCGGCCCCTACGGCCCGCGGGTCCTCATAGCGGATGCGTACGCCTGTCCGGACCCCTGCATCCACCACCAGCGGGTTCTGGCCCAGATACTGGCGGCAGGCCTGCACGACTTTTCCGGTCAACGGAGGCACGACCGAGGCAAGGCAAATCCCGGTCAGGTCGGCCGGGGTCCGGTCTGCGTGAGAAAGCAGGCCGACGAACTGCAGGCCGTATTCGTCCGGCATGCGTTCGTGGTCCGTTGCCAATCTCCAGCGCGGGCCCAAGGTTTCGCCGTCGTAAAGGCCCAGGGTCAGGTTGGTATTGCCGATATCGATCGTGAGCAGCATCTTCAGATCCTGTAGGAG
>DASWHG010000126.1:0-4923 GCA_036393315.1 Anaerolineales bacterium | reverse complement strand
CGATCGTATCTGCGTTCTCACCGGCTTCTGCCCACTGAACCGCCATCTGAACCAGATGGGATAGAGGGGCCGCAACCGTGCGGGAATCGATCACCCGGATGTCGCTGCCCGGAAAATCTTTGGCTGCCACGCTGGCCGACCGGACCGTACCACTGACCTCCGCCGAAGGATGGATGCAGATGATGGCTTTTCGATCGGGGACCAGCTTCTGGAATTCCTGGTAGAACAGTTCAGGGGGTGGCACCGCGGTCTTAGGCAGCTCGCTGGCGGTCCTCAGGCGCTCGATAAATTCCGCATCATCGATATCGATCCCCTCGTAAAAACTCTCCTCCCCGAAGCTGACAATCTGAGGGATCACGGGGATCCGGTGTTCTCTGGCAAACTCCACGGGCAGGCAGGCAGTGGTGTCGGTGATGATGTGGACCATTCTGTCTATCCCTCGTCTTCTTGCTTCGGTTGGATGAGGACTCCTTCGGAGGGGATATATCGCTCCGGGGATAGGATGACGCTGCTCTCCCCGGTACCGCCTCGTGATTCCTCAATTTTTTCCACAGAGGCGCGCTTCAGCTCTGCTCGCCAGGCCTCCAGGCGCTCGAGTTCCTCGGGCCGCAAGGCGTAATAGATGGCGTGCTTGTGGAGGTGGTCACCGAGTAGTATCAGCGTTTTATGTCTTAATTCGGAAGGATCCTTGAAGGGGAGCCAGTCTGCCTGTTCCTCGATCGTGCGGATGAATTCCTGCGCGGCAGGCGTGCGGAGAATCCCTTGCTTCAAGAAAGGCACCGGCGAACGCCCGGACCGGCGGGCGAGAAACCATTCTAACCCGATCGGCGCACGGATATCGCTACCCATAAGCAGCAGGTGAAGGTTGGAATTCTGGACCGCATCCAGATCTGCGGACTCCCCTCGAAGGGGGGACTGCACAATCCGCCAGCCCAGCGTAACGGGAATTTCCGTTACCGCGCGGCTTAATATAGACCGCTCGATTTCGAGGTCTGCTGCAGCCAAGATGTAGAGAAGAACAGTATCCGCCATCAGGAGCTCCTCATAAATCCAGTTTTCTGGATCTTCAATCCGTTGCCGAGATATCTACTGTACCCCTGACCTGGCTACGCGGGTCGCGAACACCCCCGTAGAGCACCATCGCCGTAACCAGACCGGCGATGGCAGATGCGATGAAAGTAGCCTGGTAGCCGGTATAATCCGCTAACCAGCCTCCGAATAGAGGGGCCAGGAATGTGCTCGGGGCAACCAGCGTGTTGGCCAGGCCGATGTAGGCCGGGCGCTCGCCTTCGCTGCCGAACTCGAGCGTCATCGCCATGGGTGTCGTCCAGGCCGCTACGTTCGAGATGCCTGCCAGGACAAACACCAGGTAGAACCAGGCTCCGGTAGGGGCCAGCCAGGCCAGGGTGGTTGCGGCGATCGCGGCTGAGATGCCGAACAGCAGGATAAGGCGATGTCCGAATCGATCGCCGGCCCAGCCCATAACTGGATTTGCGGATACTTGAGTAGCCATTAAGACGCCGGTCATCAAGCCAATCGTCCCTTCACTCACGCCGTGGACGCGCACCGCGTAGACCGTATAAAAGGCCGAGGCCATCAGGGCCAGCTGGGAAAGCATCCGGGCGGCTAAGAACCAACGAAAGTTCTTGTCCCGGCGAAGGATGAGGCCCACATTAGCAAGGAAGGCGCTGTTTTTCTCAAAGCCACCGCTCGGCTGGCGGTCTTCCTCGCGAGAGAGGGCCAGGAAACCCCAGGAGATGGTCATAGCGCCTGCGGCTAACAGGAAACACAGCGAGAAATCCAGGGGCGATTCCAGACGCTCGAGGAGGATGCCTGCCCCGACCGCGCTCAGGCTGGCAAGCAGGTTCGCAGCGGCCGATTGAGCCCCGAAGAAAGTGCCAATGCGATCGTGCGGAAAGATCTTTCCGATCATGCTCTGCCAGGCGGTCGCGGTGAAACCTCCTCCTAACCCCTGCCAGACCAGCAATGTAAAAATCAGGACCACAGCCGTTCCCGGGGAGAGAGAGGGTAAGAACCAGGCGACAAGCGCTAACCCCAGGAAGGGCAGCCGCTCCTGGATGGACAACCATAGAACCATCGGCTTGTAGCGGCGCTGCTGGGCGACGCGGTTGGCCATGAGCAGCTGGGGCAGCTGCCAACCCATCGCATGGATGGCTGGAATCAGGCCGATCAGAATGGCGGAGTCGGTAAGGGTGCTGACGAAGAGCGGGATGATCGTGACGAAGGAGGCAAAGCCGAGCGCCGCGCCGAAGAATGCCCCATCTGTGAGATTGACGAAAAAATTGTAACGCAGGTTTTTATGGAATTCGAATTGCATCGGCCTGACATCTAAGATATTTTCATCACCTCGGCCAAGGCTCCTTCGGGCGGGACCCCGTATGCCATCGCCAGCAGTTCGATCGGATGGATGCTCGGGATGCCCGTCCCGTGGGTGATCTGCCAGCGGCAGGTCTCGCTGTCACATATCACCACCGGGCTACTTGCCTGGCGCGCAAAATCAAACAATGGGATCCCCACATCCATACCAATCTGGTACTTTTCGGTCTTATATCCATAGGTGCCGGCGATGCCGCAGCAGTCCGCTTTACTCTCTAATATATTGAGATCAGGGATCAGGCCGAGGATATCGACGGCGGGGCGGCCGAGACGGTGGGCGCGGTACTGGCAAGGAGCATGGTAAGCCAGTGTGAGCGGCAGCGCCTGGAAGTCCATGTTGAGAGTGCCTGCCTCCCAAAGTTCAAGGAGGAACTCGTTCATGTCGAATGTTCCTCGGGCAACCAGCCTGGCATCTTCCGAATAAAAATCGAGCAGCTCCGGGGCCTCTTCCTTTATCGTCAAGGTACAGCTGGTGGAGGTGCCAACGATAGGGATGCCGCGGCGGGCATACTCGACCATGTGGCGGACATTATTGGCGTGGTAGCGCCGGGCAGCGGGGAATTCGCCGTTCGAGAGCAGGGGCAATCCGCAGCAGTTCTGACTTGGGATGATCACCTCGAATCCATTCGCTTCCAGCACCTGCACCGCGGCGCGCCCGATGCGCGGCTCGTAATACTCGGTCGCGCAGCCGTGGAAGTAGACGACCTGCCGGGTCCTGTGCTCCGGGCGCTCCCGGCGATGGAACCAGCGGGTAAACCGGCGGCCTGAGAAGGCCGGCAGGGGCGCCTTTCGGTGGATGCCCAACACCACATCCATGCCCCAACGAATGGCTTTATTGGCGAGAACCAGGTTTGCCAGGGGTGCGATGGGCTGGCCGACCTTTCCAAGCAGTTCCGAGCGGGCCAGCAGGTTGTTGCGCAAGCGGATCCGCCAGGGAAATTTGCCCTGCGATACCATTCGGGCCCGGGCGCGGGCGTTGATCTCGGCGATCCTGACTCCCGTCGGGCAGGCCATGTTGCAGACCCGGCACCCGCTGCAGTAATCCACGGATTTGTCGGGGGAGAACCCGTCCGGCTGGCGAAACCGCCCGGCCTGCGGTCCTTCGTACTTTGGGCCAGGGAACAGGTCCGTAACCGGTGAGACCGGGCACTTCGTCACGCAGATATTGCACTTGATGCATTGGTCGAGCGTCAGTTCGACCGGCTGATGCAGAAAATCCATGGAAGATCCTTGAATTTCATTCGGAACAACCTCTAAACGTTCTTCCCAACCGTGAAACCAGTTGCCAGTGCCACTCCTTCGAAAGATCTTTCCACCAGGTAATCGGCGCCGGACAGGCACGTTCCGGCTGAGAAGAGGTTTTCGTGCAGCACCTGGGCGCTCTCGTCCACCGGTTTGAGGTTCGCATCCACTCGCAATCCAGACCGGAACAGCGGGTGGCCTTGCGGGTCGAGGAATTCCTGGCTGAACCACCGGTCTCGCCCATCCGGGGCTGCCAGCGGAAGCCCAAAGATCGTTTCGAGCAGCTCGCCCTGTGGATTCCCTATGAAACCACCTCCCAAAACTCCGCCGGTAGCCAGCACGAACTTACCCGCCCGGTTCGATTTCTGCCGGGCGGCGGCCTCACTCAGCACGGATAAAATCCGGCTGCCATCCGTTTCAGCGGAGAGCGCCTGCATGCCGTTGTAGACCCGCCCGCCAGCCTGTTCGATGGCGGCGACGAGCAAGTTATGCAGGCGAATCCCGGGGATGGAGGGGGGCAGCCCGGGGATTTCGAAGACTTCAATCCCTAACCGGTCTTGGAGGTCGTTTTTGACCCCGAGCGCGTCGTGGACGCCAAGGACGGCCGGGAAGCCCACCCGCCCGCTCTCGCCAAGCCGGGGTTTGAGCGCGGCGACGACTTCCTCGCGAAACGCCTGGCTCTCGAACAGCTGGGCCAGGATGCTCGGGTAGACGAATCGCCTTGCCCGAAGGCTGGGCAGGTCCAGCGTGATCGCGTTCGCCAGCAGCCCCAGGCTCACCAGGTTCTCGGCCGCCAGCCCGGGGAAGAAATCGGGCAGCTGCTCGAAGCCGACCAACAGCATCGGATCGCGGCGCCGCAGGTCCCCGGCGATCATGGTTTCCGGGGCCAGGCAGGTCGGACGGGCCGTCCCCAGCGCGCTGGGGAGCAGCCAGTTGCGCTCCAGCGAGCCCTGCAGCGGGTATCCTGAGCGGGCGCACAGCGCCTTGAAAGCCTCCAGGGACTCTGCCAGGGCCTCCAACCCGATTATTGCATAGGGATGATCGGGATTGTCCCTGACCCGCTTTGCCACGGCCTCTGTGGGCGATTCGACCGGCGTTTCGCTCCCGGCCGGGTCGTAGCCCAGCACGTCGATGCAGCCGGCGTGCCAGTGCGTGGCTCCCCAGCCTTTGGCTAAGACGATGGTGCTCAGGCCGCGTTCGGCCGCCTGCCACCCGGCTACCAGGCCAGCCAGCCCGGCGCCGATGACGAGCACATCCGTAACCGGAGGGGTCCGGACACCGGGC
>DASWHG010000125.1:0-2868 GCA_036393315.1 Anaerolineales bacterium | reverse complement strand
TCCCCTTTTATTTGGGACCTGCGGAACCAGATGGGGATGAAAGTGGTTCGCTGTAAGTATATTGGATCGTAACTAATCTTCCACCTCCTCTTGCGCTGTCCTTTTGACGGCCGAGCTTTCCCGCACCACAAGCTCCGGCTGGATGGTGACAGCCCGTGGCTCGACAACCTGGTCCGCCTGCCAGCATTCGATCAGGTTCACAAGTTCGTTTACCGCTACACAGCCCAGCTCGAGCATCGGCTGCCGGATGGAGGAGAGCGGCGGGCAGAAGAAGGCGGACTCAGGGATATCGTCATAGCCGATGATCGCCAGGTCTTTCGGCACGCGCAGCCCCATCTGCCGGGTCGTTTGGATGGCGCCCAGGGCCATCTGGTCGTTGCAAACGAAGACTGCGTCGATATCGGGGCGCTGGGCCAGCAGGCGCTGGAGACCGAGCGCGCCGCTGGCAGCATTCCAGTCGCCTTCCACCACCAGAGAGCGGTCATTCGACAACCCGGCTGAAGCCAGCGCTTCAGCCCATGCCTTATGCCGCTGGCGGGCGGAGCGCCAGCGGAGCGGCCCCGTGATCAGCCCGATGGTGCGATAGCCCTGTGAGAGCAGGTGCTCCACGGCCATCTTTCCACCCAAAAGGTTGTCGTTCTCCACCACGTGGGAGGTGGGGCCAGGCTCGGCGTCGGTGAAGATGATCGGGACGGGCAGGTTGGGCGCTTTCTCCTTGATCAAGCGCATGTCGTCTCCGATCTCCGGTATCGCCCAAATGAAGCCGTCCACGTGGCGCGAGAGCATATCGTTGAGGATCTTCTGGGCGTCAAAGGTTTCCGGCTGGCGGACCAGGTAAAGGATCAAGGTGAAACCCAGCTCGCTGGCTCGCAGCTCGATCCCTGACACGGTGCGTGAGGGGCCAAAGTATTCCAGCCCGTAGCCGATCACGCCGATCGTGCGGCTGTGACCACGCATGGCGCGGGCGATGCGGCTGGGCTGGTAGCCGAGACGCTCCACCACCTCGAGAACGCGCTTCCGGGTTTCGGAGGCTACATCCGGGTGGTTATTGGTCACACGCGAAACCGTCTGGATGGAAACTCCAGCTTCTTTGGCGACTTGTTGAATAAGAACACGTTTCTTACCGTTCATCGCAAACCCTTTTGTATTTAGCAGGACTTACGCAGTTGGTGGGAGGATGTGGGTGTTTGGGCGGGCGATGCCCGCCCAAACACCCACAATTTTCTCCTGAACTGCGTAACTCCAATTTAATTTAACCAGTAATAGGGGAATGAAATGTACCTTCAACAATTGTGAACGTTACTGATAACGTTCCCGGGAACATTCACAATCATTATAGCGATTTTTTTATCGCGAGTCAATAGGCAATTTTCGGAAATGTTGTGGAGAACATTGGCTAATCCTGGTCGGTTATAATGACGATGCCAGATCGA
The DNA here is from genome assembly GCA_036393315.1 of Anaerolineales bacterium. Classification (GTDB taxonomy): domain Bacteria; phylum Chloroflexota; class Anaerolineae; order Anaerolineales; family UBA4823; genus DASWHG01. The sequence goes on along the minus strand of DASWHG010000125.1, from coordinate 1,435 downwards.
AGTCCAGGCAAGGTGAATATGGAAAATGAGATCGCGCAAGTGCTGGAGTTCCACCGGGCCTTCGGGCTGCCGGTGGCCGCGCGTCCGACCGCCGGCCTGCCGCCGGGGCTGGTCCAGCTACGCGCCAGCCTGCTTCAGGAGGAGCTGGACGAGTACCGCCAGGCGGCCGAGGCGGGCGATCTGGAGGCCGTCGCCGACGCCCTTTCGGACATGCTGTACGTGCTGCTGGGGACCTACCTGGCCCACGGGCTGCAGGACGTAGCCGCGGAGTTGTTCGCCGCCGTCCACCGCAGCAACCTGAGCAAGCTGGACGCAGGAGGGAATCCGCTCCACCGCGCGGACGGCAAGGTGTTGAAGTCGGAGCGCTTCTCCCCTCCGGACCTTGCAGCGATCCTGGCTCGGGCCGCAGCCGCGCCGCCAGCCTCCGGCGAACCCCCGGACGGCCCAGATTGAACCTGGTCGGCACGCCGCCCGGTCAACCCAATACAGGTAAGGAGAGTCCCGATGCAAGCCACTGAACCCTTTTTCGAGGCGGTCAAGGCCGGCGACGCCAGGGTGGTCGCCGATTTTCTGGATCAGGATCCGGGCCTGCTGCAGGCTCGCAGCCAGGACGGCGTCTCCGCCGTGTTGATGGCGATCTATTACAACCGGCCGCAGGTGGCCGAACTGCTGATCGAGCGCGGCGCGCCGCTGGACCTGTTCGAAGCCGCCGCGACCGGGCAGCTCGAGCGGGTCCAATCGCTGGTCGAGGCGCAGCCGGAGGTGGTCAATACGTACGCTCCGGACGGCTTCCAGCCGCTCGGCCTGGCGGCTTTCTTCGGCCACCAGGACGTCGCCTTCTACCTGCTCGAGCGCGGGGTGGAGGTCGACTCGGCCTCGCGCAACCCGCAGCACGTCAGGCCGCTGCACTCGGCCGTCGCCGGGGGGCACCTGGAGATCGCCAGGGCGCTGGTCGGGCGCGGCGCGGACGTGAACGCCACCCAGCAGGGCGGCTTCACCCCGCTGCACGGCGCGGCCCAGAATGGGCAGATTGAGATGGTGCAGCTGCTGCTCGATCACGGCGCCGACCCGCAAGCGCGCGCCGCCGACGGCCGCAGCGCCCTCGACTTCGCCCGCGAAGGTGAGCATGCTGAGGTCGTCGCGCGGCTCGAAGCGCACTCCGAACATTAATTTGACTCGCAATAAATTTATCTCTATACTATAACTGACCGTCGATGGGTCACGCATTTTGCTTGACCATCGCCTGGCGGTTTGGTTTAAAGGTTGGCCATTCTACGCTTTGTTCCGATCATCGCGAAAAGGCCAATCAGTCCGCAGGCTTTCAAGGGTTCGATCTCGGCCTGCCATGTTCGCACAATTCGCCACCGCGCTGCACGACCCGGGTGAACACAGATGGATGACCAGGGGAATCTGTGAACCTGCGGTCGTTTTTTAT
>DASWHG010000124.1:0-9682 GCA_036393315.1 Anaerolineales bacterium | reverse complement strand
ATAGGCGCTCACAGGATCATTCATGGCCCGCTCCGCAATGGTTGCCTGAAAACCTTCGCATTGTGTCCTCACGGCGATGAGGGTTCAAGGGGAACGCCAATCCGGTGTTCGCTTGAATAAAACTATACTCGGATCAGGCGGTCTGTCAAGCGGGAATTACTGGAGATTACCCATATCTCTGTAGGGCTGTCATCCCAGGAGCGCACGCTCTCCTTGTCATCCAGAACGGCTCATTGTCATCCTGAACGAAGTGAAGGATCTCGCATCTCAGCCTCCCTACCAGCCTGCTATCGAGACTCTTCGCTCCCTCCGGTCGCTCAGAGCGACATGCTTCGATTTGTGGGTAATCACCGTGGAATTACGGTGATGTCTACCAATCTTTATTTGACCACCCCAAATTTCACCTGCTGCCCATCGAACTCGGCGGTGGTCGTGGTGGCATCGTCCGGAGGCTCGGCGACGTACAGCTCGGTGGCCAGGGTTTCCCCCTTAATGTATTCACTGTGCTCCTGGATGGCCTCTGCGAGCACGGGCGAGGCAGTGGCGTACAGCCGGATGCGGTCGGCGATATCGAACCCGGCCTGTTTGCGCAGGTCCTGCACCCGGCGGACGAACTCGCGCGCCAGTCCTTCGCGCAGCAGCTCGGCGGTGAGATCGGTCTTCAAGGCCGCCAGGTAGGGGCCCTCGGAGGCCACGACCAGGCCGGAGCGAGCTTCGGCGCGCACCTCGACTTCCTCGGGCAGGATCTCGTAGGTCTCTCCATCCAGGGTCACGGGTACGGCCTTGCCGCCCAACAGGGCCAGCGCGGCCTGCTCTGCGTCTAGTGCCAGGATTGCCTTCCGGATGGTAGGATACCTGGCCTGGTATTTCTGGCCAAGCTGTTTAGGCAGCGGGTTCAGTCTGTAGGAAATGACCTCTCCGGCGGAGCTCAACAGGCGCACCTGCTTGACGTTGAGCTCGTCGGCCAGGAGGTCCGCGTACTGCTCCAGGGCCTCGGCTTCGGCCGCGCTTCCCAGGGAGAAAGCCACCTCTGCCAGCGGCTGGCGCACTTTGATGGCGGCCTGGCTGCGGGCAGCGTGCCCGAGGGAGGCCAGCCGCGTGATCAGATCCATCTGTGCGTTGAGGTTCTCGTCGATCTTCGCCTGGTCGAACGCCGGCCAGTTCGAGAGGTGGACCGATTCTGGCTCGCCCTCCGCACGGTTCCCGTTCACCACCAGGTTCTGATAAAGCTCCTCCGCCAGGAAGGGCATGGTCGGGGCGAGCAGCTTGCACAGCGTGACCAGAGTCTCGTACAGCGTGGCATAGGCGGCCTGCTTATCGGCGTCCGATCCGCTTTTCCAGAACCGGCGGCGCGAGCGTCGCAGGTACCACCTGGAAAGCCGGTCCACGAAAGCCTGGATGGGGCGTGTGGCGCCGAGCACGTCGTAGTTCTCCAGGGCGCCGGTCACGTCGCGCACGAGCGTATGCAATTCGGAGAGCAGCCACCGGTCGAGGTCTGAATACGACAGCGGCAGAGCTTCGCTCGGTACGCCTGGCTGCCCGGGACCGGCCGGGAGCCATTGGTCCAGGTTGGCGTAGGTGACGAAGAACGAATATACGTTCCACAACGTCAGGGTGAAACTGCGCACGACCTCCCCGACCAGGCCGACGGAGAAGCGGCGCTCCTGCCCGGGAGGGCTGGCCGTGTACAGGTACCAGCGGAAGGCATCTGCGCCATGCTGGCCGATCACGTCCCAGGGATCGACCATATTGCCGCGTGTTTTTGACATCTTCTGGCCCTTGGCATCGAGGATCAGGCCCAGGCAGATCACGTTGCGGAAAGATTCCTGCTCCATCAGCATCGTGCTGATCGCGTGCAGCGAATAGAACCAGCCACGTGTCTGGTCGACCCCTTCACAGATAAAATCGGCGGGGAACTGCTGTTTGAAGGTTTCCTGGTTCTCGAAAGGGTAGTGCCACTGTGCGAACGGCATGGCTCCCGAGTCGAACCATACGTCGATCAGCTCAGGCACTCGATCCATCTGGCCGCCACATTCCGGGCAGGAAAGGTGAACCTCGTCCACGTAGGGCCGGTGCAGGTCATGGCCGGAAAGATCCTGCCCGGCTAGCTCCCCAAGCTCGGCGATTGAGCCGACCGCCAACTGGTTGTGGCAGGACTCGCACTCCCAAACCGGCAGGGGCGTTCCCCAGTAGCGTTCCCGGCCCAGCGCCCAATCGACGTTATTCTCCAACCAGTTGCCGAAGCGGCCTTCTTTGATGTGCTCCGGAAACCAGTTGATGCGCTGGTTGAGCTCCACCAGCAGTTCCTTGTATTGGGTCGTACGGATGTACCAGGTGTTGCGAGCATAGTAAAGCAGCGGGGTCGAGCAGCGCCAGCAGAATGGGTAAGTGTGGGTGTACGTCTCTGCCCGGTAGAGCAGGCCGCGCGCCTCTAAATCCTGCACGATCAGCGGGTCTGCCTCCTTCACGAACTTCCCGCTCCACGGCCGCACCTCCGGGACGAAAGTGCCATCCTCGGCGACGGTTTGAAGGACTGGCAAGTCGTACTCCAGGGCGGCCTGCATGTCCTCCTGCCCGTAAGCAGGAGCGATGTGCACCAGGCCCGTGCCATCTCCTGTGCTGACGAACTCCTCGAGAAGGACGTAGTAGGCCGCTTTCTCGGGCAGTAAGAAGGTGAACAAGGGGCGGTAGCGAAGCCCTTTCAGCTTCTTGCCCTTGAATGTCTCGAACACCCGCACCGGTTCGTCCCCGAAGACCCACTCCAGCTGCGTTTCTGCCAGGATCAAGCGCTCGGTCCCACCTTCGGGCAGGTCGCGCTCGACGATGACGTAGTCTGCTTCCGGGTGAACGGCGACGGCCACGTTTCCGGGTAAGGTCCAGGGGGTGGTGGTCCAGACGAGCAGGGAGGTGCCCGGGTCGTCTACCAGGGGGAATCGCACGAACACCGAGGGATCGACGGCCTGCTCGTAGCCCTGCGCGACTTCATGATCCGACAGGGGCGTGCCGCAGCGTGGGCAGTAGGGCACAACTTTGAATCCCTGGTACAGCAGCCCTTTATCCCAGAAGTTCTTCAGGATCCACCAGACCGACTCGATATAATCGTTTGTGTAGGTCACATAGGCGTCGTCCAGGTCCACCCAGAAGGCGATCCGGTCGGTCAGCTTCTCCCAGTCCTGGATGTACTCAAAGGTCGACTTACGGCACAGCTCGTTGAACCGGGCGATGCCGTACTCCTCGATCTGGCTTTTATTGGTAAACCCCAACCGCTTCTCGACCTCGATCTCAACCGGCAGGCCGTGTGTATCCCATCCGCCGCGCCGGACGACATGGAAGCCGCTCATGTTCTTATAGCGGGGGAAGATATCCTTAAATACGCGCGCCAGTACGTGGTGCACGCCTGGCTTGCCGTTCGCCGTCGGCGGCCCTTCGTAGAATACGTACTCCGGCGCTCCCTGGCGGGCGAGCTCCGACTTCTGGAAGATGTGGCGGTGCTTCCAAAAGCGCAAGACGCCTTCTTCCATCGGGTTGATTTTGAGCTTGGGAGAGACCGGTTTGAACATGCTGCCTCCAGGCTGCCTGCGGTTATAGGTTAGGTGGCCAGGCCGTTCGCCGCCCGGAACTGGTCCGGAAAGCCAGCTAACCGCGGGATGGGTTCGCCGGATTCTGCTGCACGCCTAAGGTGATGGATTCGCCATCTACCCGGTGCGACTCCGTGAATGCCCCGTCAGGAGGTTCGCCAGCAACCAGTGCGGTCGAGAGGGTCTCGTTGCGGATATAGTCAGCCCAATGTACCATAACCTCCGGCAAATATCCATCCCCAAGGTAGTAAGTGGTGATCCGATCCTCGATGTTGAAGCCGGCATCCTTTCGCATCGCCTGGATGCGGCGCACCAGCTCGCGGGCCAGACCTTCGGCGCGCAGCTCGGGCGTAATATTCGTGTCCAACGCGACGGTGGTGAATCGATCCGCAGCCACGGTCAGCCCCTCCGCCGGATGAGTCCGGATCAGGATCTCCTCTGGGGCGATCTCTACCGGCTGGCCTTCCACTTCCACGGAAACCGGTTTACCGGACTGGACGTTCAGGGCGACTTCCTGCGGATCGGCGTTCGCCAGGGCGGCGCGCAGCTGGGGGAACTGCGACCCGAAGCGAGGGCCGAGCAGCTTGTTGTCCGGCAGCACCTGGAAGGTGACCAGCTGCCCGGCTTCTTTCACGAATTCGAACGACTTCACGTTGAGTTCATCCAGGACGATCTCGACCAGCTCCTGGCTCAAGGACTGCTTCCCGCCCACGTACGCCAGCACCCGGGCCAGCGGCTGGCGGACTTTCAGGCCGGCGCTGTTGCGGGCGCTCAGCCCCAGGCTGCTGATCTGGCGCGCCAGGGCCATCTGTTCCAACGCGCCTTCATCTACCACTTCCCGGTCGGCTCGCGGCCAGGCGCAGTGGTGGACGCTCTCGTGGGCACCCGGCTGCACGGCGCGCACCAGGTTCTGGTACATCGCCTCGGTCACGAAGGGCGTGAAAGGCGCCAGCAGCTTGAGCAGCTTGACCAGCACGTGGTAAAGGGTGGCGTAGGCCGAGTTCTTGTCCGCGTCGTGCTCGCTCTTCCAGAAGCGGCGGCGGCTGCGGCGCACGTACCAGTTGGTCAGGTCATCCAGGAAAGCTTCTACGGAGATCGTGGCGCTGAGCAGGTCGGAGTCCTCCAGGTTCTGCGTGGCGCTCGCCACCACCTGGTTCAGCCTTCCCAAGATCCACCGGTCGAGCAGGTGATCTACCTGGGGAGTGGGACCTTCCGGATGGGCCGGGTCCCAATCCATGGGGTCCGGAGTCCAGCCGTCCAGGATGGCGTAGGTCACGAAGAAGCTATAGACGTTCCACAGGGGAAGTAGGAAGCCGCGCCTGACTTCATCCCCGCGCTGGTAGCCGAACAGCAGGTCGTTCTCCGGTTTGTGAGCGGAGTACAGCCAGCGCATCACGTCCACCCCCATCTTGTCGGCGGCCTCGTTGAACTCGATCGAGTTTCCCGAGCTCTTGTGCATCGCCCGGCCATCCTCCGCCAGCAGTGTGGCATAGGTGAAAACCTGGCGGAAGGGAGCGCTCTGGTCGACGACGGTTGCCATCGCCAGCAGGCTGTAGAACCAGTTGCGGAACTGGCCCGGGAACGATTCGCTGATCCAATCGGCCGGGTACCAGGCGCGCCAGTATTGGCGATCTTTTCGGTATTGCAGGGTGCTGAACGGTACGATACCGGCATCCAGCCAGGGATTGCCCACGTCGAGGATGCGGCTCATCATGCCCTCGCAATTGGGGCATTGGATTTTTACGTGGTCAACGTAAGGGCGGTGCGGCGTGTGGCCTTCGAATTCATCCCAGCCGGCAACCGCACGCGCCTTTAACTCCACTTCGTCGCCGATCACTTCAAAATGGCTGCACTGCTCGCACATCCAGATGGGCAGGGCCAGGCCCCAGTAGCGTTTCTTGCTGATCATCCAGTCGTGCATGTTCCGCAGCCAATCCATCTCGCGAGCGTAGCCAAACTCTGGGATCCAGCGGATCTGGTCCACCACATCCATGATCTGGTAGCGCAGACTGCGGGCTTTCTCCTCAGGAGTGAGCTGCTCGCGGGGCTTATCGTACACCTCTCCCATGCTGATGAACCACTCATCCACCAGGCGGAAGACCAGCTCGGTCTTACATCGCCAGCAAGTGGGGTAACGGTGAGTGTACGGGGCGACGTGATAGAGCAGTCCTTTTCGCTCGAGGTCCTTGAAGATCGGTGTGGAAACATGGGCGACCTGCTGTCCGGTCAGCCAGTCGAACCCTTCCACGAAATGCCCTTCTTCGTCCAAAGGGGCGACCAGTGGGAAGTTGTGTTCCCGGCCTAGGGCGAAATCTTCCGCGCCGCAACCAGGGGCGATGTGGACGATGCCGGTTCCTTCCGTCTCGCCGACTTCGTCCCACAGGATGACGCGGTGGGCCTGGACGGCGCTTAGCTCGACGCCCTGGGCCAGTTCGGCCAGGGCGGGGTTGCCACCGGACTGGTTGGCTGCTGGCAGATCGTCGAACGGACCGGAATAAGTCCAGCCCTCCATCTCCGCGCCTTTGACCTCACCCAGGATTTCGTAATCTCCCCGCAGCATGTGGAGCGTGCCCTTCGAAAGGTAGAAGACTTCCTCTCCCTGCCTGACTTTAACGTAATTCAGGTCCGGCCCGACGGCTGCTGCGACGTTGCTGGTCAGCGTCCAGGGTGTTGTCGTCCAGACCAGCAGGGATTCGTTCGACCGGCCGCGCAGCGGGAACCGAAGGGTGATGCTGCGGTGGGTGAGCTCAGCGTAGCCATCGGTCACGATCTCGTGCTGGCTGATGCCGGTGGCGCAGCGCGGGCACCAGGGCATCACATCCGCGCCGCGATACAGCCAGCCGTTTTCCCAGCACTTCTTCAGGAAAGTCCAGATCATGTAGTTGTTCTCGTTGGAGAAGGTGAAGTAGCTGCCGCCTAGCTCAGGGAGCCCCAGCCGCCCGACGATCCCTTCGACGGTGCCGGTGACCGGCCCTTCCGGCCCTTCCACAGTGATGACCTGGGATGGGTCTTCCATCAAACGCTCCGCCAGCCAGCGCAGGCGCTCGGGCTCATTCCAATCCATCCAGTAGCCGAGCCGGATGGACTGTTCTGTCTGGACCGCCGCGTAGCGCAGCACGCGTGCTTTGCATTTGCGGACGAACAGTTCCAGGCCAAATTCCTCGATGTCTTTCTTGCTCTGGAAGCCCATCTCTTTCTCGACTTCAACTTCCACCCACAGGCCCTGGCAGTCGAAGCCATTCTGGTAGCGCAGCTTGCGGCCGCGCATCGTCCAGAAGCGCTGGAAAAGATCCTTATACGTCCGGCCCCAACCGTGGTGAACACCCATCGGATTGTTCGCTGTTATCGGTCCATCGATGAAGGACCAGGGAGGGTCCTCCTCGTGCAGCTGGCGGAGTTTTTCGAAAGACCTGCTCTCGTTCCAGAATTTCAGCAGTTCCCTTTCCTGGGCCGGGAAATCTACTTTTGCAGGGACATCTTTAAATGGCATAAGTTCTCCTTAAAATAAAACACCCTCATCCATTGCCAAGGACGAGAGTGTAAACGCTCCCGCGGTACCACCCTGGTTCCCGCCTCTCGGCAGGCAACTCAGCCGAGTACGGCCTCCTTCTTCGGTGCGGATATCAAATTCCGGGCACCTGCGTCGAAGCTTATACTCGCATCCTCGATAACGGGGGATTAATCCGGCGCACCTACTCTCCGTTCGTTTTCCCGGCTAAAAGCTCGAAACCCTGGAAGCAATCTGCGGGTTCGAACGAACGATTTCAGCTTGCGGCTCCGGAAGGATTTTCAGCCTTTTGGCCTGACCCGGCTTTCACCGTTCCCGGGTTCGCTGTCAGCCCTGGCAGCGAGAGGATCGCTGCAGGCTTACTCGTTTCCATCATCGCCTTTCGATTCGGTTATGATGGGCAAGATTATGCCATAATTCTGGGCGGAGGTCAACTGATTTTTAGTTGTAACTTTTCTCTTTATTCCTCCAGGGTGCTGGTGTCGCCTTCTGGCTGGCCCAATGCGCGGGCTTTCAGGACCCGGCGCATGATCTTTCCGCTGCGGGTCTTCGGCAGACTATCGACGAAGGTTATGTCTTCCGGCCTGGCAATCGGTCCCATCTCGTGGGCGACGTGGTTGCGTAGCTCTTCTGCCAGCTTATCGCTTTTTTCGACGCCGGCGTGTAAGATCACGAATGCGTGAATCGCGTTGCCCTTGATAGGGTGAGGCAGGCCGATGGCTGCCGATTCGGCAACCGCGGAGTGGCTCACCAGGGCGCTCTCCACTTCGGCTGTACCCAGCCGGTAGCCGCTGACTTTGAGGACATCATCCAGGCGGCCGATGATCCAGATGTAGCCGTCCTCGTCCTTTCGGGCAGAATCGCCCGTCTGGTACATCGTCTTGAACTTACCCCAGTACTGTTCCTTGTAGCGCTCCGGATCTCTGTAAATCGTTCTCAGCATGCCGGGCCAGGGTCTCTTGATCACCAGGTAGCCCTCTTCGCCTGCCGGGACTGACTTGCCTTTTTCGTCGACCACGTCCGCCTCGACACCGAAGAACGGTCGGGTGGCCGACCCAGGCTTGAGCGGGGTGATGGGCAGCGGCGTGATCATAAAGCCACCGGTTTCCGTCTGCCACCAGGTATCCATGATCGGGCAGCGCTCTTTCCCGATCACCGTATGGTACCACTTCCAGGCTTCCGGGTTGATCGGTTCGCCCACCGTCCCCAGGAGCCGCAAACTGCTCAGGTCGTGGCGGTTTGCCCAGGCATCGCCAAAGCGCATCAGGCCGCGGATGGCGGTAGGAGCCGTATACAGAATGGTAATGCCGTAGTTCTCGATCATCCGCCACCAGCGGTTCGGGTACGGGTGATTGGGAGCCCCTTCGTACATGAAGCCGGTGGCGCCGTTGATCAGCGGCCCGTAGACGATGTAGCTGTGACCCGTCACCCAGCCAGGGTCGGCGGCGCACCACCAGCGGTCTTCATCCTTGATGTCGAAGACGTACTTCAGGGTGGAGTAAATGTGGACCATATACCCGCCGTGGGTATGCAGAACCCCTTTCGGGCGGCCCGTCGTGCCGGATGTGTAGAGAATGAACAGCGGATCTTCGGCGTCCATCCGTTCGGTATAACAGAGCGGGCTGGCGATCGGTAAACCCATCAAATCCTCGTACCAGTAATCTCGACCCGGTTCCATGTAAATATCCTGGCCGGTGCGTTTTACGACGATGCAGCTCTCGATGGTTGGCTGGCGAGCGATGGCTTCGTCGGCGATCTCTTTGAGAGGCACGATCTTCCCTCGCAGCCAACCGCCGTCAGACGTGACCAGCACCCGGCTTTTTGCATCCTCGATCCGCTCGGCCAGGGCCTCAACACTGAAACCTCCGTAGACCACGCTGTGCGGCGCGCCGATCTTGGCGCAGGCCAGCATGGCGATCACCTGCTCCGGGATGCGGGGCAGGTAGATCGTGACGATGTCTCCCTTTTTGACGCCCAGGCTGCGGAGCACGTTGGCGAACTTGCATACTTCCCGGTTCAGGGCGTGGTAAGAGTAGGAGCGCATATCGCCGGGTTCGCCCTCCCAAATCAGCGCCAGTTTATTTTTCCGGTAAGTTTTGACGTGCCGGTCGAGGGCGTTGTGGACGATATTGGTCTGGCCGCCAACGAACCATTTAAAAAAGGGAGGGTTGCTGTCGTCCAGCACTTTCTCCCATTTTTGATACCACTCCAATTCCTCAGCCTCTTCCCCCCAGAAGCCCTGCGGGTCTTCCAGGGAGCGCTGGTAAAGGTTTTCGTAATCCTTTACGTTCGCCGTGTTAACCACGTCCGGTGAGGGATGAAAGACCTCTCCGGTCAGACTGCCACGCGACTCGACTTCCTCGTTCTTGGACGTCTCGACGGCTGTTTGCTCCATTGGGCTTCCTCCGGGAAGAGATGATCAGGATGGGTAGGTGTATACAGGATCGTTCGGCCCTTCAAATTGGGCCGATTGTACGAGTTTGGTCTCTTCTTGTCAATCCTGTGCGAGAAATTTATGTCGTTTATTCAACAAAACCGATGAAAATAGATCTTTATTGGTATCATCTCAATAAAACGGGGGAAGTGGGGTGTTTTG
>DASWHG010000123.1:0-4712 GCA_036393315.1 Anaerolineales bacterium | reverse complement strand
GACCAAGGGCTTCCTGCGCGGCGACCAGTATGCCATTGCCCTGGCGCTGATCGTCGCCGGCCGGGTCCAGATTAGCGTGCTCGCCTGCCCGAACCTGGTCGAGGGGTACCGCCCCCAGGCCGGCGGGGAGGGCTCCCTGCTGGTGGCGGTGCGAGGCGAGGGGGCCTGGACGGCCTCTCTCCTGGATGAGACCGAACCCTTTTCCCGAGTCACAGTATCGGAACGCGGGCGCGCAGCGCAAGCCAGGCTGCTGCGCTCCTTCGAGTCGGGACACACCAACGTCAGCCAGGTGGATCTGTTTGCCGAGGCGCTGGGCGTACAGGCCGAACCGGTCCGGATGGACAGCCAGGCAAAGTACGCGGTGCTGGCGGCCGGGCACGGGGAGATCTACCTGCGGCTGCTCTCCCCCAAGCAGCCGGATTACCGGGAGAAGATCTGGGACCAGGCAGCCGGATCTTTGATTGTCGAGGAGGCCGGCGGGTTGGTGACCGACTTGCAGGGCAGGCCGCTGGATTTCTCCAAAGGTCGCACTCTGGCGGACAACCGCGGCGTCCTGGCCACGAATGGCCGGCTGCACACCGCTGCGCTGCAAGGACTGCAGGCCATCCAGGCCTGATCGTTCATAAGAATTCCATCCTGCTCGATGACTCGCGCCGACCGCCTCGCTCTCGTGACCAGCCTGCTCGCCGTGCTGCTGACTTACTGGGTCACCCAGCGCGTCTTCGAGGCGATCCCGCACATCGAGGACGAGATCGCCTACGTCTGGCAGGCGCAGGCGATTGCCTCGGGGCAGCTGGCCGTGCCATCCCCGCCTGAACCGCGCAGCTTCCTGGTCCCGTTCGTGGTCGATCACGAGGGACTGCGGTTCGGTAAATATCCGCTCGGTTGGCCGGCCTTGCTGGCGATCGGGGTGCGGTTCGGCCTGCGAGCCTGGGTGAACCCTTTCCTGGCAGGGCTGGGAGTCTGGCTGACTTACCGGCTGGGGAAAAAGATCCTGGGAGAGACGGTCGGGCTGCTGGCAGCCGGGCTGACCCTCATCTCCCCCTTTTTTTTGTTGAATTCAGGCTCTCTGCTCTCTCACCCCTTCGGGCTGGTGCTGAGCGCAGCGTTCACCATCGCCTGGCTGGATGCGACTGCCTCCGGGGAAACCAGCGGGGCGTCGGCTAAGGTCCGTACCCTGGCAACCTGGACGGCTGGACTCAGCCTGGGGCTGCTGGCCCTCACCCGGCCGTTCACGGCGGTGGCAGTCGCGCTGCCCTTCGGGATCCACGGACTGTATTTATTGTGGCGCGGCGATTGGCAGGTCCGCCGCCGCGTGCTGGCGATCGGAGTCCTGGCCTTCGGGCTGGGCGGGTTGAACTTCGTCTGGCAGTACGCCGTGACCGGCGATCCCCTGCTCAACCCGTATACTTTGTGGTGGCCATACGACCAGATCGGCTTCGGACCCGGGATCGGGCGGGCCGAGAACGGGCACAACCTGCGTCTGGCCGTGGTCAACACCCGCGCCAGCCTGCGGTCCGGTTACGGCGACCTTTTTGGTTGGCTATCCTTTTCCTGGATCTTTCTCCCATTTGGCCTGCTCGCCGCGGCGATCCGCAGGAACTGGCAGGCCCTGCTGGTGGGTTCGGTCATCGCCAGCCTGGTGCTGCTCTATATGGCCTATTGGGTGGGCGCCTGGCTGTTCGGGCCGCGTTATTATTACGAGGGCCTGTTCAGCATGACCTTGCTGAGCAGTTTAGGGATCGCTTTCCTGGCTGGCTGGCCGGTAGAGCCGGGCGCTCCCTGGAGGACGTACTCGGGCTGGAAGCGCGCCCGCCCACTGGCAGTCTTCGCGCTGGTCGTGCTGCTGGTCGCCGGGAACCTGGTTTTCTACCTGCCCATCCGCCTTGGCGGTATGCACGGTCTGTATGGAATGGAGCGAGCCGACCTTAAGCCCTTCCTCTCCGCAGAAGCGCAGGAACTCGCCCCCGCCCTGGTCGTGGTGCACCCGGAAAGATGGATGGATTACGGCGTGCTGCTGGAATTACAGGACCCATTTCTGGACACGCCATTCATCTGCGTTTACAGCCGGGGAGCAGATCCGGATGCGCGCGTGGCGGAGCACTTCCCGGACCGCGCGGTCTACCATTATTACCCCCCGGGCGATCCGTATAGATTCTATAATGGGCCTCGCTGAAGTTAGAAGCCATCTGGTAGCGGTTTCCTTAACGTATCTCCACGGCCCCAGCGCTCCTCTTTCGGAAATGACATGCAATATCCTCGTAGGCGCTCGCCCCCCATGTTGCTGCGAGTGTCTACCGTTTCGTGCGTACGCCTATCATGTCGTTGCGAGCGATCTTTGCGTATAAGCGAAGCGGCGCAATCTCCTCCTATAGCCAAGAAGTGAGACTGCTTCGTCATCGCCAGCTATGCTGGTGCCCGCTAAGCGCAGCGGCGCCGTCTCGCAGCGACATCCAAAGGCCGTGTCGTCAAGAGGCGCGCGCCAGGGCAGTCAGGCCGAGGACGATCACCCCAAGGATAAAGTTGAGCCGCAGCAGGAGGATTTCACGCCGCTGAAGTTTTTCTGCCTCCGGGCCTGGACGGCCTCGGGCTCGCAGCAGGGCGTTGCGGCGGATGCCGGGCAGCAGCCCCCAGGTTAGATAAGCGCTGACCCCGATCATGGCGAGGAAAACCAGGTGCTTGGCCAAAATGGCCGCTGCCCAACGGTTTCCGATGGTAAAAAAGCCTTCGTAGTTCGGGCTGGCGCTCATCTGGAACAGCCCGGTGACCACCAGCACTGCCAGGCTCAGCCAGCCTACCGGGTCCAAACGGCGTTGAATTTTTTCGAGAAGGCCGGCGAACGCGTCCGCTTCCATACTCCGCCGGGCGGCGGGCAGGAGCAGGACGACTGCTGCCAACCCGCCGATCCACAAGATGGTCGCAAACATGTGGAGCCAGTAAGCCAGGCTCAAAGCCCAAAACGGGGTTCCGCCCGCGGGGGTGGTCATGGAGTCGGGGCAGGATAGGGTTCTTCGGTCGTCTCGGGAGTCTCCGTCACCTCGGGCTCCGGTGTGGCCGTCGCATCGCCCGGCGGGGGAGTCTCCTCGGTGGGCTGTTCCTCGCGGTCCTCGTCATCGGATCGGTCTGATTCTTCACATTCCCTGGCGACCGAAGCGGCAGTCGATTCGACTTCAGGGTCGGAGCCGAGGGTCAGCGCCGCCTCGTACTGCGCCAATGCATCGCACCATTCGCCGTTTTCGGCCAGGAAGTCGCCATACTTGATGGTGGCCAGGCGGTAGCGCTCGGTGGCGGTTAAATTGGAGCTGTCCCGCAGGTTCGGAGCGACCGGGACCAGCTGGCCGAAGAAGTTCACCGCCTGGGCCCAGTCCAATTCCCAGAAGCTGGCGCCGGTGACGTACAGGTCGGCCCAGGTGCGCATGTTGCTGGCTTCGACATCCAGGGGCCCGAAGCGCTCAGCCAGCGCCAGGTCGTACGTTCCGCCTTCCAGATCGGCTTCTGCCAGGATGCGCTGCACGCCCCGGTTGCGCAGCGCCACGTACAGCATCGAATCGACTTTAACCGCCTGGTAAGAAGGTTCATCTTTACGCAGCTTCAGTAGAGTCTCGATGGCTTCGCTCCAGCGCTCGTCTGCCAGCAGTACCTGGGCTTGAGAGAAGAGCTCCTCGGCGCCCCGAAGGTCCACGGTGGGAGTCAGGGTGGGCGTCGGCACTGCGGTCGGGGTGGCGGTGGTGTTCAGCTCTAACAGCACCAGGGCCAGCTGGTCGGTGACGCCGGGGTAACCCGGGTCGAGCTGGATCACGTACTCGAACCGCTGGCGGGCGACCTCGTACCGCCCGGAATTCACATCCTGTAACCCCAATTCGAACTGTTCGGCCACTTCGCGGTGGACCTGCGTGGCCTCCAGGCTGGTACGCTGTTCGATGCCGGAGAGGTAGCCGCCATAGGCGCTGGCGCCGGCGATGACCAGCAGGGCTGCCAGGCTCAGCAGGACCAGGCCGCGCCACAGGCGAGACCGGTCCGAGTTGCTTTCGACTGGACCCGAACCGGATTGGTCAGCAGGAGCAGCAGGTTGGACGGGAGTGACGACCGTCTCTCCCAGGTCGCCGGGTGGATTTTCTTTCTCGTCGTTCACCGGCATCGGAATGGTTTCATCGCCCACCGGATTCGGGCGCGTTTCGTCGAAATCTGCGTTTTCCATGCGGCCCATTATACCGCAGACGGGTATTTTTCCGTTCCCAGGAACCGTGTGCGATAGAGCCAGATGGCAGCAGCGCTCGTTTCATAGAAACTGCTACTAAGGCTCGGGCCTTCACCTGCAAATATCCAGATGGAGCCCTTGAATCGCACCACCATCGCCTGAGGCACACTGCGGCCACGCAGCTGGTGAACGCCGGCGCGCCGGTGCTGACCGTGCAGACCATCTTAGGTCACAAGTACGTTGACACCACCCTGCGCTACGCACGTCTTTACGATGGCACGATCGCAGTTGACTACTACCGGGCGATGGCGCAGGTGGAGCGCTACCTTACCCTGGGAGAACAGAGTGAAGCCTCACATCCAAAAGCAGGGGAGCTATTACCGCTGTTAGACTTGTTGGATCGGGGTGAACTGAACGAAACGCAAAAAAACGCGCTACACGCATTACGATCGGGTCTTCAAGCCCTGGTGAAGCACGAGGTCAATCTGAATAAGGAAAATGTTAAGGTGCCAGC
>DASWHG010000122.1:0-6806 GCA_036393315.1 Anaerolineales bacterium | reverse complement strand
GGGGAAAAGCAGGGCTTTCGACTTTGAGAAAGCCATGTTTGCAATTGTTATTGTTCTGCGATATTCTACGAAAATGAGGAGAATGTTTGGGCGTCTTGGTCCAGGTTCTCCACTCTCCCTAAATAATTTAGCACTCGCAGTTGCAGCTCGTCAGGGTATTCGTATCCCAAACGATCGCCGACCTGGATGGCGACTTTTCGGAAGAAGGCGATGGTCCGGTAGAGCGCCTCCCAATTTTCAGCCGTTCCCGCGCCCGCGTAGGTGGCTTCCAGCTCGGACCAGATCTCAGGCGGCAGGCGTTTCTTCAACCCTTTTCCGTACGCGCCGGTCTTCACCGACCAGCCGTGATCGATCTCCATCCGCCATTCTAGCATCTGGCGCAGCAGGTGAAACTTCATGACGAAATCCAGGTTGTATTTCATGGGGATCAGGTCATCCCGCCACAGTTGCTTTGCCACGTACGTGCTCTCGTGGAAGAACTCTTGGATGAGATCCTGGTAGACCCTTTCTTCTGGAGGAACAGGGATAAAAGCGGAATAGGTAGGAGGCTTCAGCCCAACCGCCAGGCGATCTTTATCGAGCAGGACGATATAACCGTTCTCGAGGTCTTCGGGGAGTTCCGGCTGCTCGACCACCCAGCGCAGCCATTCGACCGGAGAGAAGCTGTAATCGATCTTGGTCCCGTCCTCATACTGGGTAATGTCTGCAAAATGCGCGAACCCGCCATCCTCCCCCATGGGGTTCTTATAGACGACCAGGACTTCCCCGTAATCACCCAGGTAGCTTTTATCTTCATAGAAAGGCAGGATTTCCCTGACCACCAGGATGACGTCGTAATCGGAGAAAAGGTCGATCGGCGCGTAAGGGTTGGTCCGGGAGCTGGTCAAGATCATCGCCCGGACGTTCTCCTGATTTTCGACCCAGCGCACCAGCCATTGGACGATTTTGTCTTGGTTAATATTCGCGTCATTCATGAGATTCTTCCTCGCAGGACTGCACTAAACCTATGATAACCTGCCATTGGGGCTCGGACCCAATTATAAATTCACAGGTAACTTCTCAAAAATTGGGGGATAGTGAGATGTTTTGTGCGTGCTTCGCACGCACAAACCATCTCACACCCCGAATTATTGAAAAGATACATTCACAGGTTATAATCTGGATCGGCTGGACGGCCTTGCCTGAGGAGATGTGGCGACCCAACCTTCCCGCGGGCATTGACTAAAGCGGATGCAACCGTAAAGGAGAACGGCCCCAATGCAGAAGAACTGGCCGCGTTTACTGCGGCTGTTGGACCAGGACCTGGGCTACACCGTGCGGGAAGGAAACCCGGCCCTGGGCTACGACATATTCTACGTGGACCTTTCCTCCTGGAAGCTGCGCCTGCCCAGCCGGACGCCGGCGATCTGGGTGAAGACGAAAGACCTGGACGGCGTACCTGCACAGCACGTGATGGAAAGCCTGGAAGACGTGGTACGCGAGCGCAACCTGAGCCGCCAGATCGTGCTGGTCCTGCTGGACGGCAACCGGGCTCCACTTTTTAAACACAAGACCAGCCTGAACTACAACCTGGTGCTGATCGGGGCGGAGGAGCAGAGGAACGTCGTCCAGTCCCGCCGGCCAAGCGGAGAGCTGCTGGACCTAATCTCGTCCCAGGTGCCCATCTCGTACCTTTCCCCGTACGAGACGCGTGCCCCGGTGACAGGCAGCCGCTTCTTTGGCCGGGAGCACGAGGTCGCCCGCATCCTCTCGAACCCGGACACCAATCACGCCATCCTCGGCATCCGCCGGATCGGCAAGACCTCCTTGCTGCGGGAGACCGAGCGCCTGCTGGTCGAGCGCGAATCTGCCAGCCGGGTGGTTTACCTGGAGTGCAGCGACCTTTTATCCACCGACGACTATATCCGAGAAGTGGTGCGGAAGCTGAACCCGCGCGAGCTGCCGCGCCTGCACATGCAGAAATACGTCTTCTTCTTCCCCAACTTCCTGGAACGGATGAGCAAGTTTTTCAAGGGCAAGATCATCTTCCTGCTCGACGAGGTCGATAACCTGGTCATCATGCAGCGCGGGGATTGGGAGCTCTTCCGCATGCTGCGCGCCTCCTCCAATAAAGGCGCCTGCCAGTACATCATCGCCGGCTTCCGAGAGGCCATGCGCGAGCAGTACATGCTCGACTCCCCCTTCTACAACTTTGCCCAGGAGATCCGGCTGAGCGAGTTCACGCGCCAGCAGGCGCGCGAGCTGATCGTCGTTCCCATGGAGAACCTGCGCGTCCGCATCCGCAACGAGGAAGAAGTCGTCAGCCGCATCTACGAAGAGACCGCCGGGCACCCGAACCTGATACAGTATTACTGCCTGATCCTACTTCGCCACCTGGACCAGACCGGTGAGCGGGAGATCTCACCCGAGAGCCTGTTCGACGTGTACGCCGACGAAGGATTCACCAGCCACCTGCTCACCTCGTTCATGCAGAACACGGAAAACCGGGAGAAGGCCCTGGTCTATGCCATCCTGATGTCTTCCGAGGATGCCGGCACGCGGGGTTTCAGCCAGGCAGCGATCGACGAGGTGCTGCATAAGGGGAACATGCCTCTCCCTCAGAAAGACATCGACGAGGCCTGCAACCTGCTGACCCTGGCCGGCGTGATCCATCGCAAG
Organism: Anaerolineales bacterium; assembly: GCA_036393315.1. Classification (GTDB taxonomy): domain Bacteria; phylum Chloroflexota; class Anaerolineae; order Anaerolineales; family UBA4823; genus DASWHG01. The sequence goes on along the minus strand of DASWHG010000122.1, from coordinate 4,148 downwards.
GGCCAGGAGTTCTACTTCACTTCGCCGGTTTTCACCAAGGTCTTGCAGCAGGCCTACGACCTGACGTACCTGCTGCGCAAGGTGAAGGAGGAGGGGTATGCTCGGGCTTGATCCAACCCTGGATATCCCGGCGACGGCGCGCTACCACCGGGAGGCCGTCGAGCAGATCATCCAATCGGTAGAAGAAGGGGTGTATTGCGCCCTGCTCGGCCCCCGGCTGAGCGGGAAAACCCTGCTCCTGAGGTACATCGAACGCAACCTGGCCAAACTGCTCGGCTGGACCTGCGCCTACATCGACCTGCTGGAGGTGCGCACCAACACCCAGCAGGCCTTCTTCGCGGACCTGACCCGCCTGACCGCCCAGCAGCTCGGCGAGGTGACGGGCCGGGAGGTGCCGGTCTCCGCCGACCCAGTGGCCTCCAGCGCCGTCTTCCGCGCCTTCCTTTCCGAGTGCCTGGAAATCACCGGGCGCGACCTGGTCCTGATCTTCGATCCGCTCGAAGCGCTGCCGACCGACCTGGTGCAGGCGCTGCTGACCTCCCTGCGCGCCGCATACATGGACCAGCAGCCGCTGGACCACCAGGTGACCGTGGTGGTCTCCGGAGCGCTCAGCCTGGCGACCGTTGCGGTGGGCGAATCCTCCCCTTTCCGCGGCGTCGCCAACCGGGTTTTCGTTGGCGATCTCTCGGCGAGAGACAGCCAGGAGCTGATCCTGGAACTGCTGGACAAGTTCGGCGTTTCGCCCACCAAACAAGCCGTGCAGAAGCTGCTGCACGCGACCAGCGGGGATATCTACCTGATCCACCACCTTACCCAGTGCTGTGCGGAGCTGGTCGGCGCGCGCAGCTCCAAGCAGCTGCGTTCCCGGGATATCCACTACCTTATCGACCGCTTCCTGCGGCAGGAGGTTTTCCGGTACGCACCCCTGGTCGAGGCCGTCCGCCTGATCGAAGAGGACCCCGACTTGCTGCACTGCATCCTGCAGCTGCTCGAGCAGGAAAGCGTGCCGCGCGCTGCGCTGGCCCTACCGCTCTCGCCCGACCTCGACCCGCTCTACCTGACCGGGGTCATCGAACGGACCGACGGGGACCATTACCGGCTGCAGAACCTGATATACCGCCGCTTCTTGAGCCGGCACTTTACCCCGGGGAGAGTGGGCCACGTCCTGGCCATGTCGGGACGCTGGGACTCGGCCATCGACTACCTGGAGTCCAGCATCCTGCAGGGCCACCAGCAGTTCCGCACCGACCTGCTCCCGGCTGCGATCAACTCGATGTACGCTTCCCAGGACCTACCCCAGGCCGTCCATTTCCTGCGGCGAGGGCTGGCGGCTGCCTTCGGGGTACGCGACTCGCAAATCTGGTTCAGCCCACCGCAGGAGAAGGTCCTGCGGCTGATCGGCCCGGCTGAACCGGACCTGCTCGGCGAGGCCTGGGCCAACTTGCAGATCTCCCAGTCGGCCGATCGACTGGAGGCACGCGCTTACCGGCAGCAAGTGCCGTTGCGTGGCCAGGAGGGGGAACGGCGGGTAGTGCGCGCCATCCCGCTCTTGATCCCCGGGAGCAAGCCGATCGGGGTTGCGACCATCTATGACGACCTGACAGAGGATAGCTTTACCGAGCTGCGCGAGCGCGACCTGCAGCTGGCAGGCTTCCTGAACCAGGCGGCCCGGGCGCTGCAGACGGTGGGCCTGCGCCGCCAGGAACTGGCGCTGGCCGGCCGGGTCCAGGCCAGCCTGCTCCCGGATGTTCCCCCGCTCCCGCGCTGGCAGATCGTAACGACCTGGCGGCCGGCCCGGGAGACCTCCGGCGATTTCTACGATTTCATCTCGCTGCCGGGTGGGCGGTTGGGCATCGTCATCGCCGACGTGGTGGATAAGGGCATGGGCGCAGCCCTCTTGATGACCCTCAGCCGCACTTTGATACGGACCTATGCGGGCGATTCCCCGGACCAACCCGAACGCCTGATGAGCATCGTAAACCAGCGCATCCTGGCCGACCTGGACGCCGGGCTGTTCGTAACCCTCTTCTACGGCGTCCTTGACCCAGCCACCGGGGAGCTGGTCTACTGCAACGCCGGTCACCCGCCTCCCTACCTGGCCATCCAAGGGGAAGGCTCGACCGTCGAAGCGCTGCACAAGACCGGGATCCCGCTGGGGATCGCGGAGGATTCCACCTGGACCCCTGCCAGCGTTCAGTTACCCCCCAGCGGCATGCTGCTGCTTTATACCGATGGAATCCTGGATGCCCAGAACCCCCACGGCGAGTTCTTCGGACAGGAGCAGATCCTGAAGATCATCCAGGATCATTCCGGGCGCACTGCCCAGGAGATCCGCGATGCCCTGGTCGCCGCAGTTTACGCCTTCGCCGGCCCGGAGCCCCAGGTGGACGACATCACCTTGATGGTGCTGCTGCGGGATCCACCGGCAGTCCCTCCATTTCCATGATCCGCAGGGCGTTGGTGGTCGGGCTGGGGCCGGGCCGCAGCCGGTAGTCGAAGATCATCCGGCCGTCGAGGACCGTCTCCTGGAAGTGGTAATTCCCCACCTGCGGTAGGGCATCCGCCAGCGTGACCAGCTCCAGGTCGTGGGTGGAGATCAACCCGGCCCCGTGGCCACCGGCCAGGGCCCGGACGTAGGCGCGCCCCCCGATCTGGCGCTCGCGGTTGTTCGTCCCCCTGAAAATCTCGTCGATCAGGAAAAAGAGCGGCATGGGGTGAGGGCTGCGCAGCGCGTCCAGCAGGTCCTTCAGGCGGCGCACTTCGGCGTAAAAGTACGAGATCCCATCGCTGAGCGAGTCGCTCACCTCGATGCAGGTGAACAGCCGCCAGGGGATCGTCGTCAGGCGGGCCGAGTCGACCGGCGCGCCCGCATAAGCCAGGCACAGGTTCGCGCCCAGCGTGCGCAGGAACGTGGTCTTGCCCGACATGTTCGAGCCCGTGATCAGGGCGACCTGGCCCAACGACTCGATGCGGAAATCGTTGCGGACCTTCTCAGCCTCCGGGATCAGCGGGTGGCCCAGGGATTGCGCGGCGAAGACGGCTCCGTCTTCAGGATCCACCTCCCGGAGGACCTGCGGGAAGGTGTAGTGGGGGTTCAAGTAGGCGAAGTTCGCCAGCGAGTTCAGCGCCTCCAGCTCGTACCAGGCTTCCAGCCAGGCCGGCAGCTGCCCGCGCATGGCCGCCTTGTAGCGCTGCAGTTGATAAGCGAAGAACAGGTCCCAGGGCACGAGCCCGTTCAGGAGAAGCCATACGACCGGGTTGCCCTGCAGGCTGGCGGCCGAGGCGATCCAGGCGATGCGGCGCAGGTATCGAGAAGGGCGCTGCCCGGCCTGCCAGAACGGGGCGCACAGCCGGGCCAGGCGGCTCTCCGGCTCGTAGGGGTAGTTCTCGAGGAAGGCCAGCACCGCCCGGAAGCGGTCCAGGGTGTCCGAGAGGTGTTGCGCCTGGCTGAAGACCTCGCTCAAGTCCCGGTAGACCCACAGGTAGGCGGCCGCGTAGACGGTCAGGGAGATGATCCAGTAAGCCGGTGCGCCGCCCAGCAGCGCCAGGAGGAACAGGCCGGTGTTGAAGCCCGCAAGGATGGCCAGAGCCGCCAGGATCCGGCCGAGCGATTTTCCGGTGAGGTTCTCCTCCAGCCAGCGCAGCAGCTGCTCGCCGTCCCAGCGCTCGTAGCCAGCGGCCAGGACCAGCGCGCCGCCGAGCGCCAGCCGGCTGCGGAAACCGGGTCGAGGCCGGAGTTCACGCACCAGGGCCTGCCGTTCGTACAACCGGTCCAGGTCGGGAACCGGTCCGAGCAGCCAATCCCGCAGCCGTTCGCTCCCGCCCGTGGATACGGCCGTGTCCAGCAGGCGGTGCAGCGAGCGCGGGCCGGTGACGTACAGGTCGGCTGCGAAGGGGTGTCCCCGGTCCGGTGGGCTGGCGGTCGAGGGAGGGATCCCGTCCCAGGCCAGCACCAGGCGGGCTCGCTGGGCCTCGTGGTAGCGGCGAGACAGCGCGAAGCGCCGGGCGCCCCGGTCCACCCGGCGGTGGAGAAAGACGACCAGGGAAAATGCCGCGACAAAGGCAAGGATGGCGATTTGCAGCGGGCGCGCCTGCTCACTCAGCAGCGCCAGGAACACGGCGATCGCCCCGGCCAGCAACGTCCCCAG
>DASWHG010000121.1:0-21392 GCA_036393315.1 Anaerolineales bacterium | reverse complement strand
GATTTTGACCCTAAATAACTCGTTCAACCCTTGCCAGGCGCCTGGAATACGCTGCTCCTGGCTTTATCCTTCATTATCTTACTTATTGCGGAATCCCGCAAACCCAATCGCTTGACACCCGAGGTGAGAGGTGATAAACTCACGCCCAATATGTTCACAAGCCAGTTTCTGACTCGTGCTCGTCGTCCTCACCCCTCTTCCCACTCGGGAAAAGCGGGTGATGGTGCTTGTAGCGAACCGGTGTTGATTAGAGCATAAACTACTTTCAACCATCTTTGGCAGATGAAGCCCTCCTTTCCCGGAGGGCTTTTTTTTATCCGACGGAGCTATCCATCAATTATCTCAGGAGGCACATATGTCCAAACCAAAACAAGAAGCGAAGGTGAACAAGGTTGTCCTGGCCTATTCCGGCGGGCTGGATACGTCGGTAATCGTCCCCTGGCTGAAGGAGAACTACGGGTGTGAAGTGGTGTGCTTCACAGCGGACGTGGGGCAAGGTGAGGAACTAGATGGCCTGGAAGCGAAAGCGCTTGCCAGCGGGGCCAGCCAGCTGATCGTACACGACCTGCGCGAGGAGTTCGCCAACGACTATCTCTTCCCTGTGTTGCGCGCCGGGGCGGTGTATGAGCGCAAGTACCTGCTCGGTACCTCGATGGCGCGGCCGCTGATCTCCAAACACCAGGTAGATGTGGCGCACGAGGTGGGCGCTGACGCGGTCGCTCACGGCGCGACCGGAAAGGGCAATGACCAGGTGCGCTTCGAGCTGACCTATACGGCGCTCGACCCGCGGCTGAAGGTAATCGCGCCTTGGCGAGAGTGGGACATCCGCTCCAGGGAGGATGCGATCGCATACGCGCGGGTCCGCAATATCCCGGTAACGGCGACGGAAAAGTCGATCTACAGCCGTGACCGGAACCTATGGCACCTGTCGCATGAGGGCGGACCCTTGGAGGATCCGTGGATTGAGCCGGACGAGGATATGTACCAGCTGAGCGCGGCACCGGAAAACGCACCGGACGAGGCGGAGTACGTGGAGATCTCCTTTGATTCTGGCTCTCCGGTGAGGGTGAACGGGGAGCAAATGTCGCCAGCGCAGCTGGTGGCCTGCCTGAACAACCTGGGCGGTGTGCACGGAATCGGTCGGTCCGACATGGTCGAAGGCCGGCTGGTGGGGATGAAGTCTCATGGTGTTTACGAGACGCCGGGTGGGACAATCCTGGTGGCGGCACACCGCGAGCTTGAGTCGCTGGTGCTGGACCGGGCCACGATGCAGTTCAAGGACCTGGCGGCGCTCCAGTATGCAGAGCTGGTCTACAGTGGAATGTGGTTCTCGCCTCTGCGGGAGGCGCTGAACGCGTTTTTCGACAGCACACAGGGACCGGTGACGGGCGAGGTGCGCCTGAAGCTGTATAAGGGCCACCTGATCCCGGTCGGGCGGCGCAGCCCCTTTAGCCTGTATCGCGAGGATTTTGCTACCTTCGGGCAGGAAGATGTTTACGACCAGACGGACGCGGAGGGCTTCATCCATCTGTACGGGCTTCCGTTGAAAGTACGGGCGCTTAACGGGTTGCCCGTCTCGGGGATGAACATGTCTAAGCCGGATTACTCGCGCTTCAAGCGGGATTAACGCTAGCGAGGAGATAGAGCCAAGATGACATTGTGGGGAGGTCGATTCAGTGAAAAAATGGACCCGCAGGCCTGGGCGTTGAACGCCTCGATCGCATTCGACCAGCGTCTGGCACTGCAAGATGTGCGCGGCAGCCAGGCGTGGGTCGGTGCCTTGCGTCAGGCGGGCGTGCTGAATGAGCAGGAGCACGAGCAGATCCAGAATGGGCTGAAAGCTGTGCTGCAGGAATTTGAGCAGGGGCAATTCCGGTTCGTGGAGAGCGACGAGGACATCCACACCGCGGTGGAGCGCCGCCTGGGCGAGCTGACCGGCGCGGTGGCGGGAAAGCTGCACACCGGACGTAGCCGAAACGACCAGGTGGCGACAGACCTGCGCCTGTGGCTGATGGATCACCTGCCGCGGCTGGGCGACGCCGTGGCAGGATTGCAACAGGCGCTGGTGGGACGAGCCGAGGGGGATATGGATATTGTGATCCCGGGGTACACCCACCTGCAGCGCGCCCAGCCGGTGCTTCTCTCCCACTGGTGGCTAGCGCATTTCTGGCCACTGCAGCGCGACCGGGAGCGACTGGCGCAGCTTGCTGAACGCACAGCCAGCCTGCCATTAGGTGCAGGAGCGCTGGCAGGCACGCCGTTGAAGGTGGATCGCGAGGCGCTCGCGGCGGCGCTGGGATTCCGCGGCGCAGCGCCCAACAGCATCGACGCGGTCTCGGACCGAGATTTCGTGGCCGAGTTCCTGTTCTGGGCGGCCCTGCTGGGCGTGCACATCAGCCGGCTGGCTGAAGCGATCATCCTGTTCACCAGCGCTGAATTCGGGTTCTGCGAGCTGTCCGAAGCCTACGCTACCGGATCGAGTCTGATGCCACAGAAGAAGAACCCAGACGTGTTTGAGCTGGCGCGCGGCAAGGCGGGCACCTTTATCGGCACGCTGACCGGCCTGTTGGCGACCTTAAAGGGCCTGCCATCTGCCTACGATAAGGACCTGCAAGAAGACAAGATGCCTGTTTTTAATACGTACGACAACCTGGCCGTGCTGCTGCCTGTGCTGGCGGACGCCCTGCGAACCCTGACGGTCCACCCCGAACAAGCGGAGGCCGGGTTGGATCCGGGACTGATGGCAACGGACCTGGCGGACTACTTGGTAGGGCGTGGCGTGCCGTTCCGCGATGCACACGCGATCGCCGGGCAAGCAGTGCGCCTGGCAGCCTCGAAAGAGGTTGCCCTGGACCGCGTGAGCCTAGAAGCTCTGCAAAGCCTGCACCCGGCAATTGGTGAGGATGTGTTTGGTGTATTCGACCCACGGCGCAGTATAGCGCGGCGGGCTGCCATCGGGGGGACGGCGCCGGAGGCGGTAAGACGACAGTTGGAAGAAGCCAGGCGCTGCCTGGATCAGAAATCATAATCGAGAGGAGAAGTACCTATGTTTGTTGTAACCTGTCCTGAATGTGAAGCCGAGATCGAGCTGGAAGAGTCCACCGAAGTGGGCGAAATCGTGGTGTGCCCGGACTGTGGGGTGGACCTGGAGGTGACTGGGCTGTCGCCAGCCACGGTTGACTTAGCCCCGATGGAAGCCGAGGACTGGGGTGAGTGATATGGGGAGGCGGGCGTGAACGGGCGGCTGCGCATCGGAGTGCTACACTCGCGAGTGCGGGTGGAGGAGAAGTGGATCTTTGCCGCCATGGAGCAGCGCGGGCTGGATCACGAGCGCCTGGACGACCGGCGGGTGTTCTTCGACCTGGAACATCCGGCACCCTGGCAGCAGTTTGACGCCGTGCTGGAGCGGAGCATTAGTTACTCGAATGGTTTGTACGCCATGCGCATCCTGAATTCGTGGGGAATCCCAACGGTGAACAGCGCGGCGGTGGCGGAGGCGTGCGGCGACAAGCTGACCACCAGCGCAGCCCTGGCGCGGGCGGGGGTGCCACAACCACGCAACCTGGTGGCTTTCACGCCCGAATCGGCCCTGGAAGCCATCGAATGCCTGGGCTTTCCGGTGGTGATCAAGCCAGTAATCGGCTCTTGGGGGCGATTGCTAGCCAAAATCAACGACCGGGACGCTGCCGAAGCGCTGCTGGAGCATAAGGCCGTGCTGGGCTCCATCCAGCATAACATTTTCTATATCCAGGAATATGTGCTCAAGCCAGGGCGGGACATCCGCGCCTTCGTTGTCGGCGATGCGACAATCACCGCGATCTACCGCAAATCTCCGCACTGGATCACCAACACGGCGCGCGGCGGGGAGGGAGAGATTTGCCCGGTAACAGCGGAGCTGGATGAGATCTGCCAGCGGGCGTCGCAGGCGGTGGGCGGTGGAGTTCTGGCGGTGGACCTGATCGAGCATCCGGAGCGGGGCTTGCTGGTGAACGAGATCAACCACACGATGGAATTCCACACCGCCCAGCCAACCACCGGGATCGACATCGCCGGAATGATCGTGGATTACGTGGTCGGGGTGGCAAAGAGGAGGCAGCAAGATGGTTAGAGCGTCAATCCTTGGCGGATCGGGATACACCGGTGGGGAGCTGCTCCGCCTGCTCCTCTCCCACCCGGAGGTCGAAGTCGCACAGGTGACTTCGCGCAGCCGCTTGGGAGAGTATGTGTACCAGGCGCATCCCAACCTGCGCAAGCGGACAGCGCTGAAGTTCAGCGACCCTCAATCGCTGGCGCCGGTTGACGTGCTTTTCCTGGCGATGCCGCACGGGCAGGCGCAGCAGTGCATCGACCACTACGCCAACCTGGCGGAGACTGTAATCGACCTCTCAGCGGATTTCCGCCTGCGAGATCCTCAGGATTACCAGCGCTGGTACGGCGTACAGCACGCAGCCCCTGAGTGGCTGCCGCGATTCGTGTACGGGCTCCCCGAGCTGCATCGGGAGGCGCTGCGCGGGGCGCGCTGGGCGAGCGGGGTGGGCTGCAATGCTACGGCGAGCAACCTGGCGCTGCTGCCTATGGTGAAGGTTGGCGTGCTGGAAGCGGAGCAGAACATCATCGTGGAGATCAAGGTCGGCTCCTCGGAAGGAGGCATGCAGGGCAACCCGGGCAGTCACCACCCGGAACGAAGCGGGGTAATCCGCACGTTTTCGCCCTTCGGCCACCGCCATACCGCCGAGGTGATGCAGGAGCTCAGCCTGCCGGAGGTGATGCTGACGATGACCTCGGTAGACCTGGTACGCGGTGTGCTTGCGACCGCCCATGCCAAGCTTAAGCCGGGAGTCACACAGAAAGACCTTTGGAAAGCGTACCGGGAGGTAGCGGCGGAAAACCCGTTCGTGCGGGTGGTGAAGGAGCAGAGAGGCATCTACCGGGTGCCGGAGCCGAAGATCCTGGCAGGAGCCAACTACGCCGACCTGGGCTTCGACCTGGATCCGCAAAGTGGGCAGGTGGTGGCTATGTGCGCTATCGACAACCTGATGAAGGGCGCATCCGGCACGGCGGTGCAGTGCATGAACCTAATGCTTGGATTCGAGGAGACGCTTGGGCTCGAATTCAGTGGGCTGCACCCGATCTAAGCGCTACGCAGCAACGACAGTGGACAGGAAAACAGGGGTAAAGGGATAGGGGATGGAGCCAGGAATTTGGGATACGAAAAAGGGAGAGAGGCTATGATCGATCCGCGCAGCAGCATCATGGTTGTCAAAGTTGGGGGGACCAAGGGTGTGGACTTCGCGGCCATCTGCCGGGATGTAGCGAAATTGGCAGCGCCAGGGACCGTTGGCCAAGGAGTGCGCCTGGTGTTGGTACACGGCGGCTCAGCCGAAGCCAACGAGTTCGGAGAGGCGCTCGGCCACCCGGCGCGCACTATCACCTCACCTTCGGGCTACACATCACGCTACACAGACCGGCGCACGCTAGAAATCTTCGCCGCGGCAGTGAATGGCAAGGTGAACACCTTGCTGGTCGAACAGCTGCAGGGTCTGGGGGTGAATGCGGTCGGTCTGTGCGGGCTGGATGGGCGGCTGCTCCAGGCGACGCGCAAGGAGGCGGTGTATAGCATAGAGAACGGCAAGCGTAAGATCGTGCGCGACGATTTTACCGGGAAGATCACAGGGGTGAACACGCCGCTACTGAAGACGCTGCTGGCAGGAGGGTACACGCCAGTGGTCGCCCCGCTGGCAGCCGGAGGGGCAGGCGAGGCGCTCAACGTGGACGCTGACCGGGCGGCGGCAATGATCGCGGCCGCGCTGCGAGCAGAAACGCTGATCTTGCTCACCGGCGCGGCAGGGCTGCTGCGCGCCTTCCCCGACGAGAACACACTGATCCATCACATGCCAGCAGCCGGGCTGGAAGAAGCGCTGGGTTTTGCCGAAGGCCGCATGAAGAAGAAAGTACTGGGCGCCAGCGAAGCCCTGGCTGGGGGCGTGGGACGGGTGATCATCGCTGACGGTCGCGTAGAGGAACCCATCTCACGGGCGCTGGCAGGACATGGCACGCTCATCGATTAAGGAGAGATAGGTGGATATTTTTTCAGTTGAGGACAGGCACACATCGGGGCTTTATGCCAAGCACCAGCTGGCGATCGTAAGCGGGCAAGGAGCCACGCTGTGGGATGCCAATGGTCGCGAGTACATCGACTGCATGGGCGCGCACGGAGTCGCCAACCTTGGCCACGCTCATACTGAGGTAATCAGGGCGATTGCCGAGCAGGCCAGCCGGCTGATCAGCCTGCCGGAGACGTTCTATAACGACCAGCGGGCGGCGCTGATGGAGCGCCTGGCGAGCTTGACGCCGGGATTGGAACGGGTGTTCTTGTGCAACTCGGGGACGGAAGCGGTGGAGGCGGCGATCAAGTTCGCGCGCCTGTCTACCGGGCGAGCGCAGGTGGTGGCGGGGATGCGCGGCTTCCATGGGCGGACCCTGGGCGCACTTTCGGCCACGTGGAACAAGGTTTACCGGGAGCCGTTCGAGCCGCTGGTGCCCGGCTTCCACCACGTCCCTTACAACAACAAAGCGGCATTGGAGGCGGCAATTGGGGAGGAGACGGCGGCTGTGATCCTGGAGGTGGTGCAAGGGGAGGGTGGTGTGCACTTGGCCCAGCCTGGTTACCTGGAAGCGGCCAGGCTCGCTTGCCTGAAAACCGAGGCGCTGTTGATCCTGGACGAAGTGCAGACCGGGTTTGGCCGCACCGGGAAGATGCTGGCGCGCGAGCACTACGATGTAGAACCGGACCTGATCTGCCTGGCCAAGTCCATCGCCGGCGGGCTGCCGATGGGGGCGGTGTTGATAGGCGGGCGAGTGGCAGGGCTAACGCCGGGGATGCACGGCTCAACGTTTGGTGGCAACCCGCTTGCCTGCGCCGCGGCGCTGGCAGTTCTTGACGTGTTGGAGCGCGAGAAGCTGCCCGAGCAGGCCGCTGAAAAGGGAGCATACTTGCTCGAACGGCTGGGAGCAATCCAATCCCCGCTGATACGCGAGGTGCGCGGTCTGGGTCTAATGATCGGCATCGAGCTGAAGAAGAAGGTAGCGCCCTACCTGCAAGCAATGGAGGCAAAGGGGGTGATCGCCCTGCCGGCAGGTCCGGCGGTGATCCGCCTGCTCCCGCCGCTGGTGATCACCTGCGAGCAGCTGGCGCAAGTGGCGACTGTGATCGAGGAAGTGCTCACCCGACAAGCCCGGTGAGTGGGGATACCAGACACGATGAGCGACGAAACCTGGACCATCTCCCCGACTCTGATAGGATTGTTGGAGCATTACAGCCCCAGCGGAGGCGAAGAGACGGCGGTGGCATGGTTGGTGGAGCGGATGAGCGCCCTGGGATACGACCGTGCCTACCATGACGCGGCTGGCAATGCGGTGGGCGTGATGGGCGATGGGCCGCGGCAGCTAATCTTGCTCGGCCACATCGATACCGTTCGCGGCAAGATCCCAGTGCGGGTTGAAGGGGAGCGGCTGTACGGGCGCGGCGCGGTGGACGCAAAAGGGCCGCTGTCGGCATTCGTGGATGCCGCGGCGGCAGTCGGGCCACAGGCAGGCTGGCAGGTGATTGTCATCGGAGCGGTTGATGAGGAGGTGGATTCGGCCGGGGCGCGCTGCGCGGCGGGGCAGTACAAGCCGGAGTACGCGATTATCGGCGAGCCCAGCCGCTGGGACCGGATCACTGTGGGCTACAAAGGCAGCGCCAGGGCGGAGATCCATGTGCAAAAGTCGCAGGCTCATAGCGCTGGTCCAGGGGAGAATGCCTGCGAAGCTGCGGTTGGAGTTTGGCAGGCAGTGCGCGGCTGGGTGGATGGCTTTAACCAGGACAAGGAGCGCGCCTTCGACCAGGTGCAACCCAGCCTGTTGGGCATGGATTCTGGCGGGGACGGGTTCACAGAGTGGGCGCGGCTGAAGGTGGGGGCGCGCCTACCGGTGGGCTTCCCACCGGTAGCATGGTACCGGCAACTGTCAGAGCTGGCGGGCGAGGCTGAAGCCGTACCGCAGGGATTCGCCGTGCCGGCTTTTAAGGTAGAGAAGAACAGTGCTCCGGTGCGAGCGTTCCTGGCCGCCATCCGCGCAGTGGGAGGCAGCCCGAGGTTTGTGCTCAAGACCGGCACGGCGGATCTGAACATTGTTGCGCCGGCATGGGGCTGCCCAGCGGTGGCGTATGGCCCGGGCGATTCGAGGCTGGACCATACACCGGACGAGCATATCTCGTTGGGTGAGTACGCACGAGCAGTGGCGGTGTTGAAGGTGGTGGTGAGAGGCTTGATAGGGTAGAGGGGATAGGGGATGGAAAGATGAGAAAATCCTCGTAAACTAAAAGGTGGAGGGGATTAATTCAGTTTTTACATTTCAAAGTACTTGACAGGCAGGCGAATATCGGTTATTTTAATCAATATACCTAAGTTTATTAGGTATAAAGCCGTGGACCTATTGACTCGCGCCCGGTTTTCCTGTATGATTTTTATGTATCATATGTCGTAGTACGACATATCTGGGGTTTGGTGGTGGGGACCGGAATCCATGGAGACCGTCGAGAGACAAAACAGAAGGACCGGTGACCGGTGGGTGGCGCCGACTAGGTTGAAGCAGGCGGCTGCCAACCTGCTGGTCCTCGGCTTGTGGCTCTGGCTGTACCGGCCAGTCTTCGCCTACCTGGCCATTCTCTTCTCCCGCGAAGAATTCCGCACCAACCAGATTGTCCTGGCAGGCGTGCTGGCCTTGATCCTCCTGCGGGCCAGGGCGGCTTACCAGCACGCCCGGGAAAGCGCCGCGCTCGGATCTGGCACACTGCCTGCTGGGCGGGCAGCCGGATCGAGGGGGCCAATCTCCCTGCCGTCGCTGGCCTTCCGCGCGCTGGGCAGTGCCCCGCGCCTGCACCTCCCCGCCCTGGGTCTGGCCCTGTGCGGTTCTCTCCTTTACCTGCTGGTCGAGCGCACATTGAACATCAACACCCTGTCGGCCAGCCTTTTCGGGTTGGCCAGCTACGGGCTGCTTGGACTTTGGCTGGCGCCGCGTCGCTGGCAGGATGGCCTTCCAGCTGCGCTGCTACTGATCGGTGTGCTGCCGTTCGGGGAGCATCTGGAAACGTTCGCCGGATACCCGCTGCGCATCCTGACAGCTGCCCTGGTTCGAGATGGGCTGGCGGCCGCGGGTGCCCGCTCCATGGGCATCGATACGATCCTGGTGTTCGAGAACGGCGTCTCGCAGGTCGACCTGCCTTGCAGCGGGGTGAAGAGCCTGTGGACCGGGATGCTGTTCCTGATCGCCGCCGGGTGGATCGAGCGCCGTAGGATCGACCGCCGCTGGCTGCTGGCCGCGCTGGTGCTGGTCGCTCTGCTGTTCGTAGCCAACCTGGCGCGAGTCGGGGTGCTGGTGGCCGTCGGCCAGGTGGCCGGCTGGCAGCTGGCAGCGGAGATGCTGCACCTCCCGCTGGGTGTGCTCGGCTTCAGCGCTGCCTGCGCCGCGGCCGCGCTCGTGCTGCGGGGTGGCGAAGCCGGGGGTTCCAGCTTCAAGGCCGATACACCCGATCCGGCTCACACCGTTCCCGGATGGTTGGGAGCGGCTCTGGCGGTGGGGATCCTGGGGCTGGCTTTACTGTATTCACCTCGCCCGCAGGCGCAGCCGGCCCAGCCGCCCCCCGATTGGGTCTTCCCAGCCGGACTGGACACCGAACCCATGCCGCTCACAACCCGCCAGGTCGAATGGCTGGCCCAGGGTGGCGCGGAATCGGTCGAACGCCGCCGCTTTTACTGGGGTGGGGCCACCGGTTCGATGATCCTGATCCCCAGCCGGACCTGGCGCGCCCACCACCGCCCGGAGCGCTGTTTCGAGGTCTACGGCCTGACGGTCGAGAACTGGCGCACCTACCTGGTCAAAGAGGATTTCCCGGTCCGCTTCCTGTCGCTGAGCTACGGCGATGGGCAGGGCTCCTTATCGGCGGCCTATTGGTTCCAATCGCTCGAGCGGGCGACGGACGACCATTCTACGCGCATGTGGGCCGACCTGGCTCCCGAGCGCGACCGCTGGGTCCTGGTCACCCTGCTGTTCGACCAGGTGCAGGACCCACAATCCACGGAAGTCCAGGGGCTGTACACGGCGCTGCACGCGGCCGTACAGGCCAACCTGGAAGGAGGGGCACCATGATTGCGAAAAAGCTGTCTACCAGTAACTGGACGAACCCGGGCCGGTGGGCCCAAATCCTGTTCTGGTCCTGGAACCTGATCTTCCTGGCGTTTATGGTCTTTGGGTTCGCGCCGCGCCTGCTCCCCGAGATGATCCTGGCCGTGCAAAGCGGCATAGTCCAGGGTGCGTTCCTGGTCTACGCCGTCATCCTGGCTGCCGTCCCGGCTGTGGCCGTCATCCTGGGCCTGGCTTTCTTCCGCCGTGCCCCCGCCCGGCTTTTCGCCCTCGGGTATGCGGTGGAGGGGCCGCTCATGTTGATGCTGGCGGTGCGTTTCTTCATCATTCGCCAGGCGACTCCCGCCGTCTCCCTGCTGCTAATCTTGGGCGGGCTGGGGATGGCAGCTTTTCTCTGGCAGCTGTTCGACCCACAGATCGACCGGCGCGGCGCGCTGGCACTCCACTTGCGCGCCTTCGGGCTGACGCTTTTCCTGGCCGTTGCCCTGTACGCCAGTTTGTGGCTGGCCTTCTACGTGGTGCCCCTGACCGTCCAGATGGGCCAGCTCCTTGGGGAGTTCTTGCAGAATCTTTCGGTAAACCTGGCCAACTTACGGCAGGGGATCCGTGATCTGCTGACCCTCGAGTGGCGCTGGATCCCGTTCTGGCTGCTGGGGATCCCGTTGTTCCTGTACACCGCCACGCTTTTCGTGCTCATGCCGGTCGCCGTGCCGGTGCTGGCTCTGCGGGCCTGGTTGCGCGACCAGCAGGCGCTCGCCGGTCGCTTTGGCAAGTTGCAGTCGGCCGGGGTACTGGCTGCCGCATTACTGCTGTTCGGCGCGGTGTTCGTCCTGGCAATTCGCCAGCCGCAGCAGCGCGCTTTCGCGCTGCTCGAGGAGCCACCCGGTTCGGCTGAGGAGGCAGAAGCGTTGCTCGGGAAAGAGAAGATCATCCGGGCTGGCCTGCTCAACGCCTACCTGGCGCCCGTGCGCTACGTCAGCGCGGTGGGTGAGGTCGACCACGTCAGCAGCATGTACGAGCAGCCCGTCGGTTTATCTCGGCAGAATGCCGCGGTCGTCCAGCAGGTCTACGAGGCCGTAGCGCAGCCGCTGCTCTATATCCCGGTGAAACCGCCGAATAAAAAAGTCTGGGCGGTGAACCGCGCCTTGAGCGAAGAGCCGCTGGAGGCTGCCCGGCTGTACCAGCGCTTCTTCGACCAGCCGATCGTAGAGGCGGAGAAAGAGACGATCGTCCGGGCGGTGCGTTCGACCTGGTCGAGCGAACAAGCCCAGGCTGCCTGGCTGGCGGTCGACGACCGCGAGGTCCACTTGGCCCGCCAGGAGATCAACATCCAGGAGCACGGAGACTGGGCGGAAGTCGAGCTGTATGAGGTCTACCAGAACCAGACAGCCGAGCAGCAGGAGGTGGTCTATTACTTCAGCCTGCCGGAATCGGCGGTGATCACCGGCCTCTGGCTGGGGGAGAGCCCCGACCGTGAGGCGCGCTTCGTTTACCGGGTGGCGCCGCGCGGTGCCGCGCAGGCCGTCTATCAGAACGAATTTCGGCGCAACATGGACCCGGCGTTGGTCGAGCAGATCGGTCCGCGCCAGTACCGGCTGCGCATCTTCCCGGTCTTGCCACAGGTCTGGCAGTTCGACGATGAACTGGACCGCTCCATCGTTTCGGAGGCGCCCCCGCTGCACCTCTGGCTGACCTACCGCGTCCTGGCCAGCGAAGGTACCTGGTCATTGCCCCGGCTGGCCATTAAGCAGAACGTCTACTGGGACCGGGATTCGGAAAGGCTCGTTAATGGAGAGCCCATGCAGGTAGGGGCTGATGACTGGCTGCCCGAGTCATGTCCCGCCCAGTCGCCCGCCAGTCCAACCGCTCACCGCTTCGACTTTCCAAACGGCGTGACCGTGCTGGCTCAGCCGGTTTCCCCCGCGGAGCTCCCGCCTTTCGATGGGAGCCAGCGACTGGCTGTGGTGCTGGATCGCTCGCGCAGCATGGCGGAGCACGCGGCTGAATTGCAGGCGGCGCTGGAACGCTTGCAGGAGATCGCTGGCGGGGAGGTGGACGTATACCTGACCGCTTCCCGCTACCGGGGGGAAGAAGCCTCCCTGACTCGTTTGTCCGAGCTCGATCCTGGGCAGGTCCTTTATTTCGGCGGGCAGAACCCTGGGGAACTGCTGGCCCAATTCGAGGCGCTGCGTTCGGGCCGGAGCTACGACGCCATCCTGGTGCTGACGGACGGCAGCGGCTACGAGCTGGGCCCGAGCGAGGAGAAGATCACTCCACCGGATATGCCAGTGTGGATGGTTCATCTGGGCGGGGATTTCCCACTGGGGTACGACGACCGTACACTGGAGGCCATCCAGGCCAGCGGGGGCGGCGCGGCGGGCAGCCTCGAGGAAGCACTGTCTCGGCTTGCGGCTTCAGCAGGCTCCCGGGAGTCAGAACCCGGCGCTCCGCCCGCGGCGCTGGTGGATATCGTCGACGGGTACGCCTGGCTGACCCTGTCCACCGCGGACCTGGATGCTGGGGGCGTTGAGCTGGCCTCCATCGTGCCTTCCTTCCAGGCCGCAACGGACCCGGATTTCGGGGCGTTCGCTGCCCGTCGCTGGATCCTGGCGGAGATGCGCTGGGGGCGCGGCAGCCCGGACCGGCTGGGCGTGCTCGACCAGTTGCATGCCGCCGCAGTGGAGCACAGCGTTGTCTCGCCCTTCTCATCGATGATCGTGCTGGTGAACCTCGAACAGCACAAGCTTTTGGACCAGATGGAGAAGCGTGACGACCGCTTTTTCCGGGAGTACGAGCAGGTCGGTGAGACCGCGCCTGTCAGCCCGTTCGCCGTCACCGGGGTCCCTGAACCGGAAGAATGGCTGCTGATCGCTCTGGCCGCGGGGATGCTGGTCTGGTATCTCAGCAAGTCGAGGCGAGAGGCTCGCCTGTGGAAGTTAAACGTCCGCTAGGGAAGAGCGGGTTGAGCCATGAAAGATTGTATGGAGGAGAGCTATGTCACAAAACCCCCAATCTGATGAAAATACACCGAGAGCGGTTGTTAATAATCGGACCGCCAGCGGTTGCCTGGTTAAGTTATCAAAAAATGCCACAATGATATTAGTTTTACTGATTATTGCCGGAGGGCTCTTTTCCCTGGCAAGGGCTGCAGTTTACAAAATCCGCCCTTATGAGAGAGGTCTGCACCTGAGAGGGGGGAAATTCATCGGTGTTGATCAACCGGGATGGCATATCCAGATCCCCTTTGTGGATACAGTCGTCGGGGTGATGATCATCGAACGATCAGGTATGATCGATAAACTTGCCGCGATGACTGCAGACGATGTTACCATGGATATTTCTCTGCTCTATACTTACCGGGTGGTTGACCCGGTGCGATATCAACTGGAAGTACTCGATCCTGATAAAATCGTTGCCGGTTTCGTACAGGGTGCGCTAAGAGATCTTGTCAATACCCAAAAAATGGACGATGTACTCCACCTTCGGGCGGGCTTCAACCAGGAATTGTTTACAGCATTGAAGGAAAAAGAGGATCGATACGGAATTGAATTTATCCTGGTGCAAGTCCAGAACGCCTCGCCGCCCGCCGAGGTGGTCAATGCGATCAAAGAAAAAATGGTGGCAGTACAGCTTCAGGAGAAGGCAATCGCGGATGCCGATCAACAACGTACACTGGCAGACAGCGCATTTTATGCTGCCCAGAAGAAAGCTGAAGGGGATGCCTACCAGATAACCGCGATCGCCGAGGCGGATGCCCAGAGGATCATTCTGAGTTCACAGGCACAGATCGAGGCAATGCGGGAGATCCTCCAGGAGCTGGAAGGAAAAGGATCCCTGGCCGAGCAATACATTCAAGTGCTGATCGCCCAGGAGCTCCGCGAGAACAGCAAGTTGATCATCAGTAACGGTGGGACGATGCCCGTTATCGATCTGCGAGAAACCACAACGGAGGTCCAATCAACTGAGGCTCAGCCAACACAAGTGCCCTGATGGCGCTTGACGATTTTGATAACATTATTGTTTAGCAAGCTTCTTGCCTGAGCAGATACAAAACACGACTCATCCTTAAATTTGGGATGAGTCATGTCACAGTTTAAACTAAACCTGCGAATCGATGTGGAAGGGCACGTCGATGATGACGATGTCCTGGTAGCCGCGCAGGCGAGCGCGCAGCCGGTTCGCCGTCTGGTTGTGCAGGATGTCGGCGACCCTGTGCTCGGGGATGAAGGCCGGGATCACGACCGTGGTCAGCTGGTCTGGGAACTCCACGTTATTGACCTGCAAGATGTAATCGACCAGCGGCGTCATGATGTCCCGGAAGTCGTAATCGATTGGGATCAGCTGGATCCCCCGGGTGACTTGCGGGAAGCGCTTCCAACGGCGCTGCAGCCGCTCTTTCATCTCGGGAGAAGTGGTGATGCTCAAGGCGCGCACGTCTTTCGAGAGCCGTTTCGCATACTTCAAGGCACGCAGAGTTCCACGATGTACGTCGGCAATCGGCACGATCACCACGTTTGCAACTTCTGAAAGTTGTCCCTCTGCCAACGTGTTGATGCTCAAGGCCTCCGCGACCCGGTCATAGTGCCGGTGTACGGACAAGAACAGGAGGATCATCAGCGGGATGAGCAGGATGACCACCCAGGAGCCTTCGACGAATTTCGTGACAGCCAGAATGATGAATACGAAGAAGGTGACGACTGCCCCTATTGCATTCAACGCTCGCTTCCAGCGGGCGTTCTTCTCATAATGAATGGTCGTCACCATAGTATCGAGCGTCTCGCCGTGCTTGAGATGCATGATGCGGCCCATGAGGTGGAACATGCCCGCCTGAGAAATGCTGAAGCTGAGCATCACGCCCAGGGCGTAGAGCGGCAGCATGGCAATTTCGTCCGCCTGGAAAATCAGCACGATGAGAATGGATAAGAATGCCAGAACGAAGATCCCGGAGCTGTAGACCAGCCGGTCACCCCGGTTCTGCAGCCAGCGCGGCAGGTAGCTGTCATGTGCCAGGAAGGATCCCAGTCGTGGAAAATCCTGGTAGCCGGTGTTGGCGGCGAGGAACAGGATCATGGCGGTGAAGAACTGCACCCAATAATACAGCGGCCCTGTGCCGCTGATCCGGCGGGTCATTTGTGACAGGATACTCTCTGTCTCCTGAGGGATGAGCCCGATATGGGTGGAAAGAAAGGTGATGCCCACGAATAGCGACATTGCCATGATCCCCATCGTGACCATCGTTTTCGCCGCGTTGATCGACTCCGGGGGTTTGAAGGCCTGGACGCCATTGCTGATCGCCTCGATGCCGGTTAAAGCGGTGCAGCCCGCGGCGAAAGCGCGCAGGATTAACCAGATGAAGAGTAAATTGGTGACGGGAGCTGCCGGCAGGACGCCGTTTTCTACGATAGAGATGGGCGCAGTGCCAAACAGCCCAAAGTAGCGCGCCAGGCCGATCAGCAGGACCAGCCATACCCCCACGACGAACGCATAGGTGGGCACTGCGAAAATGGATCCGGTTTCCCGGACTCCGCGCAGGTTGATCCAGGTGATGAACAAGATTGCCAGGATGGCGAACAATATGCGATACTCGAAGATCTCCGGAAAAGCGGAGGTAACCGCGCGGACACCGGCCGAGACGGAGACCGACACCGTCAGGACGTAATCGGTCAGCAGTGCAGCCGCAGCCAGGAGCGATGGGAATGTCCCAAGGTTGTCTTTGGCGACGGTGTAGGCCCCGCCGCCGTCCGGATAATGCAGGACCGTCTGGATGTAGCTGGTGATCACCAGCAGCACCAGACCCGCCACCGCCAGCCCGATCGGCAGGGTCAGGGCAATTGCCCCACTGCCGAGGACAATCAGGACCGTCATGATTGCCTCGGTGGCATATGCATTGGAGCTGATCGGGTCGGATGCAAAGATCGCGAGCCCCCGGACTTTATCCAGGCGCTCGTGGATCTCCATGCTGGTTGGGAAGGGCTCGCCAATAATTAAACGTTTGAGTCCAGAAACCGAAAATTTATTCTCCATTCATCTCCTTATATTAAAGGTTAGACGATATTTTACCGTAAATCGTCACCGGTGCTCCTGTATTCGACCTGTACCACTGCGCAGTTCCAGAATGGTGTAACCGTGGCAGCTTCAGCCTCCACTTGGGAGCGAATTGTCTTCGAAAGGGGGGTGAAATTCTCGATTGTTATATTTAAGCGGTTTCCCTTTTTCCGGTGCCGCCAAATACCGGCAACCCTGCCATCTACCAGGAGGACACCGGGATTGCCTGCATGCTTCCAGATTCGGCGCTGCAAAGTTCTGCCTGGGACCAGCGTTTCACGGTCCCGCAAGGTTAGATACGGGTCGTGTGGAGGCAGGAAACGGATTCCTTCGACGGTTGCCGGTGACAGGAAACGCTCCAGATCCCCCCGGTACAACCAGGTCTTTTGACCGTTATAGTCAATCTCGAGCAGATCGCCCTTCACAAGCTTCCAGGATTGGGCCGCCTGAGTGGGGGCGATCCCCGCCCATTCTGCAAGATGCTGAGGAGTTGAAGGCCCAAAGCAATGCAGGTAGCGGCGAACGAGCTCGGCGCGAGCCTGGTCGTGGTTCGTGGTCGCGGGCGATGCGGCGAGCCACTGATCGGTGCGCGCCAGGTGGGCCTGGCTGCCTCGCCGGTCTGCGTGGCAGCACAAACCCTGCAAAGAAAGGACGGGCAGGGCAAAACGGGCAACGGACTCGCCGAGGCTTTGCCCGGGCGCGTACCAGGATGGCAGTTGCCAGGCGGCTTGTTGGTGCGCAGTCAGCTTTGGCAGGACCCACCTGGCTAACTCGATCCCCAGGTCATCCTTCGCCAGGGTCCGTCCGGCGAGTATTTCCCGGATCGCCATCCCCAGGAGATCGATGACCTCTGTGGCGCTGATCCCGATCTCCTCGAGAGCTGGTTCGACGCCAGGGATGAAGGCTCGGATCGACGCTTCGTTCGAGGGCAGCAGCCCGACCGTGAAGACCGGGGCCTCGCGACTTGGGAAAATGTAAGGGGCTGCCTTCGGGCTCCAGGCCTGCAGCAAGATCTTATCGGTTATGAGCGACTGGTTTATTTCGTCTGTCGAGACTCCGGCAACGCGGGCGTTCAGCGCCAGTGCGGCTGTGCCCGGTGGGGTGTTCTGGATCCCGCAGGCGCTGGCGGCAAGCAGGAGTGAACCGGGCGGCAGCCGGGCGGCGAGGTGGTGGCTGTTCAGCGATTGCTAAGGATGATCTTAATCGGGTAGCAAGAACTCTCCTCATCTTTCAGGAACTGTCCGGTTTCGGAGGGCGTCATAAGAGTAGCAACAGTTGGAAGGGAATGATCGAAACCATCTGGTGTAGAAGTGCTGTCATGATCGGGCAAGCCGCATGGAGGTGCTGTGATGGTAGAAATGATTGGTTTCTTTCTCTTTATTGTCCTGGTGGGTTTAATTTATGTGGTTGTATACAACTTTATGATGGAGGGATCGTGAGGAGTTTTTAATTGGTATAATGACTTCGCTCTTCGAATGCCTGCGGGGTGAAATGCAGGCTAAGCCTTGAAAACAACTGGATCGGGCGAGCATGAAACCCATTAAAAATTATCTGATCGACATGGATGGGGTCCTGATCAGTGGCAGCACCCTCATCCCGGGGGCCGAACAATTTATCGAACGAGTAAAGGCCCAGGGTTCGAAACTGCTGGTTCTCACCAACAACTCGCTGTACACTCCCAAGGATCTGGCCCATAACCTGCAGAGGATCGGGATCGATATCCCCGCTGAATTAATCTTCACTTCCGCCATGGCGACCGCCAGCTTCTTACAGAAGCAGCATCCGAATGGGACTGCCTTCGTAATTGGGGAGGCCGGGTTGACCTCTGCCATTCATAATGCTGGTTATATCATCACAGAACACGACCCGGATTACGTGGTGCTCGGAGAGACGAACAGCTATAACATCGAAACGTTGACCAAAGGGATCCGGTTGATCATGAACGGGGCCCGGTTCGTCGCCACCAACCCCGATCCATCCGGTCCGACAGCCTCCGGGATCGTGCCGGCCTGCGGGGCTGTGGCAGCCTTGATCGAGAAGGTCACCGGGGAAGCGCCTTTCTTCGTCGGTAAGCCCAATCCGCTCATGGTGCGGACCGCGCTCAATTATCTCGGCGTGCACTCGGAGGCTACGATCATCGTTGGCGACAGGATGGATACGGACATCGTCAGCGGGGTCCAGAACGGGATGGAGACGATTCTGGTCCTGACGGGCGTGACCCGCCAGGAGGAGATCGACCGCTTTCCCTATGTCCCTTCCCGAGTCTATGCCTCGGTTGCCGAGATCGAGCTGTAGCAAGATTTCGCTTTCCGGCAACCGAAAATCTATATGTTGCTACTTATCGTTACATGGAAAATGAGGTCGCGCCCACCTGAAGGAGTTCGAAGAGATGGTCAGGCCTTTCCTGCCTGAGAAAGATTTCGGCGGAGATCCGGGTGACGACTGAAAAGGGGGTTTTTGAAGCGGTTAAGGCCTGACTAATAAATTTGTATCCAAATTTATATCCCTGTAGTGTATCCTGGTCTATGGACGTCCCTCCATCTTCCTGTTATATCTTGTATCAAAGGAGATTTCGTTATGGATCGTCGGCGCTTTTCGATAACCGCCATCATCGGGTGTGGACTGCTGCTGCTGTTGATCGTGATCGCGATCCCAGCCTTGCTCTTTATCTCGTTTCGAGACTTGGATTTTGGGGGAGAAGCGGTGATTCCACGGACCGGGGAGCAGGTGGAACCACCGACCCAGCAGGCTGTCCCCACCTTCACGCCCGCGCCGGCCGCTGAGACGGCGTTAACTGAACAAACGAGTTCGGGACTTGGTGTGGGCAACGGTGTGTTGACCACCTTATACGAAGAAGTGAACCCGGGAGTCGTGAGCATCGCCGTAAACGTGGAGCAGGGAGGTAGGACTGGCCAGGGAGCCGGATCCGGATTCCTGATCGACGAACAGGGTCACATCGTAACCAATAACCACGTCATCGCCGGGGCCCGGTCGGTGACGGTTACCTTCTTCGACGGGAGCCAGGTTGGTGCTGAAATCGTGGGAGCGGACCCAGACAGCGATCTGGCTGTCATCATCGTCGACCAGCTACCGGACAATGTTCGTCCCTTGCCGTTAGGAGACTCGGATGTTGTCCTGGTTGGAGAGTGGGTGGTCGCGATCGGGAATCCTTTCATGCTGAGCAACAGCATGACCGTGGGCATCGTCAGTGCGGTTGGCCGCACGATCCCCACGGAGGTGACGCCCTTCAGCATCCCGCAGGTGATCCAGACGGATGCAGCGATCAATCCTGGCAACTCTGGCGGTCCGCTTTTGAACCTGCGCGGGGAGGTGATCGGGGTAAACGAATCGATCGCCACCAGTGGTGGGGTCAGGGCAAATGCCGGTGTGGGTTTTGCCGTCCCGGTGAATATCGTCCGGCGGGTGGTCCCCGTCCTCATCGAGCAAGGTGAGTTCACCTGGCCCTGGCTGGGAGTGGAAGGGGGAAACGTCGGGATGCTGATCAGCCAGGCCAACAACCTGGACGTACAGCACGGCGCTTACATCGATAACGTCGTGGATGGCGGTCCCGCAGATGAGGCCGGGCTGCGGGGGACGACAGGGACGACCCAAATCGACCAGACGGCCGTTCCTGTTGGCGGTGACGTGGTGGTCGAGGCGGATGGCCAGCAAATCAATAACTTCGACGACCTGTTGAACGTTATCGCTTTCCATAACCCGGGAGACCAGCTGGACCTGACCATCATCCGGGAAGGGGAGCGCCAGCAAGTAACCGTTACCCTCGCCCCCCGTCCGAGTGGGTTCGGACCATAAGTTGTGAAAGCACCTCCCCGGATCATCCTGGCCAACAAGCCCCGGCTGCTCCGAGGTCTATTGCGACATTTCATTCAGGAGGATCCTTCTCTGCAAATCGTCGCCGAAGTGACTGACCTGGCCCACCTGCCCGCACTTGCCAGCAAGATAGAGGCGCAATGGGTGATCCTTTCGTTCCCGCCCGGGGGGCCTCTACCGGAAGTGGCAGACTTGCTGCTAATGTCCTCCCCGTCCACCCTTGTCCTGGCCCTGGCAATAGGACGAAATCACTGGCTCCCTGGACGGGCATAACGATCCTCCGGAATTGAATTCGCGTTCTTCGAAAAATTCCTTCTCTTATGTCGCAAAAATGCAGGGTAACCGAATGGCTGGTCAGACCGGTCGCCCGACCAGGGGGCCGGCGGGGCCATCGTCAGGCCAGCCAATGCAACCAGCACGGTATCGTAGTTAACCCGCCAACCGCTGAAGTCTCGCCAGGCTTGATCCCGGTCAGGCTTCAATGGGATGCCTTGCGCGGCAAATTTCTCGCAGGCGGCATCAAATTCCCCGCGAGAGACGTGGATCGGGTCGCCATATTGTGGATCCGGGTTGTAAGGGACATCAAAGAAATCGGCGATGCGCCTCAAGGCCAGGTACCCGGCCCGGATGCAAAGGTCCGCCTGTGGGTCGGTAGGGACGTCTAGCACCGAGCGGGTGAGGGAAGCCGCATCCAGCACGGCCCCGGCAGCCGTGACCCAGGAGTGCTCCGGTTCGGGTGAACGGAAGAAAACCAGCGCTGCTAATGAAGTATGGCTTTCCTCGATATCCACGAACCATTTCTCCCAGTTGTGCCACTGCTCGCTCAAGCGGTCCAGCCCGTGTATCCTGTGGTAGCGTTGGATCATCTCGACGGCCGAGGGCGGGCTGCCGGCGCGCACTTCCAATAAGTCCACGGCTGCTTCCCGGCGAGAGAAAGCTGCGTACATGGTCGGCAGGTAAGCGATTAACAGGGCGATCAGGATCAGGCCGATGGTGGCTTCCGAAAATGAGAGCAGCGTTTTAGGCAAGTCGCCGGTCGCGGCAAAACCAAGGGTGAGAAGCGAGGAACCGCTGATGCGTAAGGCCTCCTGCCAGGTTTGCGTGCCCAAGGACCAGAACATGCCGGAATAACCGGCCAGGATCAAAGCCAGCCAGGCCGGTACAAGAGCCAAAAGGCTGATTGGGGCGAAGAAGGCCATGACCTGGTCGCGCTCGCCATAAGATCGTGCCCATCTCAGCCGGAGCGTGAAGATTCTGCGGATCGCGACGAAAACCAATCGTACGATTTGATCGGGAGCGCTGCGCGGCAAAACGAAGGTTTTTACGGCAGAGAG
>DASWHG010000120.1:0-11564 GCA_036393315.1 Anaerolineales bacterium | reverse complement strand
GGAAGACGATTGGGTCTTGACCCTGTTTATTGCGGGCAGATCCCCCAACTCGCAGCGAGCCCTACAAAATTTGCGGGAAATCATCGCCCAGCACCTGCCGGGACGCTGCAGCGTGCAGGTCGTGGACATCCTCGATGATCCCCTGGCAGCCATCGCCAGGGATATCCTGGTCGCCCCGACCCTGGTGCGGCTTTCCCCCCTCCCCGAAGTGAAAATCACCGGCAGCCTGAGCGACCGCCAGAAGGTGCTCGTCGCCCTCGGCCTTGTCGAAGCTGAAAGGTGATCCTACAGCTCTGCTGCCTGGATCGAGCCTCCTTCAGGGAGGAAGCCTTCAGGGATGAAGCCTCCAGGGAGGAAGCCTTGACGGAGGAAGTCGGCCATGCATCCTGCCGGGATTGCCTGGCTGATCAGGAAACCCTGGACCTGATCACACCCTTGATCGACCACAATGGCCAATTGTTCGTCCGTCTCAACCCCCTTGGCGACGACTTTTCGATTGAGGGTATGGGCTCGCGCGATGGTCGCCAGGGCCGTCGCAGCTCTTTCTGGGTCGTCAAAGACCTCCAGGATGAAAGCGGGGTCAAATTTTAGTGCACCGCCTGGCATCCGTTCCAGGTCGCTGAGGGGAGATGCTCCTTTTCCGAAATCGTCGATCGCAACGTTTACGCCCAGCTGGCTCAACTCATCCAGCATCTGGATCGTCGAGTCGACCTCCTGTATCGTAGTTTGCTCGGAGACTTCTAACTCGAGGTAGCGGGGTTCTAAATCGGTCTCGGCCAGCACCTTCGGAACGAGCTCCAGGAGCCCTTGTCCTCGGAACTGGTGGGCGGAAGTATTAACGGCCACCCGGAGATTTTGGTATCCGGCCTCGTGCCAGGCTTTTACCTGGGCGCAGGCCGTTCGTAAAACCCACTCTCCGATGGGAGAGATCAGCTGAGTCTCTTCGGCCAGGGTCAGGAATTCGCCCGGCAGCAGCAGCCCACGCTGAGGATGGCGCCAGCGTAACAGCGCCTCCACGCTGATCGTCTCTCCGCTCTTGAGGTCGACGACCGGCTGGTAGAAAAGCTGGAACTCTCCTTGCTCGACCGCGCGCTGTAAATCGGCCTGCAGTTGGTAGTCACCCATGCTACGTGCCTGCCCCTCAGCGGAAAAGATCTCGTGCCGTCCCTTGCCGTTGGTCTTGGCCTGGTACATGGCTGTATCGGCGTCCCTCAAAATCTCTTCTGGTCCCTGGTAGCCGGTGGAAACCAGGGCGATGCCGATGCTGGCGTGCGCAGAGACCGGTTGCCCCTCGATCTCAACGGGGACTGACACTTCTTCCTGGATCCGCTCGGCGATCTGGACGGCCTCCTCGAGACCTTGAATATCTTCCAGCAGGACGGCGAACTCGTCGCCGCCGAGGCGAGTGACGGTGTCGGAAGCGCGCATCCGATTTTTTAGGCGGTGTGCGGTGGCGGTCAAGAACTTGTCCCCGGCGGGATGCCCCAGGCTGTCGTTGATCGCCTTGAAACCGTCGAGGTCCATATACAGCACTGCGGCGCTCCATTGTGGGTAGCGCTTGGTTCTCTCGAAAGCCCGTTCCAACCGGTCAATAAATAACCTGCGGTTCGGAAGGCCGGTCAAGGGATCGTGTAGCGCTTTGTAAGCGAGTTGTTCTTCGGATGCTTTGCGCTCGGTGATGTCCCGGGAAACCAGCACGATCCGGTCTCTCTGGATGGGCGAGATCGCTCCGGAAAACCAGGTCTGCTGGCCATGGATCTCTAAGCGGTAGTCGACCTGGACGGTTTTTTGTTGGTCCAGCGCCTCCCGGATGTGCTTGAGGATCAAGACTGCGGTTTCGGCGGGCAGGATCTCGTGCAGTGTCTTCCCGGCCGGCTCTTCAACTGGCAGGTGTCGCGAGGCGGTATGGGTAGGGGCGATCTTCAGAATCCGTCCAGACCGGTCACAGATGAGGACCTGGTCGTTCATCGCCGCGAAAACGCCCCTCAGTTCTGCATCGCTTGCCCGGAGCGCCTTCTCTGCCTCCTTCCTGGCGAAAGCGTTGGCGAAGATCTCTCCCACCAACCGGAGCAGGACCCGATCCTCTTCCACCCAAACTTTCTCCTTCTGGGAAGAATCAAAGCCTAAAAATCCGGTCAAGGAATTGCCGTAGATCAACGGGACCACGACCAATGAATGGATGTCCTTCGATCTCAGGATCTCTTTCTCACGACGAGCTTGTTGGGGCAGCGTGGCATCTCGCGGAAGGTAGATGGTCTCTCTCCGGTTGAGCCGGCCCATCCACCAGGGGAGCATCGCACAAGGGATACCGGCGAGCTGTTCCTTATGGGATGCAGTTCCGGGCGCGCTCCATTCGTGGGTGTTGGTGAGGGTCGCACCATCGGTGGAGATCCTGAAGATGTAGCTGCGATCCACGCCCGCGAATTCACCGATTGTCTGCAGGGTGCGGTTAATTTCCTGTTCGATCTCGTCGACTGCCAGATTGATAAATTTGGTCGAGATGTTCGAGACAAATCTCTCCATCTCGACACGATCTCGCAGTTTGATCGTCCGTTCCTGTACCCGGTCTTCTAATTCGGCGTTCGATCGCTGCAAGGCCAGCTTGGCCTGCTCCTGTTCGGTGATATCTTGCAAGACGACCAGCCGGCCGGTGAACCGGCCAATCCTGTCGTAAAGTGGCGAGATTTGCAGGTTGATGTATTGCGGATCTACCGGATTTCCCCCAACCAGCACTTCATTTGCTTCGATCGTTTCCTCAAAGCGCCTTACCCATTCTGGATAATCCGCGAAAACCAGGCTGGCCGGTTGCCCGACCACTTGAGAGATCTTGCGATGGGTAATGGCTTCTGCGGCCGGATTAAAGTCCGCAATCCGGTTCCAGGCGTCCAGGACGATGACTGCGTCTCGCATGCTTTCGAGGATCGCGCCGCGCGCGAGCGGGACGAGGTCAAGGAACTGCAAGCGCAGAAAGCCCAGGGCCGCCAGCACGACCGTTATCGCGAATGCGAACGGGGTCAGGTCCAGGTTGGGGATAGGAGTGATCTTTAAAATGTATATTACATTTAAGATCCACGCGATAAAAAACGTCAGCAGCACGATCTTGACCTGCCGGCGGTACAGCCGTTGGGCACGCAAGAAGAACAGGAAAAGCACCAGCATACCGGCCGAGACCAGCAGGTAAGAGTAAATGGTATGGACCCAGAACGCGGGCCCGTAATGCAGGCTTAAGACCGGGGCGATGCCGCTCTGGTCGAAGTGGATCTCGCTCCAGATCAGGCCGTGCTGGCGGTTTGTCCATACCAGGAGCAGGGTCAGCACTGGCATGATGGCTAGAAAGACCAGGGTGCGGCGCGCCAGCAACTGGCGCAAGCCGGTATATTGGAGCGAGAAAATCAGCCAGGCAGCCGGAATGGTGACGATTCCGAAGTACTCGACCCGGACCCAGAACAGTTTGGAGGCAAGAGATGCATCCCCCAGCTCCAGCGCGTAGCTGAAAGACCATTCCGCGACTGCAGCCATGAGGACGAAGAAAGCGGTTCCCCCAGGGATGGCGCGGCGCCGCCAGGCATATACTGCCAGGGCTGCTGAAATAATGGCGGTGATCAGCAGGGGAAGGCTGAATAAGTTTTCTCCCCAGTTCATGCCGTCCCTTTCTTTGTAGGCGAAAATACCACACTGGAGGTAGTCAATAAAGCACTATCATACGCTAATTAATACGCTTAATGAGGTATTTAGTGTCGCAACTAACAGAAATGATAGCTTCATAACAAACCCCCTTCCCTGAACGGGAAGGGGGCCGGGGGATAGGTCCCAATTTGGGAAGGAGGGCTTGGGGGTCAGATCAGGCTTGGCCCGGCTGGCCTGGCTGCACTGGCCCGATCCGGAAGGGGCGCATCATCTCGTTGTCTTCGTGTTCGACGATGTGGCAGTGCCAGACGAACTGGCCCGAACTGCCGAACCTCAACCGCACTCGCGTCACTTGGCCCGGGTAGGCGATGACCGTGTCCTTGAAGCCGTTCTCCCACGCCTCCGGGGGCTGCGGAGCGCCGCTCAATAGCAATGGCACCACAACCTCGCCCTCTTCATCAAGTACCAACGGTTCACGATTCACCACCTGGAAGAACACCTCGTGGATGTGCATTGGGTGGGCATCGGCGGTCGTGTTATAAAACTCCCACACCTCCGTATCGCCGGGGTTCGGGTTCTCCGTAATATCGTCTGACCACATCTTGTGCTCAGGCACGCCGTCCTTGACGACGCCCAGCATCGCCTCAGCCGGTCCGTCGAAACCAGGATACATCGACATCATCTCGATCAGCGCCAGCGGGAGCGTTGTCCCGCCGGTAAGCGACGCGATGACCGGCAGCTGCAGGAACTGCGGCGGCGTGCTCGGGTCAGAGGCGAGCGCCGGCCCGACCCGGAACTCCATCACCTGTCCGGTCGAACCGGGATCGGCCACGTCGAAGTCCTCGTCCGGGACGCCGCCTCCGAACGGCTCGTCCGGCCCGACATTGCCGAGCACGTACGAGCCAACCGGCACGTTGGTGAAGTCGACGATGATATCAGCTCGCTCGGCCGGCCCCATCAGGATCTTGTTACCGTTGTCTGCGGTCAGGTTCACCGGCACGGCCAGGAAACCTCCCTCGTTGCCGATCTGCCACACTTCCACCCCGGGGATATTGCCGAAGTCCAGGATCAGGAAGCGCGAGTTGCACCCGTTCAGCAGGCGGAAGCGGTAGCGCCGTTGCTCCACGCTCAGGAAAGGCCACGTGTTGCCGTTCACCATCATCGTGTTGCCGAAGAACTCCGGGTTCCAGATCGGTGCGATGTCGGTAAAGGGGATGTAAGGGCCGAAGATCTCGTCGAAGAAGGCGCGCGTGTCCGGGTAGAACAGCGACCCGTCGGCGTTGAACGAGCGGTCCTGCACGGCGATCGGGATCTCGTAGTAGGTCTTGTTCGGCGGGAACTTATCGCCTTCATTGGGGGCCGGGCCGGGCAGCACGGCGGTTGTGCCGAAGCGGCTGTCCAGGACTGCCTTATCGCCTCCCGGCCCGCCGCGCACGATGTAGAAGCCGGCCGGCCCGGCATATACGTTCAGCCGGGTCATGCCCAGGGTGTGGTCGTGGTACCAGATCGTAGAGGCGCGCTGTGTGTTCGGGTACTGGAAGGTGGCGCTGCCGGTTTGCCAGACCGCCCCGTACTTGGCGAGGGCCTTTCCATTAAAGAAATTGTACCAGGTGCCCTCGGTGGCGTAGCCCGCCGGGATGTTAGTTGCCGCCGGTAGGTACCAGGCCTCCGCATATCCGTCGCTCTCGTCGCCGACGTTCTCCGAGCCGTGCACGTGCGTGACGATCGGCACCGGTCCGGTATACGGGCCGGGCGTCTCGGCGAATGTTGGCCGCATATCGCGGCCTTCAATTCCACCTGGCGGGTTGGCCCAGTGCAGGGTTGGGTCCACCGGCAGCAGGTGGGGCAGGTAGTCCCCGCTGGCGTCCACCAGTTCGTTGATCCACTTCACCCGCACCGGCGCATTCCACTTGGCCTCGATGGTCAGCGAGGGCGCGTTGTGCAGCAGCAGGCCTTTCTTGCTGGCCGACTTGACCGCGCCATAGCCCCAAACGGTGGTCGCGGGCAGGCCGGCGGGCAGGATCTGCTGCGAGAACTGGCGCATCGAGATCTCGTAGTAGTCGATGTTCTTTCCGCCCTTCTGCTTCACGGTGCCGGCCTTGGGCATCACCGGCGGGATCAGTAGCGGTGTGATAAATTTTAAGACTGATGCCGGGTTGAGCGAACCGCCAGGGATTTGCGCCAGGGCGCGTAGCCACTTGTGCCGCAGGGCTATCAACGTCCCCGCGCTCATACCACTTAATCTTAAAAACTCTCGCCTGGATATCATCTTTGCATCCTCCTCTCTCTCAATACTACCGATGCTGGATTATTAAGATATGATCTAACTTCATTGTAGGATCGTTTCAGTTCCATTATTGCATTACATATTTTAAAGTCAAGTGATTATTTGCAAATTACCATGTGACTTTCGTTACGATGTCAGGAGTCCTTTAGTGCCAGACCAAGATAACAATCTTTCTCGAGATGAACTACCGGCCTCTGTGGCCGCTGTAACCGCGGTTTGGCTGCATCAAGTTCTGCAGCCACGCTTCCCACACATAGAAATAAACAAGGTCGCGTCTGAGAGGATAGGCGAAGGGTATGGCCTGGCCAGCGAGATCTTCTGTTTCAATTGGGAGTCTGATCGTATGCCTCATTCGGTCGTCGCCAAGCTATGGAGCACCGCCGGGCCGGCCGGGGCTCGCGAGGTTGGTTTCTATCACACCTTCGCGAAGGGTTTGACGGCATGGATACCAGACTGCTATTACGCCGCGATCGACCCCGAGAATGATCGTGGCGTTTTGATCCTCGAGCATCTCGGCCGGATCACCCAGGGAGACTGCCTGCTTCAATTGTCCCTTCCCCTGGCGAACGCCGTGGCGCGTTGCCTGGCCGGGATCCACGCTGCCTGGTTCGAGCACGAGGCGCTGAGCCTTGCCTCCTGGCTTCCATCCCTATCCACCTGGGAACGAGGCCCAGACTGGTACGCGCCGAGGCGAGCCTCGTTCCTGGAGCGTTTTAACGACCGGCTTGACCGTCGCACGAGAAATCTCCTTGACCGGTTTGAGCATGCCCAGGCAGTCGCAAACGAACGCCTGGCGCGCGCTCCGGTCACCCTCTTGCACGGAGACCTTCACCTCGACAACTTTGTCTTTGTAGAGGATACCGTACCGGTACTTCTCGACTGGGCGCGTTGTGCCAAAGGCCCGACCGTTCTCGATCTTTACGAACTTCTCTTTTCAATGAGTAATGCTACAGATCGGGAGCAGGTATACGCGGCGTATTCTGCCGCGTTCGAAGCATACACTGGAAAAGCATTGGACCGGGCAGAGGTATGGCACCAATTGGGAGCGGCTTTCCTGCGTAATTTCGCTCTCGCGACTTTCGGTATTGCCAACTGGCAGCCCGCCTCTCCCCGGGAGGCCGCAATGATCGACACAGGCTTGAAACGCACCATCGAAGCGCTCAGTTATTGGTCCAGGCAGGATCCTGCCCTTCTTCATTTCCTTATATAAGCTTGATACAGCCAACGGCACAGCAGTCATTGAATCTTAAAATATTCGGGATTTTGCGAAATTGATAGCTCCGGACTGAAACTTTTTCCCCCTTTCGAGCGTTAACTTAAATGAGTGGTCGCTCGGAAAAAAGTTATGATTGAATTACCTTCATACTAATCACTATTCTCGATTTTCCACTCACTTCATACCAGTACTTATTTCCGATTGTCTGGGCGCATCTGGCTCTCTATACTTAATAGACATGTCTGAAGCGGCCGGGACCGATGGGGAAAGGGAGGAGCAGATGAGCATTCCGCTGCCTATGGACTCGCACGCCGAGCGGGCCATCCAGGAGTTTGAGCTGGATTTAAAGCAATACCAGGCTGCCAGCCGGCGCAGCCTGCTTGGACTGCTGGCCTTCCTGGGCCTGGTCAGCCTGTCGTGCCTTGCCTGTGGGGGGCTGATCTACTTCGCCCGCTAGCCTCTTTCCCTCTCCAGCTGCGCCAGCCTCTGCCTGACCTCGACCGCGTCCGACCCATCCTCATCCAGCTTCAGGTAGCTGCGGAAATCTTCGATCGCCTTGTCTATATCACCGATTTTCTGGTATGCGAAGGCGCGGTTTCGCAGCGCCTCCGCCAGGTTCGGGTCGAGCTGCAGAGCCAGGGTGTACTCCTCGATGGCGCTCTCCTCGTCTTCAAGCTGGAAGTTCAGCAGGCCCCGGTAGGCGTACGCCGCCGCCAGGTCCGGATCGTACAGGATGGCCGTGTTTAGATCGTAGCGGGCGCTGTTGTAATCCTTCAAGACCATATAGGTCAGTCCCCGGCGGGCGTAGGCCAGGGCGTTGTTGTTATCGAGCCGGATGACCTGGGTGAAATCGTCGAGCGCCTGCATCAGCAGGCCTTGCCGAAATAGATCACGCCGCGCTCGAGGTAGGTCTCCGCGTAAGGCTTGACGTTGATCGCCTGGGTCAGGTCTTCCAGCGCGCCGTCGAAGTCGTTCAAGTAAGCTCGAGCCCGTCCCCGGTTGAAGAAGGCCACCGCCGACGAGCCGTCTTTCTTCACCGCCGTGGTCAGCTCCGCGATCGCCTCCCGGTATTGGCCGCGCATCATCAGGGCCGCCCCCTTGTGGTGGTAGGTCACCGCGTAGTTGGGGGAGAGCTCTTTGGCCGTGTTGAAGTCGGCGAAGGATTCATCGAAGCGGCGCATCCTGGCGTGCGCCAACCCCCGGCTGGCGTAAGCCAGCGCATACGTCGGGTCCTCCGAGATGGACTCCGTCAGGGTCCGGATGGCTTCCGGGAAATATTCCAGCTGGATGTACAGGTTGCTTAAGGCGACCTTTCCTTCCGGCGTGTCGGGGAAAAGGGTGGGTAAAATGTCGGCGGGAAGACCAAGCTCAGTCCAGGCTCGGCCCATTTTCTCAATCAGATCCGGTTCGAAAAGGATCGCCTGGACCATCTGGATGCCCCGGTCTCCCAAAGCCCGGTCCGTCGAAACCGTCACCTGCCGGGTGCGGAAGACCTTGACCGCCTTCCAGTATTCGTAGACATAGTAGTAGTTCGGGCTGGTTTCCGCCGCACAGTAGACCGCCTGGTAGAGTGTCCTGAGGTTCTTTCGATAAGATTTCTCGATCCAGGCCTGGTCCACCTCGCCCTCACCGGGGTCCTGCTCTGCCTCGGCCTCTCCCTCTGCTGTTCTCCCCCTCTTCTTCTTTCTCCCGCTGGCTCCTTCGAAGAGCGCTGTGGGAGGCAGGTCTGGTAAGGCGTCGTATCCCTTCGAGTCGACCATCGAGCGAAAGGTCGTGATGTTGTTGATGCCGTGCCGGTTCAGCTCCCGCAGCACCGGCGAGGTCAGGTTGGTGACCAGTATCGCCTGGTCGATCCAGTTCATCAGCTGTTGGGCGCTGAACCGGCTGGAGAGCAGCAGCTCGCGCACGTCGCAGGCTTCCAGGTTCTGGGTGTTGTCGATGCCGCCCTCGCGCAACCGGGTCTCGTGCCAGAGCTGATGCCGTTGATACTGCCCAGGCTGGTCTCTTTATAGCTGAATTTTCCGATCACCCGGCTGGCCAGGCTGACGATCCAACGGATGCCCACGTCCGGGAAATAACCGATGGTGAAGGCCAGCACCGGAATCATCACCCGTACCTTGATGCTGTTGTCCAGGAAGCGGGCCAGGACGAATCCGATAATCATCACGGTCAGCATCATCACGACCACGTACAGGTAGACGCCCGGTTGAAGGTCGAAGGTCACGAAGCGGCGGAAGACGTTGAATATCGAGAACACGAACGCGCCCAGGAAGCTGTAGAACATGGTCATCGCCACCATTTCCGGGTTCGGATCCATGTAACCGGCCAGCAGGCTGGGATTGAAATGCAGCAGGCCAAATCCCAGCAGGGTAACCAGCGAGACCAGCGACACGAAGATGATGTACTGCTGCGGGCTATGGATCTTCTGGTATTGTTCCTCGACCTTCTGGCGTTCCTGGCCTTTTTCCACAATCCCAAGGAGTTCGAAGTCGTCGACCAGGCGCGCCTTGTGCTTCTCCGAGCGCAGCTGGTAAGCCAGGTGGGTTAGCGGGAAGAAAGATACGCCAGCCAGCAGCATGACGGCCTGGAACCAGGGCAGGTTGCTGTACAAGATCCAGGACAGGACTGCGGTCAGGGACGCTATAAAGAACAG
Organism: Anaerolineales bacterium; assembly: GCA_036393315.1. Taxonomy (GTDB): domain Bacteria; phylum Chloroflexota; class Anaerolineae; order Anaerolineales; family UBA4823; genus DASWHG01. The sequence goes on along the minus strand of DASWHG010000120.1, from coordinate 1,781 downwards.
GCCCAGGACCAACACGGCCCAGTTGCTCTGCAGCGGGGACAGGAGCCGCTTGGAGTTCGACCTCAGCCTGGGCTGCCTGGCCGTTTGGCCGGCTACGGTTCCGGCCGGGCCGGGGATACCTTCTACCTCAACCGTTGTATCCATTGCCTTCTCCCTCGGTCAGAACGAAAACTCGTTTTCTGGACGTGCCATAGAAAACGAGTTCGATAACCCCCTGCACTCAATGGATATTAATTATTGGCTAATCTCCCATGGAGTCGATGTTAATGCCGATCACCGAGCCGCCCTTGATCACCCCAGAGGCGTTGGATATCTCGCTCACTTGCTGCTTCACGTCGATCGTCCCGGCGTAAAGCTGCTGCAGGTACAGGTCCAATAAGCGGCGCAACGTGCCGGCCAGCTCGTCATTCCTTCTCATGAGGTGGGTGAGCCTGACGGTCAGGGGATGCTGGTTCTCGACCGGTTGCGCTTCAAACGCCTCCGCCAGCTCCAAATTCTCGACGTTCTCCAGTTCTTGGTGGATCAGGTTCCAGGCCAGCTTAACCGCCTCGGTCCCGGGGAGCTGCTCACGCTCCTCCTCCGGAGTCCGGAAATATTCGACCAGCATGCGGTCGACGATCACATTCGCTTCGCTAAAGGCTTCCATCTGCTCACCTCGCTAACCTGGTTAAGTCTTTCTATGCCTCTGGGATCCGTGGTAGAAATCAGACCCGTTTGGGCTGATTGCATTATACTACGATTGCGGCTTGAAGATCAGGGCTATCGGCACCAGGCGGGGTGGTCCCGGTGCCAGATGGAATGTTCCGAACTGCAAGTTTGCCAGAAGACTTGCTGGGCTGGGTTCAAGCGAGGCTTCCTCGATACTGATGAGTTTTGGTGCTTATGCCGAGTACATATGTCTGCCTGAAGAAGTGGTGCTGGCAATAAAACCGGCCAATATGACCTATGAAGAAGCCGCCGTCCCTTTTGGGGTGTGTGTTTTATAATTGATCTATGTCTACGCCAATTTTAGCCACTAAACTTTATATCCCCCCACCTCGGCCTAAAGTTGTCCTCCGCCCCCGCCTGATCGAGCGGCTGAACGAGGGTCTGCACCGCAAACTGACCCTCATCTCTGCCCCTGCCGGCTTTGGAAAAACCACGCTGCTCAGCGAATGGGTCTCCAGTTGCGAGCGACTCGAACCAAAGGTTCGCGTTGCCTGGCTGTCGCTGGACGAAGGGGATAACGATCCCTCACGCTTTCTAGTTTACCTCGTCGCTGCTTTGCAGACGCTTGCCCTGAGCGAAGCCGAAGGGATTGCGGCGAATATAGGAGAAGGGGTGTTGGGTGTGCTCCAATCCCCTCAGCCACCAGCAACCGAATCGATTATGACAACCCTGCTCAATGAAATCACCACCATCCCGGATAATTTCATCCTCGTCCTTGACGACTACCACGTTATTGATGCCAAGCCGGTTGACGCGTCGACGTCCGTCGACGACGCCCTCACCTTTCTGCTCGGGCACCTGCCACCACAGATGCACCTGGTCATCGCCACCCGTGAAGATCCAGATTTCCCCCTGGCCCGGTTACGGGGTCGGGGCCAATTGGCCGAACTGCGCGCCGCCGACTTGCGTTTTACCCCCTCCGAAGCCGCCGATTTTCTCAACCAGGTGATGGGCCTGAACCTCTCAGCGGAAGATATCAATGAGCTGGAAACCCGCACCGAAGGCTGGATTGCCGGCCTGCAATTGGCTGCCCTTGCTCTGCAAGGCGTTGCCCTGCAAGGGACGATTTCAAT
>DASWHG010000119.1:0-2614 GCA_036393315.1 Anaerolineales bacterium | reverse complement strand
GGTGTCCCATCTGCCTCAGGGCCTCGCGCAGAAGAAACATTCTTACTGCCCATTTATTTGAGGGAGCAGGCTGTCCAAGCAGCTTTAAGGCTTCCTCAAGGTGATCCAATCCGCCAACGAGATCGCCCAGCCGCAGCAAAGTCTGCCCTATCTTGCGTTCGATATCGGCATGCTGCGCCGGGTCCCAGCGATCGCCGAAGGCGCGCTCGTACGCTTGCAGCGCCTGCCGGTAATTGACCAGCGCTTCCCTGTCAGCAGCGATAGTACCGGCCTGGTCGCCGGCTTTGAACAGATAGTCCTGGGCCTTCTCCCACTTCTCGGCTCGGGTGAAATGATAAGCCAACAGGCCGTAGAACTCATCCAGGCGGTCGGCGAAAAGGCGCTCGATGGCTTCGCCTACCCGGGAGTGCAGTTCCCGGCGTCGTTGCAGCAGCAGATTCTCGTAGGTCACCTCCTGGGCGATGGCGTGGCGAAAGATGTATTCCAGCTCTGGCGTACTCTGCAATTCCCGGATCAGTTCGACCTGGCGCAGCTCCTCGAGATGCTGGTCAAGGGCTTCGCCGGCCGCCTGTATCGCCTTGAGCACGCGATAAAAGAAGGAGCGACCAATAACGGAAGCCGCACCCAGCACCTGCTTTACCTCGTCGTCGAGACGGTCGATGCGGGCCATGATCACCCCTTGCAATGTGTCGGGAATGATCACCTCATGGATGCCCTCTGTAGCCCGCCAGCGACCTGAATCCTGGTCCTGAGCGATGGCTCCGCCGTCAATCAGGCTGCGGATGATCTCTTCGAGAAAGAAGGGGTTGCCGTCCGCTTTTTGGGTGATCGTTTGGCGGAGCGCGCCGGGCAGGTTGTCGATCGCCAGCAAGTTGTCCACCAGTTGGGCGCTGTCGCCGGCCGTCAGGGGAGCGAGTGCGATCTCCTCGTACGCCTCCGCGAAATCGCTGGCCGCTGCCTTGCGCAAAGCTGCGGCGGCTGTGTCTGGCTCTGGCCGGGCCGTGGCCGCGATAAGAAGCGACTCCCGCCGCACCAGGGGCAGCAGATGCTCGATCAACCTGGCTGAAGACTCATCCAGCCAATGCAGGTCATCGAAAAAGAGCAGCAGCGGACGCTGGCGGGCCAGTCGCTCGAAGAAGCGGCGCGAGGCCCGGAACACCTGCTGGCCCATCGTCTCGGCGTCCAGGTATTTGACCCGTTCGACATAGTCGCCCCGCACCTCCAACGAGATCAGGCTGGCCAGGTAGGGCAGGATGTCCATGCTCTCGTCGCCAAAAAGCGCCTCAACCCTGGATGCAAACTTGCGCCAGGCCTCTTCGTCCGTGTCAGTCTCCGAGATGCCGGCGTAGTCTCGCAGCATCTCCTGGAAAGGCCAGTAGCTGATGCTTCGGCCGAAGGAGAGCGCGTAGCCTTCCAACCACCTGATTTCCGAATTTCGAACTTCGTATCTGCGCAGCTCTGCCATAAGGCGGGACTTACCCAGGCCTGCTTCACCGATAACGGCCAGGATGCCGCCGTCCCCGTCAAACAAACGTTGAATAGCCGCTCGTGCCCTGGCGAATTCCTCGTCGCGGCCTACCAGCGGCGACTGGATGCCATGTCCTTCCAGGCCGCGCAGCCGTCCCGGCACAGCTTTAGCAGCCAGTACCCGGTAGGAATGAACCGGCTCCTCCTTGCCCTTGACGGCGATCCCGCCCAGGTCCTCAAAATCGAACAGCGGGGCTGCCAGGCGATAGGTGTCTTCTGTGATTTGCACCGTGCCCGGCCTGGCCGTCTGCTCCATCCTTGCCGCTATATTGATGGCGTCACCTACGGCCGCGTATTCCATGAACTGGTCAGTCCCCATCTTGCCCACCACCACCGTCCCCGTGTTGACGCCCACCCGGACGTCGATGTCGACGCCCCAACGCTCCTGCACTTCCTGGCGATAAGGCGGGATGGCGGCCACGATCTCCAGCCCGGCAAGGATGGCCCGCTGCGGGTCGTCTTCATGAGCGATGGGAGCGCCGAAGAAAGCCAGGATGGCGTCGCCCATCAGCCGGGCGATGGTGCCCTCATACCGGTACACTGGCCGGATCATGCGCTCGTAGACGCCGTTCATGATGCCCTTCCACTCTTCCGGGTCCAGCTGCGCAGCGGCCGCCGTCGAGCCCCTGACATCGCTGAACAGCATGGTGACGACGCGCCGCTCGCCCTCCATCGATCCGTCGCTGCGCGCTGCATCCAGCTTGGCGGCCAACTCGGCCGGCATCAGCGCCTCCCGGGCGGTCATGGACGGTGATACAGCTGCCGCCGCGCCCTCAGCTGGCGGCGAGAATTGCCCCAGGTTGTAACCGCAATGATCGCAGAATCTCGCCGTATTCCGGTTTGGGGTCTGGCAATTGGGACATATCATGTCATTCTGGCAGGGGATTGTATTGACTTCCCGCCTATCTTTCGCATCGTAAGCAAACCTTGAACAGACTGCTTCATCGATGACAGAAAGTAACGTTGTAGTATTGGATATATTTGATATGGATTCTACCAATTCTACCACGCTGAGAAGCCTCTCTACACCCGCCGCCCTCTCATAAATCGAGTATAATGCCCCATAAGAGAGCGCTCAGCCTCCAAT
>DASWHG010000118.1:0-6467 GCA_036393315.1 Anaerolineales bacterium | reverse complement strand
CCAGAGCGCGATGGCGCTGACCGGGCTGGCCCTGGCCTGGCTGACCTTCGCGGGCCAGATCACCCTGTGGCATATCTATGCCCTGACAGCGATCCAGGCCGTGGCAATTTCTTTTGACCAGCCGGCCCGCCAGGCCCTGGTACCCAACCTGGTCCCCGCCCACGACCTGGCCAACGCGTTCAGCATGCAGTCGATTGCCTTCCAAACCGGATCGATCGTCGGGCCGGCTTTGAGCGGCCTGGTGATCGCCTACCTGGGACAGCCCTACACCTATTTGATCAATGCGATCACTTTCCTGGCGGTGATCCTCGCCCTGGTGCAGATCGGGCCGGTCAGCCAGGGATTTCAAGCGCCGGGTCCGGAAGGGCGCCGCGCGGCCGTCAGCCTGCCGGCCATCCTGGAAGGGGTGCGCTTCATCCTGTCGCACCCCATCATCCTCTCGACCATGGTCCTGGATTTCTTCGCCACGTTCTTCTCGTCGGCCAACACGCTGATGCCGATCTTTGCCCGGGACGTTTTGCTCGTGGGCGCCGTCGAATACGGATGGTTGTCGGCCGCGCAGTCCGTCGGCGCGGTTGGCGCAGCCCTGATCATCTCGCAGCTGCCTGCGATCCGCAGGCAGGGCCCGGTCTTCCTGGCCTCCGTGGTGGCTTTCGGGTTGGCGACCGTCGCTTTCGGCCTGGCGCGCGAGTTCTCCCTGGCTTTCCTTGCGCTGGTATTCGTCGGCGCCTCCGACTCGGTCAGCACCATTATCCGCAATACGATCCGGCAGCTGCAGACGCCCGATTACATCCGCGGGCGCATGACCAGCGTGAACCAGATCTTCTTTATGGGCGGGCCGCAGTTAGGGGAAGTGGAAGCCGGGGTCGCCGCGCAGCTGTTCGGCGCGCCGCTGGCGATCATCAGCGGCGGCGTGGGCTGCATCCTGGCGGTGAGCTGGATCGCCCGGCGCTGGCCGCAGCTGCGCTCCTATAATGGAGACGAACCGGTCCTGGCGGGAGCCACCGCAGATTAAGAGCCTAAATTATGGATTTGTGTGGAGCTGCTCCCATTCGGCCAGCAGCGCGTTGATCTCGTCCTGGGTCTCGACATAATCTTCGCCCAGCTGCTGCACCACCTCGGAGTCAGGCGGCGGGCTCTCGAGCCGGGTTGAAAGACCGGCCAGTTTCTGCTCCAGGTCTGCGATCCGGGCTTCGATTTCCTGCAGCCGGGCTCGCCGGCGGCGCTCGTCGACCGGGGGACGCGCCTGCGTTCGAGTCCGGACAGGGCTGCCGGTTTGCTGGCGGCGCGCCTCCACCGCCAGCCGTTCGGCCTCCAGCTCGGCCCGGTATTCGCTGTACGTCCCCAGGAACACCCGCAGCCTCTGGTGTTCCTGGTCGATCTCCCATACCTGGGTAGAGAGCGCATCGATCAGGTAGCGGTCGTGCGAGACGAGCAGGATCGTCCCCTGGTAGTCCGCCAGGACCTCTTGCAGGATTTCCTGGGAGGGGATATCCAGGTGATTGGTCGGCTCGTCCAACAACAGGAGGTTGGCGCTGGTGAGGGAGAGCTTGGCGAGCGCCAGGCGGCCGCGCTCTCCGCCCGAAAGCGTCGAGACCGGTCGAAAAACGTCCTCGCCGGCGAACAGGAAGCGCGCCAGGTAGTTCCGGATTTCTGCCAGCAGAAGATGAGGGGCAACCGCTTCGATCTCCTGCACCAGGGTGCACTCCGGGTTGAGATCCTCGTGCGCCTGGGCGAAATACCCGATTTGCAGGCTGGCTCCCAGGACCACCTCACCCGACAGCGGGGGGCGCTTCTCAAGGATCGTTTTCAAGAAGGTGGTCTTGCCCGCGCCGTTCGGGCCGATGACCGCGGCGCACTCCAGGCGGCGCAGCTCGATGTCGTCCGCCACAAACAACGTCTCTCCCGGGTAGCCCACCACCAGGTCCGAGGTGCGCAGGACGATATTTCCGCTGCGCTGCCCGGCCTTGAGATTCAACTTAAGGTTGGCCGGCCTATACGTTGGAGCGCGCAGGGAGCGAAGACGGCGTTCCACTTCCTCAACTCCCATCGCGTGAGCCGAGATCTCTGCCTCCCCGCTGATCTCAAGCCAGCTCTTGCTCTTCACAGCCTCGAATCCAAGGCTTTCAATGGCCTCCACCTGGCGGCTGAGGCGGCGCAGCTTCCCCTTGGCCTGCTGGGTCCGCTGCCCGGCAATGTTGCGCTTAATGTAATCCAGTTCCTTCTCGAGGCGTTCTTTTTCCGCTTCGTAAATCTCCTGACGCTGCTGCCAACGCTGCTGCCGCTGCACGAGATAAGCGCTGTAATTACCCCGGTAAGCCTCCAACCCGGATCGCCTCATCTCCCAAATGTTCCCCACAACTTTATCCAGGAAATAGCGGTCGTGAGAGACGATCAGCACGCTACCTTCCCAGTTGCTGAGGTAACCCTCCAGCCACTCGACCGCGGAGATGTCCAGGTGATTGGTCGGCTCGTCGAGGACCAGCAGGTCAGGGTTGGAAAGCAGCAGGCGAGCCAGCAAGGCGCGAGTCCGCTGACCGCCCGAGAGCTGCGTCAATGGACGCTGGTAATCTTGTTCATCGAAGCCGAGGCCGCTCAACGCCTGGCGGATGCGAGTCTCGTAGGTGTAGCCGCCCTGGTGCTCGAAGGCGACCTGCAACGGGCCATAGCGCGCCAGCGCTTCGCCGGCCTGCTCCGGATCGGCCATGGCAGCCTCCAAGCGGGCCAGTTCACGCTCCTGTTCGCGCACCTGAACGAAGGCGCGCATGCATTCCTCCCACAGGCTGTGAGAAGCGGTAAGATTGGCCTCCTGGGGCAGGTAGCCGATTGTCAGGCCGCGCGCCCGATGGACCGAACCTGAGGAGGGTTCATCTAACCCGACCAGGATCCGCAGCAGGGTGGTCTTGCCGATCCCGTTCGGTCCAACGATGGCGATCCGTGCCCCGCGGGGAATCGTCAACGAAACAGCCGAAAAGACGTCGTCTGGCCCAAAGGACCTGGCCAGGTTAGAAGCAGACAGGATAGACATAAATCACTTACAGAGTGTTGATCTGGCATTCATATTGCAACAGTCTCAAACGTATTATTTTACCCTACCTGGGAGGCATCCAGCTCGGCTCGATGGGTAGTCCAGCATGGCTTTCTCAAAGTCGAAAGCCCTGCTTTTCCCCACCCCCTAACCCCCGCCCCAGGGCGGGGGCAAAGAGGAAATTGGGGTGGGAGAAGGCGGCAAAGCCGCCTTCTCCCACCCCAAACCCCATTTTTGAGAAAGCGATGGGTAGTCCAGTGGTAAGGCATCCAGCTCTTTGGGATTGGCCGGGATCGGGTATAATGCGGATACGTTCAGGTTGTATGCGTTGAATCACCCCTCCCTCCCGCTGCCTCTTTCACTCCCTGTCGAGCAGGGAGAGAAGAGGGATAATGGCGGGTTTATCATTACAACGAGATTTGATTAAATGGAACGGATCCAAAAAAGCAGAACGAGCATCGATCTTCCAATGAATAAACTGCTGGTCGTACTCCTGGCAGTTTTTGTGGTCTTTGCCGGAGCGATCGCTGTTGGGACTTTTATCTTCGTGCGCAACTTTGTCGCCACCTGGGATATCACCGACCTGCCCGGGATCGTCGTCAATTCGCGCCAGACTCCTACCCCGGGAGAAGAAAACGACCCGGTTGCGAGCAGCAATCCGGTCATTCCACCGCAGTCGCTCGGGCCGGAGCCCCAACCCTGGGACGGCGCCAGCCGGGTGAACGTGCTGGTCGTGGGGTTGGACTACCGGGACTGGGAAAGCGGAGAAGGCGCGCCGCGCACCGATACGATGATCCTGCTCTCGGTCGACCCGATCACGAAAACAGCCGGCATGCTCTCCATCCCGCGTGACTTATGGGTGAACGTTCCCGGGTTCGAGCCCAGCCGGATCAATGGCGCTTACCGGAATGGCGAAATCTACAAAGTCCCGGGGGGCGGGCCCGGATTGGCGATGAGGACCGTCGAAGAACTGTTAGGCCTCAAGATCGATTACTTTGCCCAGATCGACTTCTACGCATTCGAACGCTTTATCGACGAGCTGGGTGGAATTAAAGTGGACGTGCCCGAGCGAATAAAAATTGACCCGCTTGGCGACGATAACACCCGGTACCTGAACCCGGGTGTGCAGGTCCTCCCAGGTAATCTGGCACTGGCTTACGCCCGCGCCCGCAACTCAGAGGGCGGCGACTTCGATCGCGCGGAGCGCCAGCAGCAGGTCATCTTCGGCATCCGCAACCGCGTCATGAGCTCCAACATGCTGCCGGTCTTAATCAGCCGGGCTCCGGCGCTCTACGACAGCATCGCCTCGGGCGTGCATACGAACCTGACCCTGGACCAGGCCATCAAACTGGCCTGGCTCGCCCAGCAGATCCCAGAGGAGAATATCAAGCGCGGCGTTATCGGAACCCAGCACGTCACCCTTAACACCTCACCTGATGGAGACCAGGTGCTCAAGCCCAGGCCGGAGCAGATCCGCCTGTTGCGTGACGAGATCTTCACCGCGAATGGCCCGGTGAGCCCGGCCATGGCGGATTCGAATCCGCAGGAGCTGATGCAAACCGAAAGCGCCAGCCTTTCGATCCTCAACGGTTCCGGCACCCCCGGGTTGGCAACTCGCACGTCAGATTATCTGAAAGCGGAAGGCGCGCAGGTGACCTCCACCGGCGACGCCCCCGAAGCCTATTCCGCCACTACGATCATCTCGTATACGGGGAACCCGTATACGCTTAAATACCTGGTCGAGTTGATGGACATCTCCCCGAACAGGATCTATCTCCGCTATGATCCAACCAGCCAGGTGGACATGGTGCTGTACCTGGGCTATGATTGGGCGAATAGCAATTCTATGCCGTAAAGGTTTATAAGGATATGGACCGCAGCCGAGAGATCAGAACAAAACAAAGACGCACCTCATCCGTGAACTGGCTGCTGGTTGGAATTCTAGTCGCGTTTATCATTGCGGCTGGCACGACCGCGTTCCTCACGTTCGCGGCGGTGCGCGATACGGTCGCCTCCTGGAATTCCCCCGAGCTGCCCGGCGTCGTCGTCCCTTCAAGTTCAGAGGAGACGATTCCGGAAGACCTGGGCGAGGCCGGTGAAGTCCCCCTGCAGCCCGACAGCGGCCCAGCGCCTCAACCCTGGGACGGAACCACTCGCGTAAACGTCCTCGTCATGGGCCTGGATTACCGGGATTGGGAAGACGAATACGACGCGCCCCGCACGGATACCATGATTCTCCTCTCGGTCGACCCTGTATCCCGCACGGCTGGCATGCTCTCCATCCCGCGCGACCTGTGGGTCAGCATCCCCGGTTTTGATTCGAGCAAAATAAACCAGGCTTACCGGCTGGGAGAACTTTATGACGTGCCCGGGGGCGGCCCTGGCCTGGCGATGCAAACCGTGGAACAAATCCTGGGTCTAGAGATCGATTACTATGCACAGATCGACTTCAACGCTTTCGAGGATTTCATCGACGAGCTGGGCGGGGTAAAGATCGAAGTCCCAGAGGAAATCGAAGTTGATCCGATGGGCGATAATAACAATAAGATCCTGCAGCCTGGGGTCCAGGTATTGCCCGGAGACCTGGCGCTGGCCTATGCGCGGGCTCGCAACACCATCGGGAGTGATTTCGACCGAGCGGAACGCCAGCAGCAGGTCATCCTTGGCATCCGAGACCGCGTGCTTAGCTCCGATCTGCTGCCTATCCTGATCAAACGGTCACCGGCGATCTATGATACCCTTTCCTCCGGAATCCGCACCAACCTGACTCTGATGCAGACGATCCGGCTGGCCTGGCTCGCGCAGCAAATCCCAGAGGAGAACATCAAGCGGGGGGTTATCGGACCTGACCAGGTCAATTTTGCCTTCTCCTTTGACGGCCAGGATATCCTGCAGCCGATATCGGAGGAAATCCGCCTGCTGGTCGACGAAATCTTCAGTGCCAGCGGGCCGGCTGCCCCGGTTGCCGAGGCAACCAACGCCGATCCTCAAGCCCTGATGCAGGCAGAAGGGGCCAATGTCTCGATCCTGAACGGCACGCTGACCCCCGGGTTGGCGGCTCAAACGGCCGATTTCCTCAGGTCGGATGGGGTCACTGTGGTATCGCCGGGCAATGCCGAGCAGCTTTACAGCCAGACGTCGATCATCGATTACACCGGCAACCCACACACCGTCCAGTACCTGGTAGACCGGTTAAACATCTCCCCAGACCAGATCTTCCACCGTTATGACGAAGCCAGCCAGGCCGACGTCGTCCTTCTCCTGGGCGAGGATTGGGCCAGCAGCAACGCGATGCCTTGAACAATGGCTTTCTCAAAGCCGCGTTCAGTCCCCCTCACCCCCTGCCCCCGCTCCCCCATGGCTTTCTCAAAGTCGAAAGCCCTGCTTTTCCCCACCCCCTAACCCCCGCCCCAGGGCGGGGGCAAAGAGGAAATTGGGG
>DASWHG010000117.1:0-4995 GCA_036393315.1 Anaerolineales bacterium | reverse complement strand
GGACTGGTCTGCCTCACTCCGGCAGAGGGTGAACAATTCTTCGAATTGATCAACGATCAGGATAGCGTGAACAGCGCCAGCGGTATGGGCAACTTGTTTCAAGGATTCTGACAGGGCCGCTGGATCGCGCGCCAGTTCGTCCACGAGTTTTCTAACCGACAGGCTCTGCCGGGTCTCTCCATTCAGGCTGGTTGCCAGGGCTTTCAGCGGGTGAGCCGTGGGCGTCAACACGTATATCGGCCATCCGGATGAAGGCTGCCGCCACCGCAGCGCCGGGATCAGCCCGGCGCGCACCAAGGATGACTTACCGCTACCCGATGCGCCAACGATAGCCAGGAACCGCTGGTCGGCCTCAAGCCGGTTGGTTAGACGTTCGAGAAGCAAGGCTGTCAACCCCTCACGGCCAAAGAACAACTCGGCGTCGGTCTCGTCGAAGTATTGCAGCCCTTTGTAAGGAGGAAGCCCAACGGCTGGCGCATCTTCCCGGCGTACGGTTGCAGCGAGTTCCAACAGCCGCTTTGCCACCTCCGGCTGGTCCTCAATGTGCAAGGCGGGTAGAAAACGAGCCGTCAGCGTTGCCAGGTCAGGCATGCGCTCGTTCTGTTCCAGGCGGGAGATTTGTGTGTCGCTGTAGCCAACCGCAATCGAAAGCTCTCGCTGCGTCAGGCCAACCCGGCGGCGAAGGTATTTCAGCAAGTCGCCGAAGGTTGTAAAGTGATCCAGGGCAATAGAAATACTGATGGTTGGCATACGACCTCCATTTCCCTATGAACAGTATAGAGCATTTCTTCACAAATGGGGAATTTTGTCAAAAATTGTCAAAATCCGCAGCAGAACTCATGCTAGGCTGTAGATGGGGTTGGTCAAGATTTGATCACCTGGCCCAGTGGAAGATATCTCGAACACGGTTCGAAAAGGAAAGAATCCCATGAAAATCCAATTGACCATTCTAATCATCGTTCTAATTTCAATGGTAGGTATGGCAGGCTGTGCAGCACCTGCAACCCAGCCGCAAGCGACGCAGGCCCCAATGACAAAACCGCCAGCAACGCAAGCCCCACCAACACAATCGCCTGTGAGCGAGGCAACCCCCCAACACAAACTCAATACGGAGACCGTGCTGAACATGGTCGAACACCTCAATAGCGGCGATGTGGAAGGCTCATTGGCCTACTTCGCCGATGATGCCATGGGCTACTTAATGGGGTTCCCACCGACCGGGGTAGAAGTCTACAAGGGGAAAGAACAACTTCGCCTTCTCTGGGAAGATAGCGTCGACAACCATTTCAAATGGGAGGTGAAAGTCATCTCGACCTTTGGGGACCTGGTGAATATCCAGGCCAAAACCTGGCATGACTTCACCCGCCAGCTCGGGGTCGCGCCACTGGAATATATGGATGTCTATGAGGTCAAAGACGGCAAGATTATGACTTATGGCTCGTGGCTCACCGAGGAGTCTCTCGGCAGATTTAAACCGGCCTTCGCAGAAGTCGCGCCACCCGAACCAACCGCTACGCCGTCAACCGATCCGCCGGTGGCCAAGATGACAGTCACCATCGCGGGAGGGACCTGCACCACCGGTAACCCGATTACCCTGGAGGCCGGCGAGGTGACAGTGACCCTGAACGTGGAGGATCAGGATAATTCCCTGTATGCTCTGACGATGTTCAACCTGGATCCAGGTAAGGACATTTTGGATCTTATGGCGTCTACGACCGGTGCGCCCCCTGGTTGGGCAGACATGCTGTTGGAAAAAGAACTCGGCCCGGGCAAGAGCGAAACCTACACCTTTTCGCTTGAGAAAGGTCCGGTCTATTTAATCTGCTGGTCGCAGCCGCCCGTTCTACCGATCGGCAACGCAGGGCCTTTCCCAGTTGTGCCGTAAATGCTGAGGCAGCTTTTCGCCTGGCACATGGCATCCCCTGGGCTCGTGTCCACCTTCACCTGACACAAAACCGAAAGGTTCTAAAATGAAACACCTTGAGGACCTGACCCGAATACACGTCAACGATGCGATCCGGACCGGCTTGAAATCACAATCCGCCCACCGCGCCCTGGCCGGGCAAACGGAACCTGCTCCTCCGCCTCGTTCGGCGTCCCCGAGCCAGGAGAATATCCAACCGTCCGGTTGGGTTTCCAGGATTCGGGTGATTTATCACCACATCCTGAATCCTGGCGAATAATGTGCTCAGGTTGGATCGTAGCCGATAGGGAACCGGTCCGAGTTCCGGTCTAACTTGCTGAGGATCGCACCGCTCAGGTCGATATCCGCCTGGTTGGAGAGCGCCAGGCAGTATATGATGACGTCAGCTAGTTCATCGGCAACAGCAGCACGAACTCCAGCGTCTTTCACCCGGTCGATGCTCTCGCGTGAGGAATACCATTGAAAGCGTTCCATCAACTCTGCGGCCTCGATCGCTATGCTCATCGAGAGATTCTTGGGCGTGTGGTAACGTTGCCAAGAACGCTCTTCCACAAAACGGCCTACCGCCTGCCGTAATTCTGAGACGGTCGTCCGGGCATCCAAAGCTTCTGATTCATCCAATTGGATCGTCCTCCAACTTCTGAGAAATGGCGGAGAAGGAGCAGGTCTCACCAGCCAGCCCTGAAAGCCTTGTCCCAACCGGACCATTTATGGCAAGAGTAGGGGAAGGTCTGCAGGATCTGCCAGGTTCCACTGCCAGAACTGATCCTATCCAGACAGGTAATCTTCGCCTACCATCCAGACCTGCCCCTACATCGCTCATCCGGGCTGGACAACAGGCCGTTGGGCCTTTGCACCTTAGCCTGGTGAATCAGCCCGGGCTGCAGGTAAAGGATCTCGATCGAGCCTTTCCGAGGCGACGAGCTCCCCATCCCAGAAAAACAGGCGGATTCCAGTCGGTAAATCGTGGACCGCATACCTGCCATCCATGTTGGCTACAGCCAACTCAACTGCCTTTCTGTAGAGCAACCCAATATGCAGCGGTTTGAGCACGAGGTATACAATGAAGAATAGCAACCCCGCAACCGGAAGCAGTGAGGATCCAGGGAGTTGCTCCGATTGCGGAAAAAGTGGGATGAGAATGAGTGGCAAAGCGACACTGCGGGCGAACTTCGCCGACTCATTCCATAAATGGATTTTCGTTCCCTCGTATTCACCTGCGGCGCCAGCGAGGCTTTTGGCTACTCGATACACACCTTCTTGGATGCCCAGCGCTTCCCGGGCGTTAGATCTCGGACGATCCACCCATTTCGGAAATCTGCGGTCCAAGAGCGGCGCGACATACGATTTGTAGATGGCCTTATCGATCGCGTCGCCGAGTTGATAAGCCAGTAATGTAGTCACAGAAACCAGGATTTCACGGTGATCCTTGAGGGACAGTCCGAGCACAGTGGAATCTTCGGGGAGAATAGCGGCAATCGCGTAAACGACGACCAGTAGTGGGACCCAACCCGGTAGTTTTTCGAAGTTTTTCGTGAGCTGCTTCACCAATGTTTTGAACGCATCCATCTGACAGCCCTCCTTCACCTTGCCATTCTGGCCGATCTTGCCTGCCCGGCGCTGGAAACATTCTCCTACCCTACCTACATATGGCAACCAGGGCAGGTCTGCAGGATCTGCCAGGTTTTACGGCGAAAATTGATCCTTTCCAGGCGAGTAATCTTCGCTGCCCATCCAGACCTGCCCCTACTTCAGGTGCCTGTGAAATCCCCGACCTCGATGGGCTCGATGGCCTTCAACAGGTCGGCGCGGCGCAGGATGACGGTGACGTTCCGGACTCCCGAGCCGATGGAGATCTCCTCTTCGGCCAGGACGCCCCGGTCGACCAGGATGCGTACCGGCGAGGGCAGTCCCAGCGGCGAAACGGCGCCGCGCGGGTATCCGGTGACAGATAAAACTTCTTCTTCGCTGGCCGTGGTCAGGCGGGATTGGTCCAGGTACTTGCGCAGGGCTGGCCAGGAGACCTGAGCGGGACCGGCGACGAGCACCATGGCGTACTCGTCCTTCGCCAGTCGAAAGAGCAGGCTACGAATCACCTGCTCGGGACGCTGGCCGCGATCTGCAGCCGCCTGCTCCAGGGAATGGACCTGGCCCGGGTGGCGGAAAAGCCGGTAGGGGATGCCTTTCTGATCGAGCGCCCGGGTGACGAGGGTTGAATCTTCCAAATGCAATCCCTTCCTACGCCTACGAGGAGATCCTTCGCTGGGTGACAGAGGGGCGATACCGCCCTCTGTCACCTGCTCAGGAGGACATGTCACGTTTTAGGATCATATTCGCCTGACCGGCCGGTCGGGGTCCGCGCCCCATTCCTCCCAGGAGGCGTCGTACAGGGCCAGGTCCGGGTAGCCGGCCAGGTGCAGGGCGAAGAGCCCGAGCGAGGCGGAGATGCCGACGCCGCAGTAGGCGATGACGCGCTCCTCCGGGCGGACGCCGGCGGCCAGCGCCCGGTCGCGCAGCGCCTGCGGGTCCAGGAAAGTCCATGTCGCTGGATCCAGGTTCTCCGAGGAAGGCAGGCTGGCGGCGCCAGGGATGTGCCCAGCCCGGAAAACCCGCCCGTAGAGTTCGATCCAATCCTGACCAGGAGGCAGGTAGCGGCTGCCAGGCGGGGTCCAGACCGCCCGCCCGGCGTACTGCTCCGGCGGGCGAGCGTCGACCAGGGCGGCGGTGCGGGCAGGGTCCTGAAGGATGGACTCGATCTCTGCGGCAGTGGCGAGCAGGTTGGGCCGGGGCCTGGGGGTGAAGCGGGCTGGGGCGACGTCTGGCACCCCCGTGCTCAAAGGCCGGCCTTCTGCCAGCCACCTGGTGATCCCGCCGTTCAACACCGCCACCCGGTCGTTGCCGTAATAGCCCAGCGCCCACCACAGGCGCGCTGCGCCGCTGTAATCGGTCTCTGCGTAGGCGACTACGCGGGTCTCGTCGCCGATGCCGGCGGCCGACAGGACCCCGGCGAATTGATCCGGTGGCAGTAGCAGGTCACGCACGCCGTGGCGGGTGTGGTTCAGATCCAGGTG
>DASWHG010000116.1:0-10254 GCA_036393315.1 Anaerolineales bacterium | reverse complement strand
ACGATCGAGCATCTCTCCCGCAGGCGTTCTGAAGGCGAAGACCCGGGGCGGGTCGAGCTCGGTGATGACCGCCTCGAGGGTCGAGCCTTCCCCATCGTCGAAGCGGATGGCGCCGCCGGTCCGAAGGTCGATCTCCATTGCGGAAAATGGGTACCACTGGCTGAGGTGCTCGCGCTCGGTCAGGGCGCGCCAGACCTTCTCCGGTGGGTGTGCGAGCCGCCGTTCGAACCGCAGTGTGAAGCGGCCTTCGTGGCTTAGCAGGTCTACGTCCATCGTTTTCTCCTTCTCTTTTAATTCTCCGCGTTTTCGGCGCTCGTCCGCGTCCTATATAAATAGCCTGAGTAGTTCCTTATCGTTAGTCTGAGTCAGGCATCCTGTCGAGATGCCGCTCGAGCGTGTCGAGATGCTGCTCCCAAAGACGGCGATACGGCGCCAGCCAGGCGTCTAGCTCGCTCAGCGGCTCGGGGCGCAGCTGGTACATGCGGCGTTGGGCGTCCGGGTGCACTTCGACGAGGCCAGCCTCCTTGAGGACGCGCAGGTGCTTCGACACCGCTGGCTGGCTGAGCCCGAGTTCGCCGACGATCTCGCCGACCGGGCGGCGGCCGCTGCGCAGCAGGTCGAGGATGCGCCGCCGGTTTGGTTCGACCAGGATCTCGAAGATGGTTTCCATGGCCGGTATATTACCCCAAATGTATATAACTGTCAAGGCATATTCACTCCCCAGTCTCGCCCGATCATGGCTAATCGTCGCGCGAGGCGCCATTCTGCACTATAATCCCCCCTCAGCACAGGAGAACCGGCGGCAGGGAGTGAGGAAGAGCGTGATTACCAGAAGTCCAGGTCCAATCAGGGCCGCTCAAGTGTTGTTCTTCATCAATGCTGCCATCTGGCTGTTGTTCGGAATCGCCAGCCTGGTCAGGATGGCGGCCGGCAGTCCGGGCCGGCCAACAGGTACATTCGTGGCCGGCGTGGTCGCCGTATTGATGCTGGGCAATGCCGCGGCCATGCTGGTCGCGGGCATCGGTATTGGCAGGCAGGGCCGCCTTTTCTTCTATTTTGCCATCCTGGTGCTGATCGTCAACATCCTCCTGACGCTTACCGACCAGTTTGGCGTGTATGATTTCGTCACGCTGGTAATCGATGGGTTCCTGCTTGGCCTCTTACTGGCGACCCGGTCTCAATACCTGGCGCCGCAGGCAAGCCGGCAGCCACCCGATCCACCCAAATTATTCCGATAGGAGGCATTCCATGACGTTCACACTCGATACCACCCTCGGCGAACTCTTAGACAACCCACAGGTCAAAGCCGTGCTGGAGAAGCATATTCCTGGAGTCTCCAGCCACCCTATGATCGCGATGGCGAAAGGCATGTCGCTGAACATGATCCTCTCCATGCCGCAGGCGGCCCAGGCTGGCCTGACCCGGGAGAAGGCTGAGGCGTTCCTGGCGGAAATCAACGAGAAAATTTGATCTGCATCCTTCGGGGGTGTCCAGCATGTCGAAGCGGCTGGACACCCTCAATCGTGTTCTCCTGCCGGCCTCTGCCTTTGGAGAATCAAGTGGCCGGCATGCAACTTATCGGTTGCCACCGGCGTTGATTGCTCGGATTAATGGAACTAACTACGACAACAGCATGTCCGGCTATGCAAGGAGAGTCAAGATGAAACGCTCGCACATAGCCTTGATGGTCTTGATGCTCTCTGTCTTGTTAGCGGGATGTCGATCCGTGGAATTGCCAGTTTCCCGACCATCGGTTGAACTTCGTATTGCATTCATATCTATGCGTGATTCCAACATAGATCTTACCGAGTCGAGAACCCTTCGCGCAACCATACGGTGGCCAGGTGGATTGCTCCACTCGCCGAGCCGGTTTTTTCAAGGGCGTTCAACATAACGAAGTCGTGAATGGTCCCCTGGAACCGAACAGCCGTGACTCGAACCCCAGCCTCCCGCAGTTTGTTGGCATAGGCTTCACCCTCATCGCGCAGCACGTCCGCCTCGGCGGTGATGACGAGCGCCGGCGGGAGCCCCCTGAGCTGCTCGGTGCCAGCCCGCAGCGGGGAGGCGGTAATCTCATTGCGCTCGCCCTGGTTGGTCGTGTATTGATCCCAGAACCACATCATCCCGTCGCGGCGCAGGTGGTATCCTTCGGCGAACTGGTGGTAGGATTCGGTATCGAAGGCCGCGTCGGTCACCGGGTAAAACAGCAGCTGGAGACGGATGGCCGGTCCCCCGCGCTCCCTGGATAACAGCGTGACTGCTGCCGCCTGTTGCCACCGACGCTGTCGCCGGCCACGGCGAGGCGCTCCGGATCCAACCCATGCTCCGCCCCGCGCTCGGCGACCCACTTCACCACTGCGTAACTCTCCTCGATGGCCGTCGGGTACCTGGCTTCAGGGGATAGGCTGTAATTGATGAACACGACCGCGGCCTCGGCTCCGACCGCCAGCTCCCGAACCAGCCGGTTATGGGGATGCTGGTTGCCGAACACCCATCCGTCACCGTGGATGTACACGATAGCGGGAAGCGTCGCCGGGGCGTTCTGCGGCCGTAGGATGCGATTCGAAACCTGATCGATTGGGCCGGCTTTGATCGTGAGATCCTCGATGTCGACCGGCAGCTCGCTCACCGGACACGATTGCACTTCATCGAGGGCGATCCGTCCCTTTTCGGGACCGAGGTTGAACAAAAAAGGTTGCTTCCCAGCCGCCTCCACAAACGCTCGGGCCTCGGGCTCTAGCTGGATATTGGTTGTCATTGTCTGCCTCCTTGGCAGGGTGTGCCGTATTGCTGCTATATCCGGGAGTGCTGCTGCACTCCCGGATATAGCCATTGCAGAATGACTTAGTTCCCGAGTTCCTGCGCCGCCTCCACAATGAGTCTGGCAACGGCACTCGGATGGGAAACCATGGGAACGTGGCTTGATATGAGTTCCACGGTGGTTGCCCCCATCCGCTGGGCGAAAAAGCGCTGAGCATCGGGCGGGATCGCCTGATCGTTCGTAGCGACCATATACCAGGACGGCAGCGTCTTCCACGCGGGGTACCCATCGTCTCCGCAAGGACGCTTACGTGTGCAGGCTGCTGCACCGCATACATGACGTTGGCTTGGACCGGATTCACATCAGCCGCAAAGTAATTCACAAAATCTGACTGGGGGATCCAGGCGAAGCCCTGGGCATCAGTGCGCAAGTTCGCCAGTGCCGGAGTCGGAGGACCTTGTGAAAACAGTGCCCCGATCGTTTCCCCTTCGTCAAGCCCAAAAGCCGCGATGTACACCAGGCCGACGACGTTCGGCGCGTCCGTGCCGAGCGCGGTCATGATCTGTCCGCCGTAGGAGTGCCCGGCCACGATGGTAGGACCTTCCTGGACAGC
This sequence comes from Anaerolineales bacterium, assembly GCA_036393315.1. Classification (GTDB taxonomy): domain Bacteria; phylum Chloroflexota; class Anaerolineae; order Anaerolineales; family UBA4823; genus DASWHG01. The sequence goes on along the minus strand of DASWHG010000116.1, from coordinate 6,880 downwards.
CAGCACCTGCCGAAGCCGGGCGACGTCATCGGCCGTCGAGGTCAGGGGAAACTGTGGGGCAATCACGTTATAACCCGCTGTCTGCAGGCGTTGGATGACGCCGCTCCAACTGGAGCCGTCCGCCCAGGCGCCATGCACCAGCACGATGTTCGGCCGGGATGGGGTTGTACTGGCTCCTGCTGGCGACAGAGCGCTCATGCCCAACGCCGGCAAGGCAATTAAGGTGATGGCGATCGCGCCCAGTAGCAAGCGCAAGACCTTTCGTTAATTCGACATGCTTTGTTTCATGACCTACTCCTTTCGGAAACTTCGCTGATTAGCAGTCAATGCAGTGATTTAGTGTAATTAGGATTATAATGATCATATTAGTCGAAGTCACCTTACACCGGGTGACATTTCACTTCTCATTATTTCCCATCGCCGCCATACAGCGGGGCACGTGAAAAGGCAAGCCCATGAAGGGATCCTCTTACCGCGATCGAGATTATGCCTTTGGGCAGGCGATGCTGACCCTGCGCACCAGGATCGGGCTGACGCAAGCGGGATTGGCCAGCTTCCTGGGCGTCTCACGCCGAGCCGTGGGCGACTGGGAGGCCGGATGGAACACGGCTGGCTTTGGGTAGCCGCGGCATAGAAGGTGGGGAGCTGTTCGTGTGGGATGCACAGCGCGGTGATCGTATCCATGTCGTTGCGGGGTATCCCCGGATGGTCTATGCAGTGGCCTGGGGTCCGAGCGAGGAAGTGGTTGTCAGCGGTGGCAGTGACGGCTTGCTGCGTTGGTGGGATATGCAAAGCGGCGAGTGCGTTCAGGTGCATGAAGCGCACCATGGCACGGTACAGTCTCTCAGGAGAAGTCCGGATGGGACGAAGCTGGCGAGCTGCGGCGATGATGGGTCTATCATGCTGTGGGACTTGCACAGCGGCGAGCACCTCCAAACACTGCGGCGTGATCGGCCTTACGAGCGTCTCAATATCACCGGGATCCGAGGATTGACCGAGGCGCAGAAAGAGACGCTGCTCGAGTTGGGGGCGTTCGAGTAGACGAAATATGGCGAGTAGTGGTTTTATGAACAATACATAATGTCCGATTTACCAGCAGGGACAGTCACGTTTCTCTTTACCGATATCGAGGGTAGCACGCCGCTGTGGGAGCGCAGCCCGCAGGCGATGCGCGATGCGCTGGACCGCCACCACACAATTCTCCAGACAGCCATACAACAGCACGGGGGCCAGGTCTTCCAAATTGTAGGGGATGCCTTCTGCGCCGCCTTTTCGCTTCCCATCCAGGCCTTGGAAGCGGCCCTGGCTGCCCAGCGCGCCCTTACCAAAGAACCTTGGGGAGAAATGGGGCCACTGCGAGTGCGCATGGGGATTCACACCGGCCTGGCCGAAGTAGAGCAGGGGGATTACCTATCCAACTACACCCTGAACCGGGTTGCGCATCTCATGTCCGCCGGACATGGCGGACAGGTGCTGATCTCGGCCGCTGTCGCCGAGCTGGTACGGGAGCATCTGGCAGAGGATGTGGATCTGGAAGACTTGGGCGAGCATCGCCTGAAGGGACTCAGCCAGCCGGAGCACCTGTACCAGGTCGTCGTCCTGGACCTGCCCTCTCGCTTTCCTCCTCTGCTAACGCAGATGGAATCGATGTCAACCGGTGAACTCCTGAGCACGAAACTCGCTCCCCCGCATCCGCGAGCGCCTCTTGTTCCTCGTGAGCGGTTGCTGGTCCGCCTGGATGAAGGACTTACACACAAGATTACCATGATCTCTGCCCCGGCTGGCTTCGGCAAAACCATGCTGGTAAGCGAGTGGATTACCGAGCGCCGCAACCATAAAGTCCTGCCCCCGATCGCATGGGTCTCTTTCGATGATAGCGACAACGATCCGGTTCGCTTTTGGCGCTATGTCCTCACCGCCTGCCAGGTGTTCGATACCGATATTGGCAAATCCGCTCTGGCCCTGGTGAGCAATTCACCCCAGCCCCCTTTTGAAGCATTACAGACCCTGTTCATTAATGAGGTGGCTCTGCTTTCAAACAGAGTCATCCTCGTCCTGGAGGATTATCACGCCATTACGGACCACCAGGTCCACGAGACACTGGCTTTCTTCATCGATCATCTTCCAGCCACGCTGCACCTGATCCTGGTCACGCGCAGCGATCCTCCGCTCCCCCTGGCGCGACTGCGCGCCCGCAACGACCTCAATGAACTTCGGGCCGCCGACCTGCGCTTTACCCTGGAGGAGACCCAGGCCTTCCTCCAACTGGCGGTTCCATTCCCACTCCCTCCCGAAGTCGTCACGCGACTGGCCGAGCGTACGGAGGGCTGGGCCGCCGGGCTTCGCCTGGTGGCGCTCGCTCTTCAGGGCATGGAGGTACAGTCAGAAGTCGAGGGATATCTCACCAGCTTCACCGGCAGCCACCGGCCCATCCTGGATTATCTGGTCGCGGACGTGTTCAGCGCCCAGCCGGAAGCGATTCAGGAGTTTTTGCTCCAGACGTGCATCCTGAGCAGTCTGGCTGGACCTTTGTGTGATGCGGTCACCGGGCGGGAGGACAGTGCCCTCATCCTGGAGCAGTTGGAGCGCGCCAACTTGTTTCTGGTACCCCTTAACAGCGCCGGGCAATGGTATCGCTATCATGCGCTGTTTGCCGAAGCAATGCAGCATTATGCCCAACAGCGGCTTGGAGCGATGAGTCTGTGCCAGCTTGCGAAGAGAGCGAGTCTTTGGTATGAAGAACATGGAATGTTCGCGGAAGCGATCGAGGCTTCCCTTTATGCCCAGGATACCCCGCGCGCCGCCGGTCTGATCGAGCGAATCATCGCTCCACGGCTTGTCCAGAATGAGTTCCACACGCTGCGGCGCTGGATGGAACAGCTCCCGGAGGGGGTGCTCCGGGCTCATCCGGCCATCTGCATGACCTTTGCTACAGCGATCTTGTTCACTTCGAACCGCCATTCTCCGCAGACGAAAAATCGCCTACAATTGCCGCTTCAAATTGCCGAACAGCACTGGCGACGAGAAGAGAATGACCACAGGCTGGGCGAAGTTTTCGCCTTCCATTCCCTGGTCGACTGGCTTCAGCGGGATTTCAAAGAATCGTTTTCCTTCGCGAGAAAGGCCCTTGCCCTGTTGCCACACCAGGATCAGCAATGGCGGGCCATCAGCCTGGTCATGGTGGGTGTCGATGAAATGATGGCGGGTAAACTCAATTCAGCCCGGAAAACGCTCACGGAAGCGCTCGCTCTCTCCGAAGCCTCCGAGAATATGTATGCGATCCTCGATTCCATGTTGCTCTTGGGTGAAATCGCATACCAGCAGGGAGAACTTCACCAGGCGGAACAGATCTTCAACCAGGTGCTCACCAGGACAGAGAAAGCCCCGATCGACCGGAACCAGTCTTCCATGCGCAAAGGGCGGGCGCTGCTCGGTCTTGGCGTACTGGCTCTGGAACGGAATGATCTGGAGACAGCCGAGCAGGCCGTTTCCCAGGCCGTTGCTGCCAGCCAACAATTCCCAGAAGAGGATCTCCTGGCCGATAGTCCGGTGACCCTGGCGCAGGTGAAATTCGCGCGGGGGGAGATCGCCCAGGCGCAGCAGTTGCTGGGAGCTCTCATCGCTCAGTCAAATCGACCTTTTCTTCTCAGGTTTCCACGCGTCTCCCAGTCCCGATTTGCCCTGGCGAGCGGCGATCTGGCCGCCGTGCAACGCTGGGCTTCCACGGAGGCCCTCCCCGGCGATGAACTCCCGTTGATTCAACTCGAGCAGGAGGCGCTGGTCGTCGCGCGACTACGCATCCTGCAGGGGGAGGCCAGCGCGGCAATCCACCCGCTGGAAGGTTGGCTGGCCGAGGCCCGGGACAATGGACGGACCCGGAGCGAACTCGAAATCCAGATCCTCCTGGCCCTGGCTCACGCTGCTCTTAAGGATCGGGCGAAGGCCAGGGAGACGCTGGTCCAGGCGCTTACCCTGGCTCAACCGGAAGGATACCGCCGGATCTTCCTGGATGAAGGCGAGAAACTGGCTGAGCTCCTCCGGGAGATCCTTCCCGAAATTCGAGAGGAATCTCTGGCTGCCTATGCACGCGCACTGCTGTATCAGATGGCTCAGGAGCGAAACAACAAGGCTGCCACCGCACCCGATGACTCGGGATACCTCATCGAACCGCTCAGCGAGCAAGAGCAGCGCGTCCTGCGCCTGCTCGCCGCCGGGATGTCGAATCAGGAGATCGCCAGCGAACTGGTCATCTCGATCAATACCGTAAAAACCCATGTCAAGAATATTTACGGGAAGCTCAACGTAAACAGCCGCGACCAGGCTCGCGAAGCCGCTCGTCATTTGAAACTGCTCTAACCGTGAAACTGCTCTAACCGTGAAACTGCTCTACCCGTTCAATCACCCCCGGTCTCACCCGGCGCGGGTGATCTCGTCTCACCCCTTTTTTCGATAACATCCCAATACAAGAAGGAAATACCTGAACGGGGTTCTCTACGGTCGAGACCCACCCGCAGGTACTGGTTGGATTCACATTTAAATGAAAGGAGAAGAACAATGGATATTTTCGTGATCCTACTCCGGATCATCCACATCTTCGCAGGCATGTTCTGGGTCGGCGCCGCACTGATCGGCACCTTCTTCCTCGTGCCGGCGGCTAAATCCAGCGGGCCAGAAGGTCAGAAATTTATCCAGAACCTGATGGAGCGCTTTCGGTTCCGAGCCGCGATCAGCGTTGCCGCGATCCTCACTATCCTGGCGGGATTCTTGCTGTATGTACGCGATTCCGGCGGGTTGCAGCTGAGCTGGATCACTTCCAGTGTTGGGCTGGGATTCACCATCGGTGCATTGGCAGCCCTGGCCAGCTTATTCTACGGCGCGATCGTCATGGGTCCAACGGGGAAAAAGTTTGGCGAATTAGCTGCAGCGATCCAATCTCAGGGAAACCCACCCACGCCTGAGCAGGGATCGGAAATGGCAAAGCTCAACGCCAGGATGAGCAGCGCAAGTCTCGTCAATATGGTCCTTCTGGTGATCGCCCTGCTGGCCATGGCGACAGCCCGCTACTGGTCGTTTTAGTTTGTTGGGTCTCGAGAAAACGAACGCTGAGAGCCATAAAGAGGACCCCGCGTGAAGAGCAAATCCACAGAATTCGTCGCACCGCTCGGCCAGGCGAAGAGGGGACGCCTGGTCCTCCTCTCCGGTGCATCCGGGATTACCCTCCTAGCCGATCTGGTGCTTCCCGACCTCGCCCGTGGCCGTTTCACCTTACAGGCGCCCCATATCGAAATCAATGAAGGCGCGCTGATCCTTCAGTTCCGCCACTTTGATTGTTTCGATCAGAAGGTCTTCTTGGGTGAACCGTTGGGTGAGATCCGGCTTAACATCTCGATTCCATGGGAGATCGAGTTCCGCGATGGCGTATCCAATCTCAATGCCGATTTAGGCGGCCTGCAACTGCGCTCCCTGGATGTATTGGGTAGCGCGGAAGATGTTACGCTCGAGCTCTCTCAACCGGCTGAAACCGGGTTTATTTACATCTCCGGGGATGCCCATCAAGTCTCGATTCTCCGGCCTCCGCAGGCCGGCGTGCGGCTCTCTGTGATCGGGGGGATCCACACTTTGTCCCTCGACGGCCGGCACTTCGCTGAGATCGAGGGTGAGGCGCGCCTGGAGAGCTCCGGCTTGACCAGCTCGACGCCACGGTACGAAATCGGCATCGCTGGAGGCGCCAGTCATTTAACCATTAAGGAGAGGTGATAATGAACAATTTTCGTACGGCGTTTGGCATCGTTGTTGTCATCGAAGCGCTCACATTCTTGCTTGCAGGATTGGCTCACCTGGGAAGGCCAATTCCACTTGGTTTTGCGGTGATCTCTGAGCCTCGCATCGTTCCGGCAACGGTTGTGGAAAGCCTGTGCGGCCTGTTGCTCCTGTTCAGCGCGTACCCAATCCTCACGGGCAAGCGCTGGTCATGGACCATCGCAGTGATCGCCCACGGTTTTTCGTTGGTTGGTGTCCTTCTCGGTATTGCCGCATTGGCTCTCGGCGGTGGTCCTCGTACGGACCTGAATGATTTGTACCATCGAGTGATGCTGGTAGTCCTGGTGGGTGCACTCATATTCTTGTTCTCCCGCCCGGCAAAGGAAGCATTGATGCGCAGCGGCGATACCCGCCAATGATACGGTCAGGAGGGAAAGATGATAACAAGGCCGGATCGGGCAAGATCCAACAAAGAGAAAGGAGTAGATCATGCAACCCCTGAATACACGCCGGTTCTACATTCTGGCGATTGCGTTACTGGCTGTCACGCTGGCCTGCAGCGCCGGTCCATCGCTGGGAGAGGATATCCCGAACGGCGTTAGCAAGAGTGAAGACAGCACCACGATTAACGTCGTAGCGAGAGATTTCTCGTTTTCGATCGATGAATCGCAAGCAGAAGTTGGAAGAGTCACTTTCCTGGTCCAAAACAACGGATCCATGCACCACGATTTCGCCATCCGGGGCAATGGCGTCGAGCAAAGGACTCCCATGATCCAATCGGGAGAAAGCGCCACGCTCACGGTTGAACTGGAACCCGGGACCTACACCTATGTCTGCACCATCCCCGGCCACGACCAATTGGGGATGAGTGGGAACTTGGTGATTGGCGGAAAGTAATTTGATTGAGGCAAAGGAGGAAACATGAGGTTGAACAACCTACTTAAATGGCTGGACCGCCTGGACATGAGCATCGTGCGCTGGCTGGCCCGCTACAGTTTGCCGTTCCTGCGCATAGGCATGGGCATCGTCTTCCTGTGGTTTGGCGCGCTCAAGTTCTTCCTGGGTTTGAGCCCGGCGACGGACCTGGCTGTGCGCACGATCGATGTGCTCACCTTCGGGT
>DASWHG010000115.1:0-22245 GCA_036393315.1 Anaerolineales bacterium | reverse complement strand
CCGGAGAGTTAATAATGACGCCTGACGCATAGGAAAAGGCATTTTGTCACTCGATATTTTATTCGTTTCCTGTATGATAGGAATACACCTGGGAAAAAGAAGTAATTTGCGGAGGAAACGATGCGTGACTTAACCGAACCCATCCTGGAACTGATCCGCCTGGCAGCCACCGACCTGCCTCCAGACGTGGAGGCGGCGCTGGAAAGGGCGGTCGAACGAGAAGCGCCCGGATCGGCAGCGCGCGGCGCCCTGGAAACGATCCTGAAGAACGTGGCGCTGGCGCGCCAGAACTCGACCCCGATTTGCCAGGACACCGGGACGCCGATCTTTTACGTATACCACCCGGAGGGCTGGAGCACGCGCCAGCTACGCCAGCAGATTCGCTCGGCGGTCGCCGAGGCGACCGCCCGGGCTTACCTGCGCCCGAACTCAGTCGACGCGCTTTCCGGGAAGAACAGCGGGAACAACCTGGGCGACGTGCACTTCCCGAGCATCCATTTCGAGGAAGTTGACGGAGATGCACTGCGGATCGAGCTGATGCTGAAAGGCGGCGGCTGCGAGAACGTGGGCGCCCAGTATTCACTGCCGAACAGCGCCCTGAGCGCGGGGCGCGATCTGGAGGGGGTTCGCCGGGTCGTGCTGGATGCCGTCCACAAAGCCCAGGGCAAGGGCTGCGCGCCCGGCGTGCTGGGCGTGTCCATCGGCGGCGATCGCGGCTCCTCCTACCTGGCGTCCAAGGAAGTCCTGTACCAGACGCTGGAAGAGGCCAGCCCGCACCCGGAGCTGGCCGCCCTGGAGCAGCGCCTGACCGCCGAAGCCAACCAGCTGGGCATCGGGCCGATGGGTTTTGGCGGCGAGACCACGGTGTTGGGCACCAAGATCACCGGTCTCTACCGGCTGCCGGCCAGCTATTTTGTGTCCGTGTCCTACATGTGCTGGGCCTACCGGCGGCGCCGGATGACTCTCAAGGACGGACAGGTGAGCTACGCATGATCGGGACGATTTCGAACGCAAGGAGGATGGAATGCGGCAACTGACCCTACCTCTCGACGAAGAAACGATCCGGAGCCTGGTCGTGGGCGATCCGGTCAACCTGTCCGGCGTTATGGTGACCGGGCGGGATGCGGCCCATAAGTGGATGGTGGATACCGTTATCAAAAAAACCCGGCCGCCTCAAGGAGACGACCTGGAAGTATACGCCGCCATCCAACCGCTGCTCGACGGCGGGGTGATCTATCACTGCGGCCCGGTGGTGGCCGGACTGGACACGGCGGATTACCGGTTCGTGGCGGCCGGCCCGACGACCAGCACACGCGAGGAACCCTACCAGGGAGACGTGATGCGGCACTTCCGCGTGCGGGGCGTGATCGGCAAGGGCGGCATGGGACCCAAGACCCTGGCAGCCTGCCAGGAGGTGCCGGGGGTGTACTTTCACGCCGTCGGCGGGGCTGCCACCCTGATCGCGCAGACCGTGGAGCGGGTGCTGGGCGTCTATAAGCTGGATTTCGGCGTACCGGAAGCGATGTGGGTGATCGAGGTGAAGGATTTCCCGGCCGTTGTCACGATGGACGCCCACGGCGGCAGCCTGCACGCGGAGATCGAGAAGAAATCGAAAGCGGTGCTCGAGCGGCTTCTGGCCTGAGCGCGAGGACTACTCGCCGCCCTCACTGCCCTCCTGCACAGCCAGGCAGGAAAACTTCGGATCGCTCTCGAACAACTGCTGGCAGGCCGGCAGGCAGAAAAACAGCCACTCTCCCCGGTAGGGGGCGCGCGGCGTCGCCGGTTCGAATTCCACCCGGCCCCCACAGGCGGTGCAGACCTGGCTGCCTCGGGATGGGAGGGACAGAGCCAGGTCTATGCTCACTGCTCCTTCTCCTCCAGGTCTTGCAGCATTTCCAGATCCTGTCTCAAGCTGCGCCTGCGCACGTGCAGGCTGATCAGGTAAACCAGCATGATGCCAAAAATAACCGCGTATCCGGCGATCATATAAGCCGAGGTTTCAGCGGGGCCTTGTTGTAGAAGGAACATCAACGTTCTCCTGTTTCGAGGTTCACAATTTTCTTCTTACTGCATGGTCTTCAGGCGCAGCTGTTCCACCCGGTCGGCCAGCCTGCCGATGCGGATGCGGTGCCAGAGCAGGTCGGCGAAGATAAACGTGAAGGTGAGCAGGCTGAAGAGGAAGGTCTGGAGCATACGCGTGGTCATATCGAACGTACCCTCAGCGCCGGGGTCATTGCTGCCGATCACGACCGGGTGGATGGTACGGAAGAGCCGGGCGGAGAAGAAAGTCAGGGGAACACTGACGAAACCGACGATGGCGTACACTGCCCCGAAGCGAGCCCGGCGGTCCGGATCTTCGATACCCGAGCGCAGCATCAGGTAAGCGAGGTAGATCAGCTCCATAACGGTGGCGGTCGTCAGGCGGGGATCCCAGGTCCACCAGGTATTCCAGATCGGGCGCGCCCAGATCGAGCCGGTGACGATGTTAATAAAAGCGAAGGCGATCCCGATCTCGACGGCGGAGAGCCCTGCAGTATCCCATTTATGGTCGCTGGTGATCAGGTAGGCGACGCCGGAGATGGCGGCTACCAGGAAGCTGACCATCCCGACCCAGCCTGCCGCCACGTGGAAGTAGAACACGCGCTGCACCTGCCCCATGGTGGCTTCCATCGGCGCGTAGAAAAAAACCATGGCGGTGGCGAGCAGCAGCATGATGACGGTAACGGTGTCTAAAACGGTAAGGAGACGGGGTTTGGTTTCCATATTTTCGTTACTCCCAAGGACGGATAATAGAAAGAATAATCGCTGAAACGTGGGGAGACCGGTCTACTCTTCCACGACAAAATCAAAGACCATAAAGGCGATGGCGAGAAATATTATATCGTAAGCGACGAGCAGGTTGATCCAGGGCCAGATCTCCAACATCTCGAGGCCATTCAAGAACCCGGCGCTGCCTTTGACTGCGCCCAGGATGACCGGCAGGACCACCGGGAAGAGCAGGATGGGCAGCAGGATGTCGCGGGTGCGGGCCTGGACCGCCATGGTGGACAGGAGCGTGCCGACAACCACGTACCCGATCGAGCCCAACAAGGTCACGAGCAGCAAGCCCGGGTTGAAGAGATTGAGGTTGTAGAGCACGCTGTAGATCGGCAAGACAATGATCTCGACCAGGAGCATGAAGATCAGGTTGCCGATGGCTTTGCCAAAGTAAATGGCGCTGCGGTCGACCGGGGCCAGGAGCAGCCCGTCCAGGCAGCCGCGGTCTTTCTCGATTGCCATCGAGCGGTTCAGGCCCAGCGTGCCGGCGAAGGCGAAGGTCACCCACAGGACCCCCGGGGTGACAGGCAGGCGCAGCCGCGGTTCCAGATCCAGGGCAAAGTTGAAGATCAAGATCACCAGCAGGGCGAAGACGAGCATGGCAGAAAGCAGTTCGCGGCTGCGCAGCTCCGCGGCCAGGTCTTTCCACACCACAGCACCCAGGGATTGGAAGAAGGCGAACCCGGGCCTGCGGGCGCTCGTTTTTGGAAACGAGGTTGCCAGCTGAGTTTCGGGTTTCACGGGCTACGCTTCCTGTGTGGCATGCCGGTAGAAGCCCAGCAGCTGGTTGATCTCGATGTCGGCTCGCTGGACCGAGGCAGTGATCACCCCGCGCGACAGGATGTCGAAGCGGGAGGCCAGGTCGGCGGCGCGGGACAGGTCGTGCGAGGTCATCACCACCGTCCGGCCGCGGGCGGCGACCTCCTGCAGAACGCTGTCCAGCATGGCGCTGGCGTCCTGGTCCAGCCCGGTGTGCGGCTCATCGAAGAGCATCACATCCGGGTCGTGCAGGACCGCGCGGCCGATGGCCAGGCGCTGCTGCATGCCGCGGGAGAAGGTGCGCACCAGGTCGCGGCGCCTGGGCGCCAACCCTACCAGCTCCAACACCTGGTCGATCCGGCGAGGCAGTTCGGGCACACCGTACATGCGGCCATAGAACTGCAGGTTCTCTTCGGCGGTCAAGTCGCCATACAATAATGGCTGGTGCGAAACGACTCCCAACCGGCTGCGGACGGCGGCGGCCTGGGCAGGCAAATGATAACCGGAGATGCGCACGTCACCCAAAGTCGGCCGGGAGAGCGAAGCCAGGATCCGCAGGAAGGTCGTTTTGCCGGCTCCGTTCGGGCCGAGCAGAGCGACAAACTCACCCGGTTCGACATGGAAATTCAGGCCCCGCAGCACGGTCTTTAGCCCAAAACGTTTAACCAGCTTCCTGACTTCGATCATCGCTGTCCGCCTAATCCGCTAATAGCTCGTTCAGCCGGGCCTTGAGCTCTGCCCGGCGCTGGCGGTAGGCCTCTTCGGGCAGTTCTCCCGCCTGGTACTGGTCGTCAAGGGCCAGGATGGCATCCATCAGGATCTCAGGATCTTCGGGAATGTCGTCGCCGGGTAACACAACGCCATCCTGTTCCTCTCCAACAGCGAGGCCGGCGCCGGCCCGGCTGCGGATGTAAAGCCAGGCACCTGTAGCGACCAGCGCGAGGCCGAAGGCTCCCAGTCCGATGATCAGGCTGGAGGTAGAACCAGTCTGCACGACCCCGCTCGAGGCCCTGGGGCGGCCCGAGATGGTTATCGACAACTCCGTACCCGCCTCCAGCCGGCTGCTGCTGTACATACGGTAGGTCATTCCCTGGACCGGTTGCGTGCCCTCATCCGTTAGCAGATCGCTATTGATCTTGGGACCCTCCTCAGGGACCAGGATGACCACCGCGTTGACGGGGAGGGTGAGTGGCTGGGCAAGATCCAGCTTTCGACCATACGGCATATCATAGGCAAAGACAACCTGGTGCTCACCCGAACCGGGCCGGATGGGTAGGGTATCGCCAAAGCCGCCCGGAACTTCCACGTACCGTTCGCCCAGGACGCCGTCCTCGAACTGCAGGTTGGCGGCGCCCGGAGGAAGATCGAATGTAAAGACCGGATCCCCTGGCGAGGCGGGCACAACGGTGCGATCGCCCAGGTTAGAGAGGATGAGGACTTCGACTACCCGCAGGGTGTCAGGCTCGACATAATCGAAGAAAATGTGCAGGCGGTCCACCGCGAGCGAGGCGGTTTCGCTGGTCGTTTCGTAGACCGGGACGGTCAGATCCAGGTTCGTCGTACCGCTCTCGACCACTGCGATATCGGAGCCATAGATGGTCTGGTCGAACTCCACACTGACGATGTAGACCCGCCCAAGCGGCATCTCGACTTCCGTGAATGTGTAACTGCCATCCTGCAGGACAGTCGTGGTGCGGGTCGCCGTCTCCTGCATGTCGTCATAAGCGTGCAGGGTGACCTCCAGGCCCTCCGGCAGATCGCCCCCTGAGAGATTCACTACCTTTCCGGACACGGTCCCCACCTCCAGTTCAGGCGAGGCAGCGACCGGCGTACCGGAATCTTCCGGCCCCGGCGTTTCGGGGGGAGGGGTCTCCTGAAGGCCGGCGGTCTCTCCTTGCGATGCGAAGGTCAAGGAGCGCAGGTAGGCGGTCAAGGCCCACCTCTCCTCTTCGGCCAGCCGGTCGGTGAAGCCGGGCATGTCAGGCGCCTTGCCCGTGCTGATGACCTCGAAGAGCTCGGCGCCCGATACAGCCGCCATGCGCTTCTGGTCGGTGAAATCGGTAGGAGGGACGGAGAGGTCCCCCGCCTCCGGCCTATCCCCCTGGCCACCCTGGCCGTGGCAGGCAACACAGTTGGCCTGGTAGAGCTGCTCGCCCTCGGCCACGCTCCCGGGCGGGCTGCTGAGTGTGTAGAGGTAGGCCACCACGTCCCAGCGCTGCCCTTCGGTGAGGCTGTTGAAAGGCGGCATGAACCGTTCCAGGTTGCCCTGGGTGATGATGGAATACCATCCGGCCGGGGTGGATTGGCGGGCCAAATCGGCTGAACCCAGGGGTGGGGCCGGGTTGGGCAGCTGGGCGGCCTGAGGCCCGTCCCCCAGGCCAGTTGGGCCGTGACAGGGAGCGCATTTCTCGGCATAGATGGGCGCGCCTTCGAGCGGGTTGGGTGCGGTCAGCGGGAAGAGTTGCCCTGATAGGGCCGGCTGGGTCGGTAATGCAGCCGGCAAGTTCGATCCGGGCGGAGGCGTGATATCCTCGGCCAGGGAAAAGGAACAGGCCGACAGCATCAGGGCGAGAAGCAGGAGGGAGAGAACGCGGGGGAGAGGGGAGTTGATGGAACCGGCAGTCAGCGATCGATCCAGGCTGCGAGCGGAGGAAATGTGGAAGCGATGAGAGGAGATTGGCATCAGGTTCTTCGTTTCACGTTGGAGGGGTTCAGGCCAGCGCAGCCCCGCACTTCGGGCAGAAGCGGTCCGACTTCTGGACCGGCCGCCCGCATTGGGGGCAGAAGCCTGCGGACCGGTCCTGGCGCTCCCGGCGCCGGGCCGCCAGCCGCGCTTCCAGCTCGTCATCCACAACGGTCACCAGACCTGCCCCAGCCGGGGCGCCGGTGCGCGGCCCGCGCCCGCCTGCCCCATCCCCAACGGGTGCCGCGTCGGCGCGGCGAGCGGCGATGGCCGTCTCGATGCGCGCCTCGAAGTCACCCTCAGGGGCCAGGGTGCCGAACTCGTCGATCTGGCGAAGTAGGTCCGCGCCGCGCCGCAGAAGCCCTGCCCGCTGAAGCGGGTAATCCTCAGCCGGGATTTTTCCGAGGGCGTGATCGAAATCCAGCTCCTGCAAGGCCGTAAGGATGCGGTCTCGTTCCGCCAAAAGCCCGGAAAGCTCGTGGTCTTCCAACGAAACGACCGGGACGGCTTTACGTTCGAAGATCGGCCTGGCAATAAACAGCCCTACCAGGATGAGCAGGGCGAGGATGAGAAAAATGGAGCCTATTTCCATGGATATTTATCCGTGATCAGCAACGATGCCTGGTGACGAGGATGGCTGCGAGCTCAGGGCTGGAGCAGAGGATCCACCGCGCCCGTGATCTCATCCAACCTTTCGAAAGGACCGATCTTTACGAAAGCCAATTTACCATCCGGGCCGACCACGTAGGTCTCAGGTACGCCGCGGATACGGTAAGCCTGGGAGACACGAGTGCCCAGATCGGGCCCGTTTGGGTAGGTGATGTCGAACTTCCGGAGATAAGCGCGAGCTTCCGGTTCGGTGTCGACGTAATCGACGCCCAGAAAAACCACCTGGCCCCCCGGTTCATAACGCCGCCAGGCGGCTTCCAGGTCGGCGGCTTCCTGCTCGCAGGGTTTGCACCAGGAAGCCCAGAAATTGATCACGATGACCTTCCCACGAAGATTGCCCAGGTCGATTTGCTCGCCGTCAAAGGTCGTGAGCGTAAAAACAGGTGCGGTTTGCCCAACAGCGACCGGCCCCTGCTGGCTGCGGAGCAGGCCCAGGGCCAGGAGCACCAGGAGCGCCAGGATGCTCGCCCAGGCGATCAGCGCGCCGAGCGAGAGGTGCATCCCCAGGATGGTGAACCCCCCGACGCGCTGCCCCCCACGCGAGGCGGGGGGCGCGGAACTCTCGGTCGGGGAGGTGGCAGTTTCAAGTTCAGACATAGAAGTACTCCAAAAGATCGAGCAGCAATGAACCGGAGGTTTCAGGCGTGCAGCCTGGTAAGTCAGCGCCGGCGCAGCTCTTCCTCCAGGCGGGCGATGTATTCATCGCCCGAGGCTTGCGGCGCATCGGGCTGGCCTGCGGAAGCCGGAGGCGATGTTTTCCAGGCGCGCATCGCCCGGTAAAGGATGAACGCGCCGGCCAGCATGGCGAACGGGGGAATGATGTAAACCAACCAGTTCAGCCCGCGGGCGGGTGGGACCGCCAGCACCCGGTCGCCATACTGGGCGACGAAGTAATCCTTGATATCAGCTTCCGATTTCCCCTCGGCTAACATCTGCCGGATGAGGGCGCGCCACTGGGCGCAGGCCTGGGTGGGGCAAACGTCCAGAGGGATGTTCTCGCACACCGGGCAGTAGAGCTGCTTGGCAATTGCGTTGACGGCGTCGTCCGTAATTGGCGGGGGTGTGGCTTCCTGGGCGGCAGCCGCAACCGAGAGCAGCAGCGCCAGGACAATGGCTCCCACCAGGCTCAAGCCGATACGTGCCAGGGACGGAGATTGAATTCGAATCATGCTTTTATCGTAACCGGCTGGGCGCGCTGGGAGGTCACGCGCACCGCTTCCGGATCCCGGTCAGGCCAGGCTGCCACCAGAGTACCCAGGATGAAGACGAAACCGCCAAGCCAGAGCCAGTTGACCAGGGGGTTGTGATAAGCCTTGAAGGTTGCGCCGTCCGAGGAAATTGGCTGCCAATCGACCAGCAAAACGTAGAAGTCGTCTTCCCAGGTGCTGCGCACCCCGGGGATCGTCATCGGCTGCTGGGATTCGTAATAGTAGTCCCGGCGGGGATGCAGCTCGCCCACGTAATCGCCATCCTTGTAAACACTCACCACGGCCCGGGCGACGTTCCGCCCGTCCCGGGTATCGAAATTGGCTAACGAGTCGAAGGTGAAGGAATACTTGCCTAAACTGATCTGCTCGCCCTGGCGGACCGTCCCCTGGGTCTCGGATTGAAAGATCTCGATGCCGATGACGCCGATCGCCATCAAGACCACGCCCAGGTGGATGATGTAGCCCCCGTACCGGCGGCGGTTCCGCTCGGCCAGGCGCCAGAAAGCCACCGGCAGGCTCTCGCCCGAGCGTTGGTGGCGGGCCAGGGAGCCGCGCCAGAACTCGTACAGGGTTACCAGGGTGACGAAGGCGGCCAGCCAAAAACCAAGCAAGGCGCCCGGCTGCCGGATACCCCCGGCAATGACGATGGCCAAGACCACGAGTGAAGCGGCGAAGGGCTTCCACATCGCCCGGCCCAGCGTGCGGGCGGTCGAGTGGCGCCAGGCAGCCAGAGGCGCAACGCCCATCAGGAAGAGCAGGCCGGCAAAGAGAGGCCCGGTGGCGCGCTCGTAAAACACGGCGCCGACCGTGACTTTTTGATTCGTGACCAGCTCCGAGATCAGCGGGAACATCACGCCCCAGAAACAGACCACCAGGATGCCGATGAAGAGCAGGTTGTTGAGCAGGAAGAGCGCCTCGCGCGATAACAGCGAGGTCATCTGCGCTTCGCCTTTCAGTTCGTTCCAGCGGCGCAGGAGCAGCGATAAAGAGACGATAAACGTCAAACCGATGAAGCCAAAAAAGACCGGTCCAATGGCGCTCTGGGCAAAGGCATGCACCGAGGAGAGCACGCCGGAGCGGGTCAGGAAGGTGCCAAAGATCACCAGGTCGTAGGTAAGGATGACCAGGATCATGTTCCAGTGCTTGAGCATGCCGCGCTTCTCCTGGATCATGACCGAATGCAGGAAAGCCGTGCCGGTGAGCCACGGCATAAAGGCGGCGATCTCCACCGGGTCCCAGCCCCAGTAGCCTCCCCAGCCGAGGACGTCGTAAGCCCAGCGCCCACCCAGGATCAGGCCGAGGGAAAGGAATAGCCAGGCCACCAGAGTCCAGCGGCGGGTGAGGCGGATCCAACGGTCGTCGGTGCGACCGGTGACCAGCGCGGCGATGGCGAAGGCGTAAGGGATCACGAAGGAGACAAAGCCGAGGTAGAGCATGGGGGGATGGATGATCATCCCCGGGTGGCGCAGGAGCGGGTTCAGGCCGCTGCCATCCGCGGGGAAGTAAGGGACCGCGCCGGCCGGCCTGAACATGGCCGTAATGACTCCGCCTGCCGAAGTCTGCCACAACCGTTCGAACGGGTTTTCGATGAAGAGGTTCAGGCTCAGGAAGAAGGCCAGCGTCACCAGGCTGACGATAATCACCCAGGGCAGGAACTCCCGGTCGCGATCCCATTTGCGCAGCGTGACAGCTGAAGCGAAGGCCGATAACAGCCAGGACCAGAAGACCAGGGATCCTGCCTGCCCGCCCCATAAAGCGGTGATCTTTAGATAATAAGGCATGCTGTTGCTGGTGACGTTCGCAACGTAAGCGACTTCGTAATGGTTCGTGACCAGCAGGTAAATAACCGTGAGGGAGGAAAGGGTGATTAGAGGGAAGGTGAGCAGCATCGCGTTGCGAGCGCTTTCCACCCAGGCGTGGGCATTCTTGCGCACCCCGTACAGTGCCGCTCCAATCCCATAAAGTGAGACCAGGAAAGTCAGGAACAGGGCTCCGTACCCGAGATCAGCTACCATGATGAACTCCAGGATCCATTACCGACATCGATGACCGCAACCGGTGGCATTCCGCCGCCTGCGGCTTTGACGGAATTCGTAAATCAGATCGTACGTGGCGATCCAGGCTGCTTTATCCTTCCGCCTGCCCAGGGACGGCCTCTTCGTACTTGGTCGGGCACTTGAGCAGCAGCTCCTCGGCATAGAAGACCCCATCTTCGCCCAACCTGCCGGTCATGATCGCCTGCGCTTCATCCCTGAGCAGGTCCGGCTTGGGACCTACGTAGACGGCTTGGAGTTGCGGGCGCTCCGGGTCGATTACCGCTTGATGCAGAACGGCAGCCAATCCACCTTGCGCCTCGATCTCCTTGTTACTGCCGGGGATATGGGCAACGGTAAAGGATAAGGTCAGGGTTTGGGGGTCGTACTGGATGGTATCGCCGATCACTGCGCCGGAAACGCGCACTTCACGGCCAGAGGCGCTATTGTCCCTGGCAGCCAGTTCTTCAATCGTCATGAAATACTGTGCGCTGGCCTTCGTCGATGAAACGATCAGGTAAATAACAGCGGCGGCGATCAGCAGGCCGCCGACGAGAAATTTGGCCCGGCTGGCGCTTCCGGCCGGGGTGTCAAAGGTTTGTTCCATGAAGCGGTCTCCCAAGAAGCAAAAGCATCTTTAATCCGATGGCAAGATTTTGTTCGCCAAACGCTCTGCAACCATTAATTTTGTCATAAGATGATTAATGCAGGCTGAGAGATTCCCAAATAGAGCATGAGAAGAAAAATTAGCCCACATCGATCAACCCGGTGCGGATGGCAAACTTCACCAATTCGGTGCTGGAGTGCAGGTTGAGCTTGTTCATGATCCGTTCCCGGTGGCGGGCGACAGTTTTTGGGCTGATGCCCAGCTGGTCACCGATCTGGATGTTGGTTGAACCCTGCGCGACCCCTTCCAGCACCTGCAGCTCGCGCTTGCTAAGCACGGCCAGGTCCTTTTGGCGGACCTGCTCCCCCTCCGGCGTGCGGACTTCGGATGGAGCCTGGGCTAACAGGCGCCGGTAATCTTCCAGCAGCCAGCGGGCCAGGGTGGGCTGCAAGTAGACGTTGCCTTGTGAAACTGAGCGGATTGCGGCGACCAGCTCTTCGGGTGCAGCGTTCTTGGTGATGTACCCTGAAGCCCCAGCCACCATCATTTCGAATAGATACTGCTTGTCCTCGTGCACGGTCAGCGCCAGGACGTTGATCTCCGGACAGAGGGTTTTCAGCCGGCGGGTGGCCTCCAGGCCGTCCATCTCGGGCATGGTGATGTCCATCAACACCACGTTGGGGCAGGTTTCCTGAGCCAAAGCAATCGCGGCGACCCCGCTGTTGGCCTCGGCGATGACCAAGAAATCCTCCTGGGTATCCAGGAAAGACTTCAGGCCCATGCGGACAATATCATGGTCGTCAACCAGCATCAGGCGGATGGTGCTCATGGATCGACTCCTCAGCTCTGCCTTGTATAAATTCTCCGATGGGTACCGCGACTTCGACCAGCGTTCCCCGGCCGGGATTGGAGGACAGTTTGAGTTCTCCTCCAACCGATTCGGCCCGTTCCCTCATCCCTGCCAGTCCCCACCCGCGTGACAGAGGTTTCTTACCGTTCAGGTGAAAACCGGTTCCTTCATCCCGGATGGACAATACCACCTGCTGTGGAGAAAAACACAGGCGTATCTGCGCACTATCACAGTTCGCATGACGGGCAACGTTCGTCAGAGCCTCTTGAGCGACGCGGAAAAGCACGGTCTCCACCAGAGGATCCAAACGCTGCCGCTGGCCCTCAACGTGAATCGAGACATTTAAACCAGCCTGGCTCTTCTCTTGATCCCCCAGGTACTGCAGGGCGGCGACCAGGCCCAGGTCGTCCAGCTGCGCCGGGCGCAGATCGTGCACCATGCGATGGACGCCCCGAGACATCTGCAGGCTCAACGCCTGCAGGCGGTCCAGGATCTTGACCCCGGCCGGTTCGAGCTCGGCCGAATTCCGCAAGGTTGCCAGGTTAAGGCTGAGGGCCGTCAAGAATTGGGCCGTTTCGTCGTGCAGCTCACGGGCAATGCGGGCGCGTTCGTCCTCCTGGGCGATCACGGTATGTCGCAGGAGCTCCCGGCGTAAGGCCTCGCGCTCGACCAGGTCTCTTTGGACCTGCTCCAACGCTTCCAGGCGGGCCTGCTGGGCAGCCAGGAGCTGGGCCTCGCGCTCGCGCTCGACCAATTGGATCGCACGGAGAAGGTTGACGGTGATCAGGAGAGCCATACCGGCGCGCACTACCTGGACCGGAAAGCCGAACAGGGATAGGAAGACCTGGTTGTTGATGTACTGAGCCGGGAACATCTCCACGGGGGAGACGAACACCTGGGTGAGCCCATACAGTACAAAGCCTAAAGCGGACCAACGGAAGAACGAAGCCAGCCCCTGGCGGTTCTCACCCTGCACTTGAATGGCGCGAGCACGCAGCGCCAATCCCGCCAGGATGCCGGCGGGGACGGCGAGGATGTAGCGCGCCAGCGCATCTGCTCTTGCAATCAACGAACCACTGCTGATTCCGGCATTGATAGCGAGCGAGACTCCATATAGGGCGAGCAGCCCAATGGGAATGATCGTTAACAAACGCTTGTGCTGGTCTTTCGAGGCCAACAAGAGGGTGCCAAAGACCACTAATGGCAGGAAAGAGAGCACCAGCCAGGCGACCCGAAACCAGGACACCGCAACTGGGAAAGGTTGGCCCAACCACTCCCCCTGAAGCAGGTAGATTTCGACCCATTCGTGCACCCCGTGCAGCAGTCCAAAAAGGGCGAGCGGGCGCAATACGCCCCGTTCAGCCAGGCGCGGTGCACGGCTGGTCTCCAGCACCAGGGCGATCCCCATGGTGAAGAAGGCCAGGCCGTAAATGAAAAAGACCAAAACAACGTCGAGATGCCGGCCAGAAAGGGACATTTGATTGCACCTTGTATTGAATTTATTTTACAGCAAAGCCTCAAAACTGTCCCGACATCCCTTATTACATTTGTCACCTTATCTATAGGACATTCTCCCTAATCTACCTTTAATTTTTCGAGTAAAATTATGGGGTAATTTACCCAACCCCGTCAATGAAAAACAGAACCAGATTATTTCCTGCCCTTTAAATGCACGCGTTCTCAATCCAATGATGCTTATCCAAGCACCAAAGAGGAGAATGATCATGAAGATGAAATGGTTAATCCTGGGCGCCGCCCTGCTGCTGATGTCGGCCGCACTGGCAGCCTGCGCCGGACCCGCTGGACCAGCCGGCCCGGCTGGCCCACCCGGGCCGGTCGGACCGGAAGGCCCCCAAGGACCGGCAGGTCCAGAAGGACCAGCCGGCCCGGTGGTTGAGCCCGCCGGTTCGGGCGAAACTGCCAGCATAGGCGCTGCTTACACGGGCAGCGCCACCTGCGGCGGATGCCACAAGGACACTTACGATACGTTCATGATGTCCGGCCACCCGTGGAAGCTGACCAAGGTGGTCGATGGCCAGGCGCCGGATTACCCCTTCACAGAGATCCCCAGCCCGCCCGAGGGCTTTACCTGGGATGACATTCTTTACGTGATCGGGGGCTACAACTGGAAGGCGCGCTTCGTCGACCAGGAAGGCTACATCATCACCGACGCGCCGGGATCGAGCGGGAACGCCGAATACCTGAACCAGTACAACTTCGCCAACCCCGACATCTTCGCCGAGGCCGGCTGGGTGACCTATCACTCCGGCGAGGAAAACCTGCCTTACGACTGCGGCTCCTGCCACACCACCGGTTACAGCCCGAGGGGTAACCAGGATGATCTGCCGGGCCTGGTTGGGACCTGGGCTGAGGAGGGTATCCAGTGTGAAGCATGCCATGGCCCGGGTGGCTTACACGTACAGAACCCGCAGGGCGTGCAAATGACCATCGACAGGGATGCTGAGTTGTGCGGGCAGTGCCACATCCGCGGCGCGAGCGAATCGGTCAACGCCCAGAACGGCTTCATCGAGCACCACGAGCAGTACGAGGAGCTTTTCCAGAGCAAGCACATCACCCTGGACTGCGTGGTCTGCCACGACCCTCATACGGGCGTCGTGCAGCTGCGCCAGGCCGGCGAACCGACCACACGCACCCAGTGCCAGAACTGCCACTTTAAAGAAGCCAAGGTCGTGGACCATCCCACGATCGCCCAGTGTGTCGACTGCCACATGCCGCGCATCGCCAAGAGCGCCTGGGGAGACGCCGAGAAATTCACCGGCGACATCCGTACCCACCTGATGGCGATCGACCCAGCCCAGGTCGGGCAGTTCTCGGAAGACGGCACGACTGCCTTCTCCCAGATCAGCCTGGATTTCGCCTGCCGGCAGTGCCACGTGGAAGGCGGTAAGGCATTACCGAAGACCGATGAACAGCTGATCGAGAAAGCCACCGGCTTCCATACCGAGCCTTAGTCTTATAACCAGCAGCGCCCATCCGTAAACCGGGCCGGTCATTCCCGGCCCGGTTCCTTCAAAATCATAATATGAAACGATTCCTGAGACGTCTACACCGCTTCTTTTTCCCGCCCGCAGGCACACCGCTCTGGATCCGCGCGCTTCCTTACGCCGTTTTAGGCGTGCTGACTCTATTGTTGTTGATCGGTGGTGCCTATGCCTGGGATTACACGAATTCACCTGAGTTCTGCGGCACTGCCTGCCACACCATGCCACCGGAGTACACCGCCTACCTGACCTCTCCGCACGCACGGGTGGACTGCGTGGACTGCCACATCGGGAAAGGTTTCATCGCCACCCGCATCACCCGCAAAGCCGGAGATATGCGGCACGTGATCGCCACAGCCTTCAAGACTTACGAGTTCCCTATCCGGGCTCAAGAGCTCAGGCCGGCGCGAGAGACCTGCGAACGCTGCCATTTCCCGGAGAAGTTCTCCGACGACAGTCTGCGAGAGAGAAAGCAGTTCGCCAACGATAAAGCCAACACGCCCAGCACCCTTTACCTGGTGCTCAAGACCGGTGGGGGCAGCGCCCGGATAGGGCTTGGGCGAGGCATCCACTGGCACATTGAAAATAAGATCCTGTACCTGCCCCTCGATCCCGAGGACCAGGAAATCCCGTACGTACAAGTTTTGGAAGAGGACGGATCGACCACGGAATACATCGACATCGAAGCGGGCTTCGACCCCACTTCGATCGACGAGGCCGCCCTGGAGGAAATGGACTGCGCCACCTGCCACAACCGCATTACTCACCTGGTCTACACCCCGGAACAAACGGTGGACCGGCTTTTGGAGCGTGGGGTGATCTCGACCGATATCCCCGAGATCCGCAATAAAGCGGTTGAAGTCTACAGCAATGTTTACGAATCTGTAGACCTTGGCCTCAACGGGATCGTCGGCCTGTCTGCTTACTACCAGACCTACTACCCGGATTACTACGCGGCCGACGGCGAAAAGATCGAGGCGGCTATCGAAACGCTCCAGGAGGCTTACCGGGCGAGCGTTTTTCCTGAACAGAATTCGGATTGGACCACCCACCCGAACAACATCGGCCACAAGGATTCGCCGGGCTGCTTCCGCTGCCACGACGGCAAGCACCTGAACGAAGACCAGGAAGCCATCCGGCTGGAATGCAATCTGTGCCATTCCATCCCGGTGACCGCCGGGCCGGCTGATTTCGTCGCGGATATCGAGATCAGCCGCGGGCCCGAGCCGGAATCTCACCTGAATTCGAACTGGATCAGCCTGCACCACAACGCCTTCGACGCGACCTGCAGCAACTGCCACACGACTGAAAACGCCGGCGGGACGGACAACACGTCCTTCTGCTCCAACAGCGGCTGCCACGGCAACGTTTGGGAATATGCCGGCTTCGATGCGCCGGGACTGCGGGAAATCCTGCTGGCCCAACTGCCACCCGCGCCGACTCCGGAGGCAGAACCCGAGGTCAAACCCCTGACTTTCGCAGATACGGTCGGACCGCTGTTGGAGTTACGCTGCGGTTCCTGCCACGGGGCCACTGGCAGCCTGCAGGGATTGAACCTGACCTCCTACCAGGCCGTCCTGCAGGGTGGGTCCAGCGGCCCGGCGATCTCTCCCGGCGATCCGGACAACAGCCTGCTGATCCTCAAGCAGACGGGCGAACAAAACCACTTCGGCCAGCTATCCGCGGATGAACTGGACATGGTCAGCCAGTGGATCGCGGCCGAGGCGCCAGAAAAATAAACCGGTTTGAGATTTCGAGGAGGTAAACCATGAGCGAAGAGAAACGGATTAACCGGCGCGACTTTCTGGGGATGGTGACCTGGTCCATTGGGGGGTTGATAGGCGCCGCTATGGGCATCCCGGCGATCGCGTATATCCTAGGCCCCGTCCTGCAGCGGGACAGGGCCCAAAACTGGATCCGGCTTGGCGCCATATCGAAAGTCGAGATCGGCACCCCAACTTTATTCAAAGCGAAGATCGAGCGCAAGACTGGCTGGATTGTCAGCGAGGAAGAAATCGCGGCGTTCGTCCTGACGGAAAACGGCCGGGACTATATCGCCATGTCAAACGTCTGCACCCACCTGGGCTGCCGGGTTCGCTGGATTGCTGGCCAAGAGCAGTTCCTCTCTCCCTGCCACAACGGCATTTTCGACAAGGTCGGGAACGTGGTTTCGGGTCCCCCGCCCCGGCCGCTCGACCGGTACGAAGTCAAGGTCGAGAACGACCAGCTATTCATCTTAGGAGGTTGACATGGGTGCACAATTGGGGAACTGGTTGGACGACCGATTGGCCTGGCGAAAAGTCTGGGAGGCGATCTTCCTGCGAAAAATTCCGAAGGTCAACTGGCTTTACACCCTCGGGAGCGCCACGCTTTTCCTGGCATTCCTGCAGATCTTTACCGGCATTCTGCTGACAATCTACTACGTCCCAACGCCGGACCACGCCTACGACAGCGTGCAATACATCACGACCCAGGTCCCGGCCGGCTGGCTGATCCGGGGACTGCATCACTGGGGCGCCAGCGCCATGGTCGTCCTGACCATCCTGCACATGCTGCGGGTGATCCTGTACGGCGCGTACAAATTCCCTCGCGAGATCACCTGGTTTACCGGCGTTTTCCTGCTGCTGATCGTGATCGGGTTTGGCTTTACCGGCTACCTTTTGCCCTGGGATCAAAAAGCGTACTGGGCGACGACCGTTGGGACACGCATCGCCGGGGTCGCCCCTGTCGTCGGCGATTGGGTGCTGCTGATCATGCGGGGCGGCGAGGAGCTGAGCGCGGTGACGCTGGCGCGGTTCTTCGGGGTGCACATCTGGGTGCTGCCGGCTTCCCTCTTACTGCTGATCGTGGTCCACATGTACCTGGTCATCCGGCACGGCATCAGCGCAGTGCCAGGGAGGGAGGATTAGCCGATGAAAGAAAATGAGCAGCAGGAGTACCTGGAAAAGTACCATCAGGCGAAGGAAAAGGGAGTCCCCTTCTTCCCAAACATCCTGTTCAAGGATGCGGTCGTAGCGTTGCTCATCTTCATCCTGCTGGTGGCGTTGGCTTACTTCCGCGGCACGCCCCTGGAAGCCCGGGCCAACCCGGCCGACACCTCCTATACACCCAGGCCCGAGTGGTACTTCCTGTTCTTGTTCCAGCTGCTGAAATACTTCCCCGGCAGGCTCGAGGTCGTAGGCGTCGTCATTATCCCGACCCTGGCGATCCTGCTCCTGTTGGGCTTACCCTTCCTGGATCGAAGCCCCTGGCGGTACTTCACCCGCCGGCTGGTCGTTACCGGGATCACGGCGCTGGCGCTGGTTGGCATAGTTGTCCTGACGGTCCAGTCGGCCCGGGAGTCGCCGCCGTTGAAAGAAGCGGCCGTCGGGGATGAGACTGCAGCCCTTTACACCCAGAACTGCTCGGGATGTCACGGCGCATCGATCGAAGTCGCAGCCGGGACGAACTTGCATGCCGTGATCGCGGAGGGTAAGCATGAAGGCATGCCCGCCTGGAGCGCGGATCTCACCAGCGACCAGATCGACGCCCTGGCCGGTTTCATCCTGTCGCCGGGGGGCAGCCAGCTGTTTGTCCAGAACTGCAGCGCGTGCCACGCTGCAGAAGACCTGGTTGCGGGTGACCCGCTGGAATTGAAGAGCGCGCTTGAGCAGGGGAGCAGCTACCCGCCTCACCTCGAAGTCGAGCTGCCCGATTGGAGCGAGACGCTCACCTCGGAAAAGCGCACAGACCTGCTGAACTTCCTGGTGGCGCCAGACGGGCAGCGCCTGTTCGCGATTAACTGCGCCGCGTGCCACGGCCGGGCGGTTGCTTTCTCCGGAGAGGAGAGCGTGCTGCGGACCATCATCGCCGAGGGAGGCCAGCACCTGGACATGCCGCCCTGGCAGGAGAAGCTGAGCGAAACCGAATTAACCACACTGGCCTCGTACGTGACCGACCCCGCCCAGGTCCCTGAAGGGAATGAGCTGTTCGCGCAGAACTGCTCCAGCTGCCACGGCGTGCGGGTACCGGCCGCGCCGGACGTCGAGCAGGCCCGGCAGCTGATCGCCAGCGGTGGGGCGCACGAGACAATGCCCGTTTGGGGGTCGATCCTGACTGCGGAACAGCTGGATGCCCTGGTCAGCTACACGTTAAACGCGTCCCGAGGGACTTCTTTGGAAGTTGGACAGCAGCTCTTCGGTCAAAACTGCGCCACCTGTCACGGCAGTTTTGGCGAGGGGGGAGCCAACCCAACGCGAGCCGACGACGTGATCGCACCGATCAGCACCGGAGAATATTTAAGAACCCGGGATGACTCCACGCTGCGGGCGATCATCGCCCAGGGCCAACCGAACTTCGGGATGTCGCCATTCGGAACAGCTTTCGGCGGTCCACTGGAAGAAGAGGAAGTGGACGCGATCGTGGCATTCATGCGCGCCTGGCAGGAAAAACCCCCGGTCGAGCTGCCGCCCGAGGTGAGCGCCAGCGCCTTGTCGCTCAAAGGCGCCGAGATCTACCGCGATCTTTGCGCCCAATGCCACGGCCCGGAAGGTGAAGGGCAGATCGGCCCCGCCTTGCGCGACCCAACCTTCCAGGCTGCGAATACCGACCAGGAACTTTTCGACATCATCAACCTGGGGCACGAGGCCACAGGGATGATCGGTTGGGGCGAGATCCTTTCGGCAGAGCAGATCCAGCAACTGGTCGAGACGATCCGCCAGTTAGAACAAGCGCCCGAGGAGACTCCGGTGGGTACGCCAGCGGAGACGCAGCCAGCGACCGGCGCCCCCACCTTTGAAGCCGACGTCCTTCCCATCTTGGATGCGAAGTGCAAGATGTGTCACGGCACCCTGGGAGGTTGGGATGGCAGCACATATTCAGCCGTGATGAACAGCGGCGAGCATGCTCCGGTGGTCATCCCAGGCGACGCCGACAACAGCCTGCTGGTGCAAAAGCTGCTGGGCACCCCCGCCGAGGGGACGATCATGCCGCCCGGTGGGAAGCTGCCAGAAGCTGAGATCCAAATCATTATCGATTGGGTCACGGCGGGAGCGCCGGAGAAATAGCGCCGGCTCTCGGGGCATCTTGATTGTGGTAAAGGACACAATAATCGAATGAGAAAGGAGTCTCATACGTTTGTCATGTGATGAAAAGTACATTTGCCACTAATCTTCTGCTCATAATTGGGATATAAACCATAGGGTAAGTATCCCAAGATGTACGCTGGCGAGAGAAAAGAATGCGCCAGCCAGTTGTGGTTATTAATGAGATCAAACCCGTATTGGAAAGGAGGCATCCAGCAACTAGAGAGAATGAACATCGCCCCGCAAGTTCCACACAATGTGTAGAACATCGCACACTAAGGAGAATGGTTATGAAACCTAAGTATTACCTGATAGGACTCTTGCTGTTGGTAGCTGCCATGGCTCTGGCAGCGTGCGGCCAGCCGGCTCCTGCTCCCGAGCAGACGACCGCACCCCCCGCGCCGACGCAAGCCTGTCCAGAAGTCCCGGAGGCCCCTGCGTGCCCGGCTGTACCCGAGCCGGTCGTCGCAGAAGTGCCCTTCGAGGAACAGTGGGCAGCTTCCCCGCACAACGATGTGACCGCGGAAGCTTTTATCCACTGGGATGAAGAAGATCCAAAGGAAGTCCCGGCTAACTGCGCAAAGTGCCACAGCACGCCTGGATACCTGGACTTCCTGGGAGCGGACGGGACTGCGGCCGGAGCTGTGGATGGCCCACACGTGACCGGGACGACGGTTGCCTGCGCGGCCTGCCACAACGAGGTCACCCTGACGAAGACCAGCGTGGTGTTCCCCTCTGGCACCGAGATCACCAACCTCGGGGACCAGTCGCGCTGTATGGAGTGCCACCAGGGGCGCGCCTCGACCGTCCAGGTCGATGAGGCCATCACCGCGAACGTGGGCGAGGATCTCGACACCGTCGGCGAGGAGCTCGGCTTCGTGAACATCCACTACTTTGCCGCAGCCGCAACCCGGCTGGGCACTGAGGTCAAGGGCGGGTATGAATACCCCGGCAAGACCTACGACGCTCGCTTCGATCACGTCGCCGGGTACGATACCTGCATCGGCTGCCACAACCCCCACACTCTTGAAATTAGGGTGGATGAGTGCGCCGCCTGCCACACCGGCGTGACCAGCGTGGATGACCTCAAGAACGTCCGAATGCGGGGTTCGCTGGTGGACTACGATGGCGACGGCGATATCAGCGAGGGCGTTGCGGCCGAACTCGAAGGCCTGCAAGGTATGCTGCTTACGGCCATCCAGGCTTACAGCGCCGAAGTCGCCGGCACCCCGGCCGTCTACGACGCTGCCACCTACCCGTACTTCTTCATCGACACCAACGCCAATGGCACCACCGATGCGGACGAGGCGGCGTTCCCGAACGCGTTCAACGCCTGGACCGGGCGACTGCTCAGGGCAGCCTACAACTACCAAACCTCGCTCAAGGATCCCGGCGCGTTTGCGCACGGCGGCAAGTACATCATCGAGCTGCTGTACGACTCGATCGAAGACCTGAACACCCAGATCGCCAGCCCGGTCGACCTGTCGACCGCCAACCGGGTGGACGCCGGCCACTTTGCCTCTTCGGAGGAGCCTTTCCGCCACTGGGATGAAGAAGGCCTGGTGCCGGGAGACTGCGCCAAGTGCCACTCGGCCAGCGGGTTGCCTACCTTCCTTGGGGAAGCCTCGCGGAACCGGGATGGCGTAACGGGCGTCAACGTCGCGGCCCATCCGTCCAGCGGCCTGAACTGCGCCACCTGTCACAACGACCTGAGCACGTTCACTCGCTCCACAGTCGAGAAGGTGAAATTCCCGAGCGGCGCCATCGTCGACATCGGCAATCCGGACAGCAACTTGTGCCTGAATTGCCACCAGGGACGCGAGTCCACGGTCAGCGTGAACACGGCCATCCAACGGGCAGATGCGGCCAGCGATGACGCCGTCTCTGAGGCGCTGAGCTTCCGCAACCCGCACTACTTCGCGGCCGGCGCAACGCTGCTTGGCACCGAGGCCAGGGGCGCTTACGAGTATGAAGGGAAGACCTACAACCCGCGCTTCACGCACGTGCAAGGCTTCGAAAGCTGCGTCAACTGCCACGACACGCACGCGTTGACCGTCAAGGTCGAGGCCTGCGGCTCCTGCCACACGACGGTGACGGGTATAGAGGATCTTCAGACCATCCGCATGACTGCAGGCGACTTCGACGGTGACGGCGACGAAACCGAGGGCCTAGCCCAGGAAGTAGCCACGATGGAGGAGGAAGTCTACCTGGCCATGCAAGCTTACGCCACAGAGACCTCCGGGACGGGGATCGTCTACGATGCGCACGCCTACCCGTACTTCTTTGCCGACACCAACGGCAACGGCGAAGCCGACGAGGATGAGGCCAACTCCGAAAACAGCTTCAAGGGCTGGACGCCTCGCCTGCTGAAGGCCGCCTACAACTTCCAGTGGGTCGCCAAGGACCCGGGTGCGTTTGCGCACAACGGGAAATATATCCTCCAGGTGCTGTACGACAGCCTGGAAGACCTGGGCGGTAACGTCGCCGGCAAGATCCGGCCGACGCCTCCGGCTCCGTAGAAACATCTTCCACACTTAAAATCCGCGACCGGGCA
>DASWHG010000114.1:0-3975 GCA_036393315.1 Anaerolineales bacterium | reverse complement strand
AGACCAGGCGTTCCAGGGCATCTCTCACCTCCCCGGCTCTTTCTGGCTCGTACGCCCCAACATGGAGCTGGTAGAGGTCGATGAAGTCAGTGTTCAGACGGCGCAGGCTGGCCTCGCAATCATTGCGCAGGTTGCCCACGACATCCTCGCTAGGGGATACGACCCGCCTTTCCTCGTCGACGACGTAACCGAACTTGGTAGCAATGACAGCCTGGTCTCGCCGGCCGGCAAGCGCCTGAGAGAGGATCCGTTCGCTGTGCCCGGCGCCATAGTTGGCAGCCGTATCGAAAAAATTGATCCCGGAGTCGAGCGCGTATTGAATCGCCCGGACCGACTCATTATCATCCACCTTGCCCCAACCTACTGGCCTATCGGACAAAGTCCAGGGCCCTCCGATGGCCCAACAGCCGAGTCCCATCGCGCTGACCTCGAGACCGCTTCTACCCAGCTCCCTGGTAAACATCTGTTTGCCTCCTGATTGATTCGATCTCACTCACCGCCTTGCGGAAATAGATTCACGATCTCTCCGGTAAGCTCAGACTTGTGCTCATGCCCTTCAATAAGGGAGTTCACCGGTCTTTCTCCAGAGAATTCATCCCAGGATCAAAATGCTGACAGCCGTCCGCCAATCGTCGACGAACTCACGGACATCCTGGTAGCGCCGGTCCCTCTCCGGTTCGGTCGCCCGGGCTACTACTGCCAGCATGGCCGGACTACCTCTCCAGGCATCATCCACTGTCCCATCTCCCAGCAGCTGCAGCGCGGTGCGTCCTAATGTAAAGACGTTCGTTACCTGGTCGATGCGTGCGCCGCGCTGGAACTCTTCCGGCGCCATGAAACGACGCGAGCCCGGCAGCCGGTCGGTTTCGTTGATGAACGGGCCAGGCCGGTATTCGTCCAGATCGCACAGATAGGTGCGCGCCTGCTCGAAATCGTAAAGGATGCACCCATCGTAGAAATCGACGGCGACAAATCCAAACCCGGCCAGCGCCAGGTGGGCATCATAGATCGTATCGAGCGCCTCCAAAACCTGGCGAACGGGCAGGGCGCAGAACCGGGCGTGCGGGCTGAGCGGGTTGGCGCGCGCCGCTTTGCCGGGAGCCACCGTGTATTCGTATAGATTTTCGCCCGGAAGCCATTCGAGCACCAGGGCCAGGCCGCTTTCCGTCTCAAAGACGTTATGCAGCCGGGGCAGCGCGGGGTGGCGGACAGTGGAATAGACTTGCCTGGCCCGGTGGAGCGACTCGATCCCGCGCGGCTCGTCCGAATGTTTTACAAACCAGCGCCGGCCTCCTGCGCTGACGCCATACGAAACACAGCCCGAGTCCTGGTCCCGGAAAGATCGAAAGATCTCGCCAATTCCACCCAGGAAGGCTTCGATCTCGATGTCGATCTTCTTGACACCGGCCAGCGAAGCTGCCAATTCCTCGATCCTCTACCCGTTAGAAACGACCGCGGTCGCTTCGATCTCCACGAGCATTTCCGGCATGATCAATGAGCGGACCTCAACCATAGTCGCAGCTGGACGGATCTCCCGGAAGCGCTCACCATGCGCTTTCGAGATTTCCTCCCATTGGCTGATGTCCGTGACGTACATACACGTCCGGACCACGTCTTGCATGCCCGCCCCGGCCGCGATCAGGGCTCTTTCGATCTTGGCGAGTATGTAGTGGGTCTGTTCGTATGGGCTGCCGATCCCAACCAGGTCCCCATTCTCGTCGATCGCAGTCGTCCCGGCGACGAAGATCATTTTTCCAAGCCTGACCGCCCGGGAGTACCCGGCGATTTCTTCCCATTTCGTGCCCGAAGAGATGTTCAACCTTTGGCTCATGTTTTCCCAGATTAAAGACCGTGATGCTGAGGCTGGAGACTAAATCCAGATCCGCTATTTTAAATCTGGATCTTTGTTATGCTTACATACGGCATTCCCTGCTTGCGGAAGCCCAGGACCTCGGGATGACTCTGAGCGTAGCGTTCGATCCCTCGAGTATCCCAGCTAACCCGGCCTCTATTCCAGACCGCCCGCAAGAACGTCCCTTTGACGGTGGCGCCATGGTTGATCACCTCGGCTTTGATCTCCTCCTCCATGAGGGCAATGTTCTCCTCGACAGCTTCCATTCGCGTGCCGAACTCGGCTTCGATCTCCTCCAGTCGCGCCTTGATCTCTTCGGTCAAAATCTGGTCGATGAGTTCTCGCTTCTGTATATTTAAGACGTCGCGCTGCGCCTGGAAATTTGCGAGCTGGTCTAACATCTGGGTGATCTCGGAACTCATAACGGCTATCTCCTTCACACGACGATATTGACCAGTTTCCCCGGCACCAGGATAACCTTGCGCGGTTCCCTGCCGTCCAGGAACTTCTGCACCGCTGCGCTTGCCAGGGCGATCTCTTTAGCCTGCTCCGGGCCGGTGTCCGCTGGCACGGTGATGCGATCGCGGACCTTGCCGTTCACCTGAACGATCAAGGTGATCTCCTCCTCGGCGGCGGCGGCCTCGTCTACCTCGGGCCAGGCCTGGGTGTGCACCGAGTAAGGCTTCCCCTGGAAAGCCCACAGCTCCTCAGCGATGTGCGGAGAGACCGGGGCCAGCATGCGCAGGTAAACGTCGACCGCCTCCTTCCACTCCGGTGTCGCCCCGGCGCCCTGTTCCCGAGCCCTGTACATCTCGTTCAGCAGCTCCATTAGCGAAGAAACGATGGTGTTGAACTCGAAGGTCTCGAAATCGTGGGTCACACGCTTTAAGGTCTGGTGCAGCTTCCGGCGCAGGGATCGCAGGACCTCCGGATCCGGACGGCCTTTTTGAGCGGGTTCGGTAAAGAGAGTCCAGGTTCGCCGGATCCAGCGGGCGGCGCCCTCGATGCCGCTGCTGTTCCAGGGGGCGCCCATGTCCCAGCGGGCGAAAAACATCAAATAGGCGCGCACGGTGTCTGCCCCATAGCGAGCCACCAGGCTATCTGGGGAGACGACATTGCCCCGGCTCTTGGACATCTTCTCCGAGTCTTCCCCGAGGATGATGCCCTGGTTGCGCAGCTGGACCATCGGTTCGGGGCCGCTGGTGATGCCCATATCCCGGCAGGCCTTGTGGAAGAAGCGGGTGTAGATAAGGTGCATGGTGGCGTGCTCGATCCCGCCGGTGTAGGTGTCAACCGGCATCCAGTAAGCGTACTCGGCCGGATCGAAAGGATAGGAGTCGTAGTGCGGGTTCAGGTAGCGCAGGTGGTACCAGGATGAGC
The DNA here is from genome assembly GCA_036393315.1 of Anaerolineales bacterium. Lineage (GTDB taxonomy): Bacteria > Chloroflexota > Anaerolineae > Anaerolineales > UBA4823 > DASWHG01. Next base: position 743 of record DASWHG010000114.1, on the reverse strand, counting down.
ACATGAAAGTATCCATCGTATCAGTCTCGCGCTCCGCTGGCCCGCCGCAGGTGGGGCAGGTCGTCTGCCTCCAGGTAGGATGCAGCTTGAGCGGGCTCTCACCGGTGGGCAGCCACTCCACGTCGTCCGGCAGCAGCACCGGCAGCTGTTCGTCCGGGACGGGCACCGCCCCGTGGTCCGGGCAATAAATGACCGGGATCGGTGCTCCCCAATAGCGCTGGCGGGAGATCAACCAGTCCCGCAGGCGGTAGTTGATCGCCGCCCGGCCAACGCCGCGCGCCTCCAGGCTGGCGTTGACATCCTGGCGCGCAATCTCTCCCGGCGTGCCGCTGAACTCGCCGGAATGGATCATCGTGCCGTACTCGGCATGGTAGAGGGCATCCCGGTAGAACTCGCATCCCCACAACATCTCCATGACCGAGCGGGCACCCCGGACGTCCGGCTCGAGCGCCTTGCAACGTTCCAGGATGCGTGCATCCGCCTCGACGGAATTCCATTCCCACACGCCGTCTTCGAAGATGAAGACCCAACCTGTCCCGATCACTTCATTCCAAGCACCGGGATGCAGGTACTCCTGAGCCCTGGCAATGTAGGTCTCCACTTTTTCCGGTGGGATCGTGATGTACAGCCCTTCGGGACGCTCGACAAAGTGGATCCCCTCCGCCTGGAGCATCTCGGCGAAGCCCTCTTTCATCGTCTCCGTGACCGCGAAAGATTTCGTCAATCCATCAGGACGCTCGATC
>DASWHG010000113.1:0-9720 GCA_036393315.1 Anaerolineales bacterium | reverse complement strand
GCCAAGCCCACGCACTTTTTCTGTCACCAGCTGCCCCAGAATCTGCTCGGGGAAGGCTGCCCCGGTCGGGTGATACTGCATTGTATCGATGAAGGCGAGCTTGGCGCCTGCCCGGTAGGCCAATACCAGTCCGTCCCCGGTCGCTCCATAATGGTTGGTCGTCGGGAAATCCTGGTAGTGCAGCCGGCCGCTGCCGCCGGTGGCGATGATCACCGCCTTCGCCACGACGGTCATCAACTGGCCGGTGTCGAGGTCTTTAAGCACGGCCCCGGCTGCCCGGCCTTCTCCATCGAGGAGAAGTTCGATCGCCGGGCGGAATTCCCACACCCGGATCGAGGGCGCTGCCCCGTTCATGTGGGAGCGGACTTCGTCGCGCAGCGTGCGCATAATCTCCGCGCCGGTATAGTCTCGTGCCGCGTGCATCCGCTTCCGGCTGGTGCCGCCGCCATGGATGGTCCGCATCCTCCCGTCCGGTTCTTTGTCGAACATGGCCCCGAGTGATTCCAGCCAGGCGATCACCCCGGGGGCATCCATCACCAGGGCTTCTACCAGGTCAGGGTCGTTGCTGTAGGAGCCTCCCCCAAGGACGTCGAGGTAGTGGATGGTTGGAGAGTCGTTTTCTTTATCCGCGGCCTGGATGCCCCCCTGGGCCATTATCGTATTCGCATCCCCGAAACGCAGCTTCGTGGCCAAAAGTACGTCGGCGCCGTTCTCGCGGGCAAGCAAGGCAGCGCTGGCCCCAGCACCACCCCCGCCGATGACCAGCACATCGCAGGTGGAGTCGACCGGGTATGCAAGGAGATCCTTGGGCGAGATGAGCGGAGGAGCTTCCAAAGCGTCGGCCAGCTCGGCAGGCGTCCTTTCTCCCTTGTTCGGCCCGACGCGCAGTTCTCGGAAGGCATCCTGAATATAGTCAGGATGGAAAGCGCGCAGGATGGATTCCTTCTCTTGTGGGGAGATCGATGGGTGAGTCTCCTGCATTCTTAAGGAACGGGAAGCCTCGACCTTTGCTAAGGATTCGCGGATTGACGCTGGATATGACATACTCACCTCCCGGGAGATGGTTGAAGGAGAATCGCTTGCTGATCTCGCTGGCCGGCGCTTAACTGGTCCATGGCAGCCTTTGGGCAGGATCGCCGCATCGGTACTGCATCTCGCCTCGCACCCGGTGGCTCAGGGCTGAGATCAGCAAGGTGAGCGGGACGTCGCATCTGCAGGATTGTTCGCACATCCCACAGCCGGCACAGGAAGCCAGCCAGCGGCTCATCGCTACGAGCTCGGCCAGGGGAGCTTTGCTTGTTTTTCTCGTACCGGGTAAACCGAGCAGGCTACCGAACTCACCTTCGTAAAGAGGACAGGCATCCAGGCACTTTCCACACAATGAGCAGTTCGCGAACCAGGCCAGGAAGCTGGCCAGATCGTTAAACCGGTAGCTGCCCTGCATCTCCTCTACGAGTTTCTTACGCACCCCTGACCGCATGTCGGCGATCGCGCCCACGACCGTCTCACGGTGTGACACCTGGTATTCGCTGGCATGTATGGGGGCTGCGGAGCACAACCCTAACCGGGTATCGATCGTCTCATCCTGGGCGATGATCAGAAGGTATTGGTTGGTCGAGACGCCGATAGAACCGATGGTGATGTCCGCCCCGCATGGAGCGGGCCAATCACACACCTGGCAGGAGGTCCGGAAACGCTGCGGTCGAAGAGCGCCTTCTGCAGCGTTGCGCAGGATCTCCTCTGTCCATGCACTCAGGCTGTTCGCTTCCTTGTTCCGAGAAGAGTCCTCAAGGGGAAACGTCCCGATACAGTCGACACCGAGAATAACAACCGAACTGCGATCCAGAGGCATGTTTTTTCGCTTCTGCAGTTCGATAAAAGCGCGCAGTTCACACGGTCGCAGGATAGCGGCAATCTTCTCCCCTGGATGATCCTGGAGCGTTTGGCTTGCAAACCGAGCTGCATTGCTCAGCATGATGGGTGCAAATGGGTTGACCCATTCTAAATCTCTCCGGTCGACGATCTGCTGGACGGATACACCGGTATGATCGCGAGATTCAAGGGGTGCCAGGAAGAGATCAAAACCATTCTGCTCCCATAATTTGGCCAAGAATTGCTGCAGTGTGTCCACTGCATTGCTATCGTGGACTTCGAGAATACGATTTACATTCATTGCCTACCTCCTTCAAACCAGGCAAAACGCCAATAATTGGTCGTCAAACCTTTGAAAGGTGAAGCATATCTGCGGCTACAAAGGCGCGGGTGTGTTCGATGGCAAGTTGAAGCGCTTCGGGAGGGACCACGCTTTGAACGAGCCGTTGAGGTTCGATCTGCGCTGTCGGGCCAGGACCAGCGTAGATCATCGTGATGGTATCCACTGCCCGCTGCAGCATGATCCCGGTCGCAAGACGGACCTGGGCGGCCGAGCAGCGAATCCGATCGCTCTTCCCGGTGTCGATCAGCCAGGCCGTGTGATAAACCAACCAACGAGAACTCTCGACCTCTATCCGCAGGTCTGCCAGCATGCGCTGGATGGCCGGCCGGGCTGCCAGCGGGGCTTCGAACACCATCCAATCCCTGGCGTGTTCGGTTGCCATCTCGATCAAGCGCTCGACCATCCCTACATACCGCGCTCCGGTCTGTACCCAGGCGCGAGGGGCTTCTTCCTTGGTGAATTCAAGGGCGCTGCCCGGCTTGCCCAGGATCTGATCGTGACCCATCCGGCAGTCCTGAAATTCGATCAGGAATTCCTTGCCCGGAAGAAGGCTCAGCCCGGCAGTGCCTGGTTCGAGAAGGAACGCGGTGAGTTCCTGAGAGGTAGAACCATTCTGGATTTTCGAAAATACGATGAAGAAATCCTCCGGCGAAGGCGGTGTCCCCAGGACTTTCTTCCCGTTGAGAATGAACTCTTCGCCATCCGGTCTGGCAGCCGTCGACCAGTTCAGGGGGAGAAAAGATTGCACGCCGGGTTCACGGACTGCCAGGATCGCCCGCCGGTCACCGGCAAGCGCCGGTTCAAGATAACGATCCACTTGTTCTCCCTCACAGGCGTACAGGGCGACCGGGATGTTCCCGATCTCCACCGGGATGAACGTCCCGCCCAGCTCCTCCTCGATCAAACAGGCAGTCACAGTGTCCAGCCCGCCGCCGCCAAATTCCTCCGGGACCATCAAGCCCCATAATCCTAGCTGTTCGACCGCTTTCCGGAGCCTGGCGCGTTCCTCGGGGCTCAGCCCTCCGGAGGTGTAGTATTTCATCTCCAACGGCCGGACTTCTTTTTGAATGAACCGCTGGAGCATGTCACGGAGCATAAGGGTATCAGGTGGGAACTCAAAATCCATCGTTGCTCTCCTAGGCTTCGACCTGCCTGGCGTTGTACCGGACTTTCAACTCGGCCAGGGGCAGATCCTTCAACTCAGCCATTTCCGTCTCGTAAATCCCGGACTCGATCTCAAGGAGCCGCTTCTGCAGGTGATCGGCCGGTGGTGCTAGATACTTCCCGTAAAGCCTGCGCCCGAGCAAGGCGACGTTTGGCGGGACGAGTTCCGCAGGGCAGCGGGCCACGCACAAACCGCACATGATGCAGTCGAATGAAACGTCTGCCAGCTCCGTCAAATCGCCCCGCAGCGCGGCTGCCATGTAGCTCAAGACGTCGATCTCTTGAGGGCAGGCTTTCGTGCAGGTATTGCAGCCGAAGCAGTTCAGAATTTCCGGGTACAGATTGAGCACGGTATCGACAGCCGGGGTGAGTTCGGCCAGGTCGTAGGTGGACCTCTGAGCCGGGAAGAAAGGGATGGGCCCAAGCACCATGCCTGGCTGCGCAACCGTCTGACAGGCCAGCGCATAGCGTAGTTTGTAGTCTCCCTCCAGGCGGTAGACGGTCCCGCAGGCGCCGCAGAAGCCTCCCCTGCAGCCGACCCCACGGGTCAGGCGAAAACCGGCCCATTCGAAGGCCTTCAAGATCGTCAACCCTTCTGGGACGGTGTGTCGCTGACCGAAGATGAAGATGTCGATCATTGCTATATCCTCCATCGCTTCAGCCGTTCAATGTCAGGTCCATTATGAACATCTCGTCAGAGGTTGCTTTTGCCAACAGCTCAGCCATCCCCTCGGCCAGGTGAGTCTGCACGAGGAAATGCTTGATGGTTGGATCCACCTGTGGGCAGGCGAGTGCGCAGTTCCCACAACGGTCGCAGTCCGTGCCGACGAGTGTCTCCAGGGCCATCGAAGTGCGGACCTCGAGCCGGTTTCGCCGCCCCGGATCGCGCGCCAGGACCGGGCAGGCATCCATGCAACAGCCGCAGCCCAGGCAGGCCTTTGTCCCGGCTAAATTCGCCTCGGTCTTCAGCATGTGGCCAGTGCCAAAACCCGAACTCAACAGCCTGCAGCGGGCAACTGGTGGCCGGGGCTGCGAGAAAACGATCTTTAAGACCGATTGGATCCGCTTTGGATCCGTTTGCTCACGCAATGGCATAGGGTCCTCCTCTTGTAAGGCAGTACCTTCAGGATGCCACTTTCGTACGCATTTGTTGCCAGGCAATCCGGCTCTTTATGGCCGTCAATGGCAGGTGATTAGGACAGGCTTCCTCGCACATCCCGCAGGCCAGGCAAGAGGCAAGCCAGAGTCTTACCTCCGGGCTCAGGTGATCTTCGCCTGGTCCAATTGCAGCCAGCTCGCCTGCGTAGATCGGACAGGCATCCAGGCAGCTATGGCAGGGGGCACAACTGGCCAGCAGCTCCAGCAGGCCAGCTGCCTCTTGAGGCAGGTCAGTGGGGATGTTGTCGATCGCCTGAATCCTGACTGCCATCCTGCGTTTCTTAATCGAGTTTCGCAAACGCTTCGAATTTGATACCTTGTACTGAGAAGCCGGGCCATCGGTGATCTCTTCTATGTGAAGATCTGGCGCCAGGTCATCTCTCACCTGTACCAGCAGGTAATCGTTCACTGGTAGGCCGAGAACATGGATGCTCAAGTCGGCATCCGGAGGTTCGGGGGAAAAACACATCTGGCAGCCGCGGCGGAAGCGATAGTGAGCGATGCCGCCCTGGCGAGAAAAGCGCAGGGCATCACGGGTCAGCTGTTTGATGGTTCCGGCTTTCTGGACTCGCCACTCGAGATCGCTGGCAGGGAAGCTGGACAGGCAGTCCACCCCGATAACCAACCAGCGATCCAGCTGAACCATCTCTCTCCGGACGAAATTCCTTAAAGCACGGATTTCGCAAGATCGCAGGACTGCTCCAAACCGCCCTCCCGGGCGGGTTTGGTCAACCTGAGCGACCATTTTGGCTGCATTGATCCTTACAAGGGGTGCAAAAGGATCGGCTTCCACGAGATCATCTGGATTCTCGATCAAGCCCGGATTTATTGCCTGACCATCGCTCTGGTATCGGGGAAGGACAAATCCTTGCAGGTGGGCCTGCTCTTGAAGGTTCAAGAAGAAGTTCTGGGCCGCACTCAACGGATCGCCTTTTGTTTTCAACATCCAAGTGGTAGACATCGCTCACCTTCCTGACTTCAACTGTGAATTGAATCGCTATTTACGGATAACCATCCCGACAGGGTCGATCTCACGGAGCAGGCGGAGCTCCTCTTCAGAAGGGGGTAGTGATCCTACGTCTTGTCCCGCAGATCACGCGACTTGTGCTGCTGGATCCAGCTCCGCGCGTCGTCCGGGTCATGCCAACCGATGAGTTCGCCTGTGCCTTCCTGAAGGATCTCGTAAGCCATTAAGTGCCTCTATCCTACGATGACCGGCAGGGCTTCTGTAACCTGCTTTAGGAACAACCGGTCATCAATCTCCGAGAGTACGTCGATTTGCGCCATGACCTGTTCAAACGTGAAGTGGTGGACGTTGATCGCGCCGGAGGGGCAGGCGGTTGCGCAGGCGCCGCAGCCCTGGCACAGAACCGGGTTCACCGCCATCACGCCGCGCACCGGGTGCAGTTCCAGCGCGGAGAAAGCGCAAACCTGAGCGCATTGTCCGCAGCCGGCGCACAGCTCCTCGTCGACGAAGGAGGTGGCCGCCTCGACCGTTACCTGGCCGCGCATCAGCGGGATCATGGCAGCAGAAGCAGCGGCTCGGGCCTGGGTAACAGCCTCAGACATGTCTTTGGGTCCCTGGCAGCCTCCGGCCAGGAATACACCTGCCATGGCTGTCTCAACTGGGCGGAGCTTTGGATGCGCCTCCATAAAGAAACCGTCGCCCGAGCGCGCCAGCTTGAGCAGCCCGGCGACGGCCTCCGTGTCCGCGCGGGGCACCATCCCGACGGCTAATACCACCAGGTCTGCTTCGACTTCGATTGGCTCTCCCAGCAGGGTATCCTCAGCCCGGACGACCACCCGGTCTCCCCGGCGAATGATCTCGGCTGGGTTGCCGCGGCGGTAGAGGACGCCATCTTCTCGAGTCCGATCGTAGTAATCCTCGAAGTGCTTCCCATACGCTCGGACATCCATATAGAATACGTTGACTTGCGCTTCAGGGAACTGCTGGCGGACGAGCTGGGCTTGCTTGGCAGTTACCATGCAGCAGATGCGCGAGCAATACGGGTTTCCGAGTACCTGGTCGCGGGACCCGACACACTGGATGAATGCCACCTGTTTGGGCGCGCCGCCCTCGAATATGAAGCCTGCGGCTGCCAACCGTTCGAAATCCAGGGTTGTGATCACCTGCGGGTATTTCCCGTATCCGAATTCGGGCTTCAGGCGGGCGTCGAAGGTCTCGTAACCGGTCGCGACAACGATCACTCCGACCTTGACTTCCTTCGACAACTCGCCCTGGCTGATTTGAATCCGGAAATTGCCGACATACCCACCTACATCGGTCACCTCAGCAGAAGTCATCACAGTCACCCGCGGGTGGTTGATCACCCGTTCGATGAGTGGGTTCAAAAAATCCTGGACGGGTTCGTTGGTCGGGAAGGTACGGTGGATCAGGGAAGCATGGCCTCCAAGTTGAGCCGAACGCTCCACGAGGATGGCTTGAAAACCCGCGTCGCCGATATCCAGGGCTGCCTGCAACCCTGCGATCCCGCCGCCGATCACCAACCCCGCCGGGATGACGGGCACCTGCCGGACTTCCAGCGGCTCCAGGTGGGTGGCTTTTGCCACGGCAGAAGCCACCAACTGCATCGCTTTGAGCGTCGAAGCCGCGCCCGCTGGATGCACCCAGGAACACTGCTCGCGGATGTTGGCCATTTCAAAGCAGTAAGGGTTCAGGCCTACTTCGGCGATGGTCGCCCGGAATGTAGGTTCGTGCAGGCGAGGTGAACAGGAAGCGACGACGACCCTGTTCACGCCCAGCTCGAGAATATCCTTCTTGATCAGAGCCTGGCCCGGATCCGAGCACATATAGGTGTAAGCCTGGGACGTGACCACACCGGGCAGGAGGGCAGCAAATTCGGCGACAGCTGCCACGTCCACGGTAGCGGCGATATTAATCCCACAGTGGCAAATATAGACCCCGACTCGAGGAGTGAAAGTCATCGTTCTCTCCTACTCAAAGCGCCTGCACCGCGATCTCTGCGATGTCCATTACCTGAATCCTGTCTTGAGCGTTCAAGTGCTTCACGGCCTCGTCCAGGGTAAGCAGGCAGAAAGGGCAGGCTGTGGCCAATATCTCTGCGCCGGTGTCCAGAGCTTCCTGGACGCGCTGCTGCGCCAGGCGGGTTCCCGGGTTGGTGCCTTCCATCCACATTCTCCCGCCGCCGCCTTCACAGCACAGGCTTTTTTCACGGGAGCGGTCCATCTCGACCAGTTTGACGCCCGGGATGGTTTTCAATACGGTGCGAGGATCATCGAAGATCCCATTGTGCTTCCCGAGGTAGCAGGGATCGTGATAAGTCACCGTCTTGTCCACGCCGCCGGAGAATTTCAGCTCGCCGCGCCCGGCTTTATCTGCCAGCACCTGAGTGTAATGCTGTACCTGCATGCCGTTCTTTGGGTAATCGTTTTTGAAGGCATTGAAGCAGTGCGGGGAAACGGTAAAGATGTGATGGATCGCCAGGCTCTTGAACGTCTCCCGGTTTTCCTCCACCATCATCTCGAATAAACCCTGCTCGCCTAACCGCCGTATCTCGCTCCCGCAGCAGTTTTCGTCGCTGCCCATCACCCCCAGGTCGACTCCGGACCCCTGCATCAGCTGCACGATGGCTCGAGCTACCTTCTGCACTCGCGGGTCATACGAGGGCGTACACCCAACGTAGAACAGGTACTCAGCGCCCTCGGAGATATTCTTCACTTGCAGGTCGCCCACCCACAGCCCGCGATCCTCGCGCGGCATGGTCAGTGGATTGCCCTGCCGGAACGTACTCTCCAATGCGGTCTTCACGTTCGGATGGACGCGGCCCTTCTCGACGAATGCGCTCCGTAAAGCAATGACCGCTTCCATAGGATTGACCAGTTTCGGACAGCGGCTGTAGCAGGTTGCGCAGGTCGTGCAGTCCCACAGCTCCTCCCGGCCTTCGATATCGAACCCATTTCCGGCGACCAGGATGCGGTAAATCAAGTTGCGGGGGTTGAGCTGTGTCTTCATTGCCATGGGACATCCCCCGGTGCACTTTCCGCATTGGATGCAGGCAAATAAACCATGCTCCTTTACAAATTGGCGGCTATCAATTTGAAGCATGTCTGGCTCCTTTTTGTGCCAACAAAATCATTGCTGCGGAGGCGGCGGCTTTAGCGTGAGAGACCGTGTCAGGGATATCCTTGGCCCCCTGGCAGCTGCCGGCCAGGAATATGCCCGGTACGCTGCTCTCGACCGTTTGCAGTTTGGGATGTTTTTCCTGGAAGTACCCGTCCTCCCCGAGGGCTAAGTTCAGCGAACCTGCCAGTTCCTTTGCGTCTTGACGGGGCTCCATGCCGATCGCCAACACGACCAGGTCGGCTTCTACCTCGACCTGCTCGCCCAGCAGGGTATCCTCTGCCCGGACCAGCAGCTTATCCCCTCGTTTAATAATTTCAGAGGGATTGCCGCGCCGGTAAAGGACCCCTTCCATGCGGACCCGGTCGTAAAATTCCTCGAAGCCTTTGCCGAAGGCGCGCACATCCATGTAGAAGACGGTGATCTCTGCGCCTGGCAGGCTTTCATGCGCCAGGTGGGCCTGTTTGGCGACTGCCATGCAGCACACTCGCGAACAGTTCGGCAGGCCGAGCGTACGGTCGCGTGACCCGACGCACTGGATGAAAACGACTTTGCGCGGGGTTTTGCCGTTGAGGCTGATCTTACCTGCAGTCGGTCCGGAGGCGGAGGCCAGGCGTTCGAACTCCAGGGTCGTGATGACCTGGGGGTAGACGCCGTAGCCGAATTCTGGCTTGCGGCGGGCGTCGAATACGTCAAAGCCGGTCGCAACGATCACGCTGACCACGTCCAGGGTGAACTGCTCCTTCTGGTCGCCGTGGTGGATGGCGCCTCGCTGGCAGACGGTGACGCACTGCAAGCATTCGGAGCAGACCGCGCAATCGAGACAGCGCTGCGCCTCCTCCATGGCCTGTTCTGCGGTATAGCCTCGTTCCACCTCTTCAAACCCGGAGATCCGAGCAGAAATGGGGAGTTCCTCCATGTGAACCCGCGCGGCCCGGCGCACGGCTTGGACCGGATCGACCTGGATTTCCTGCGGTTTCGGCCAGGTTGTCCGCCGCCCTTCCCTGAGATCGGACTTGCGCAGGAAGCGATGGATCGACTCGGCCGCATCGATGCCTGCGCCGACAGCTTCCACGACTGA
>DASWHG010000112.1:0-10605 GCA_036393315.1 Anaerolineales bacterium | reverse complement strand
CCCTCAGGGGAAAGCCGGGTTTACCCGGCTTGTTAAAAGCACCGCGATCCAATTATAGGGTTTTAATCCGGATTGGGCAAGGGGAAAGCGCCCCCATCAAGCGCTGATTTCAGCAAGTATCGCTTTGGATATGGAAACCAGCGCAGAGACGGTCAGGCAGATGTTGAGGCCGCGCTGCCCGCCGGAGATATAGATCTCCGGATGGGTCTTAGCCACTGCATCTAGCACGACCGAAAATCCGCGGTTGAGCAGTGCCAGGGGGGAGATGCCCCCTGCCTGGAGACCGGTGAGCTGCTCAGCCTGGCGCAGCGTGGCCAGGTGGACTTTCTTCTCGCCGACCGCCCGCGCCAGTGCTTTTAAATCCACCTCGCGCGGCCCTGGGATCAACGCCAGGACTGGCTTGCCGCGACCTTCCCGGGTGACGACGATCGTTTTAAAGACCAGGTCGGGGTCGACGCCCAGGTTTGCGGCTGCCTCCAGCGCGCTTAGTTTCTCGGCCGGAAGTTCATGAGCGGTGTAGGGGATGCCGTGTGATTCTAAAAGCCGGGTAACGTTGTTCGCCTTCACCATAATGCCTCGATTGGAAATGCACTCGTAGGGGCAGGTCTTACCAGTCAGGCATGGATGCCTTGCCCACATGAATATGGTTCTGGCAAGAGCCCTTTGCTTGCAAAGTAGACCTGCCCCTACAAACAGATCATCGCTGATTATACAATAAATCACCCCAAGATTATTCTTGGGGTGTATCGTATCGTAGTTCTATTAATTCAGGTCTTATTCAGGGTGAAGCCCACCTCAGGGGGTAGTCCAGCGACCCCCCATTCGACCCTGTCCACCGCCACGAAAACCTCCACCCGGGCCGCCGCCCATGCACCCGCCGGAGCCTGGGCCATAGCCCGCCCCCAGCTGGTTGGCCATGTGCTGGATCATCCAATCGGCCTGCTCCTGTGTGATCACGCCATCCCCGACCGCCCCATTCAGCGCTGCGGTGCGGGCGTCCGTCCACAACTGGCTGGATTCTTCCTGGCTGAAGCCAAGGGATTCGGCGATCTGCCAGAACGTCTCACCCGAATCCTGGCGGGACTGCAATTCTTCAGGGGTCAGGCCGAGCGCCTCTGCGAACGCCTCGTTCATGTAGGTGTGAAGGGGGCCATATTCACCGGAGCGGCTGCCGCCCATCATACCGCCGAAGCCGCCACCCATCATGCCAGGACCGTAGCCCAAATAGGGGGGAGTCTCAGATTGGGCGTAAGCCAGGCCGGCTATCCCCAGCGCAAGGACGGCGAGGGCGAGCAGGGCACCGATTAAGAATATCTTTTTCATTTTGTTTGCTCCTTGTAAGCAGAATACTTCTGAAATATCTTTCGTTTAACCTGATACAAGGATAACGCCGCAATGTGAAGATATTGTAAAGAGCAGTTGAAGGATCGTTGAAGTTTTCCGGCCGGTCAATCATCGCCGGCTAACAGGCGCACCTTTTCCCAAGGAGTAACGTTGGCCTCTTCTGCCAGGATGGCGCGCAGCTCGTAAATCTGGTCCCGCAAGGCCGCGGCCTTCTCGAACTCCAGGTTCTGGGCTGCCGTTTTCATCTGTTTCTCGAGCTCGGCGATCACGCGCTGCATCTCGGATTTCGGCAGGCCGGCTGCGCCACGGGCCCGATACTCGGCCTTCTGTTCGGCCACCGCGTGCGCGGCAACCTGGTCGGTCAGGTCACGCACGCTTTTGACAATGCTGATCGGCTCGATCCCGTGTTCCTTGTTGTAAGCATCCTGCTTCGCCCGGCGGCGGTTCGTCTCGTCAATGGCTTTACGCATCGCATCAGTCATCTTATCCGCGTACATGATGACTTTTCCATTCAGGTGCCGGGCGGCGCGGCCGATCGTCTGGATCAAGGCCGTTCCCGACCGTAGAAAGCCCTCCTTGTCGGCGTCCAGGATCGCAACCAGCGATACCTCCGGCAAATCCAGGCCTTCCCGGAGCAGGTTGATCCCGACCACTACGTCAAACACACCCAGGCGCAGGTCTCGCAGGATCCCGACCCGCTCGAGCGTATCGATCTCCGAGTGCAGGTAGTGCACCTTGGTCCCAATCTCCATCAGGTAATCGGACAGTTTCTCCGCCATCCGCTTGGTCAGGGTGGTGACAAGCGTCCTTTCGCCTCGTTCCACTCTCTGGCGGATTTCGGCGATCAGGTCATCCACCTGGCCTTCGATGGGCCGGACCTCCACCTCGGGGTCGATCAGGCCGGTTGGGCGGATGATCTGCTCCACCACCTGGTCGGCCAGCTTCATCTCGTACGGCCCGGGTGTCGCCGAGGTATAAATGGTCTGTCCCATATGCTCTTCGAACTCGGCGAAGGTCAGCGGGCGGTTGTCTAATGCAGACGGCAGGCGGAAACCATACTCGACCAGTACTTCCTTACGAGAACGATCCCCATTGAACATGCCGCGCACCTGCGGCACGGTCATGTGGGATTCGTCGATCACGAGCAGGTAATCCGGAGGGAAATAATCCATCAGGGTCCAGGGCGCGGAGCCTTCTGGGCGCTGGTCCATATGGCGGGAGTAGTTCTCAATCCCCGAACAGTAGCCCACCTCACGCAGCATCTCGAGGTCGTAGCGGGCGCGCTGTTCCAGGCGCTGTGCTTCGAGCAGTTTCTCCTGTGACTTCAAGAAGGCCAGCCGCTGCTCGAGTTCGGCTTCGATGTCGGTGATGGCCTGCTGAAGTTTTTCGTCGTCGGTGATGAAGTGTTTGGCCGGGTAAATCGCGATCGTGGACAGATCACGGCGCAGTTCGCCTGTCGTTGCATTGAACTCGACGATGCGTTCGACCTCCTCGCCGAAGAAAGTGATGCGATACCCGTAGCGGTCCTGGTAAGCGGGGATCAGCTCTAAGGTGTCGCCGCGCACCCGGAAAGTCCCCGGGCGCAGTTCCAGGTCGTTGCGTTCGTAATGGCTCTCGACCAGCTGCCGGAGCAACGCATTGCGCCGGTAGAAGTTGCCGCTCTCCAGATTGATCACCACCCGCCCGTAAGCTTCCGGGTTCCCCAGTCCGTAGATGCAGGAGACGGAAGCCACGATGATCACGTCCCGGCGCGACATCAGCGAAGTGGTGGCAGCCAGGCGCAGGCGTTCGATCTCCTCGTTGATGTCCGTCTCTTTTTCGATGTACAGGTCGTGCCGGGGAACATATGCCTCGGGCTGGTAGTAGTCGTAATAAGAGACGAAATATTCGACGGCGTTCTCAGGGAAGAATTCCCTGAACTCGGCGTACAGCTGGGCTGCCAGGGTCTTGTTGTGGGCCATCACCAGGGCAGGCTTTTGCAGCTGCTCGATCACGGAAGCCATCGTGTAGGTTTTCCCGGTGCCCGTCGCCCCCAACAGCACCTGATTCCGGCAGCCGCGCTTTAATCCCTCGACCAGCTGGCGGATGGCTTCCGGCTGGTCGCCGGTGGGCTTAAATGGAGCTTGCAGTTTAAATTCCATATGACCTCATTACCTCGTCGGGTCCGGGGGGAAGGTCCCCTCGGGCGCGTTCCAATCGGTGATATCGACCCCGGTGGTGGTCTCACCCGGCCTGACCGCTACGGGGATCAATTCGTGGTTCCCACTGGCATGGCCCCCGGCTCTTCCTTCAGCATCGTAGGCGACGACCTGGTAAGTGCCGGGAGGCAGGTCGGCGATGGTATAGAAGGACTGACCATCCTGGGTACTGGTCCAGTACCAGTAATTGGTGCTCAGGTTGAAGGCCACGACTCGCAGGCCCGGGATCTCGTCCTGAATGTAAGTCAGGCTTCCAGCGATATCTCCGGTCAGCTGCTCCTGCTCTTTGCCCGGCGGGTAGGGGACGTTAAAAGGCCCCGCAAACCAGTCGCACAAGTCGATCCCGCTGAGGAGCGAGTCTTCACTGACGCTGAAAGCCAGGACGGTATGGTCCTCGCACTCTGCATTCAATCCACAGGGGACTGCCCGAGAGTACAAGCCGCCGCGCGAGAAATCCAGGAGCCAGGCATAGGCGATGTAGGTGCCTGCGGGGAGTTTCACACTGTAACTGTTCTGGCCTGCGGTGATCGGCAGTTCGACCAGCGCTTCCGCGTCTGTCGCTTCAAAGTAAGCGGTCATGGGGGGGATCTCCCCACCCGGGAAGCAGACTTCACCGGTAACATTCACTTCGAGCGGTGTGGGCGATGGGGCCGGTGTATCCGTGGGAGCGGGCGGCTCGGTAGGCGTAGCGGTAGATTCTACCACAGGTAGATCGGTCGGTATTTCCGTGGGCGGGGTCTCGGGCGCCTGTGCGGTGAGGGTTGTGGCGACCATGGTCGCTAAAAGATCGTCCTGCTGTTCACCGGGTGTGGTGGGCGCCGGCCCTCCACAGCCAGGCAGCATAAGGCTAAAAGCAGCGCAGGCAGTGAGGACGGACAAGCGGAGTCGGATCAACATGCAGGCCTCCTGGACCCGGAAAGAAGACGGTATCGGCAGCGTAGCAGAAAGGGTGGTTTGATATCTAGGCCGGCCTCAGGCTCTGGCATAGATTGGATTGCTAAAAATCCAACCTCGCCGCCGGCCCAGGTAGCGGATATAGCACTCTACGCGGTATACCCCGGGTTCCGCGGTGATAAACGTACAAATCTCCCGCTTTCGCCAGGTTTTGATCACCGTGCCATCTTTCAGCAAACTGCACTCTGCCCGGCGAGGCAGGTGGATTTGAAAGGTAATGCCTTCTTCAACCTGGATGCTGTCTCCCACGCCAACGTTGCCATCCTTACCATGGGCTGTAAACCTGAAGCCACGGGTAGGAGCAGGCAGGTCGTAACCAATAAATGCATGGCCATGGCGCAGCGCTTCCAGGATGAGGCGGCGATCCTCGCCCACATCCCCGCTCAGCGGCTCGGGGATCAAAAGGTGGGTGTTAACGGCCGCGAAATGGAACTCGTACGGGAACAGGGTCCGGCGCAGGGGTCCCAAACTGGCATGCAGCGCGTGAGCGTCGGAACCGCCAATCGCCACGACCGGACGGCCCCCGTTGAGCAGCTCGTCCCAGATGCGCAGCGTCTCCCGGAAAGGTCCACGAGCGACCTGTTTCGGGTTATAGGCGTAATAGATCGCATGGAGCTTACTCTTCAGCAATGACTTAAACTCTGACATCGCGTTCCACAGCTCGATACCGGTAAAATCCTGGACTTCCCAATCGACCCAGGAGATATCTGTTTCTCGAAAAGCCGGGGCCGCAGGATCCACCGGGTGGGCGATGAACGCCAAACCGCCAGCATTCCGCACTCCGTCGAGCAGGCGCTGCGGTTCGTTCGCCAGGGGCGCCAGCTCTCTGTTCGCCCCAAAAACGAGCAGGTGGTTCTTCTGTGGGGATCGTGTCTGATCGTGGATTTCCTCCCCCACTAACAGCAGGACTCGCCGCTCGCCGTTTTTATGATAGTCCATCGCACCGTTCACCCAGACGTTGTGGTCTGTGACGATCACGGCATCCAGCCCTGCCTTCAGCGCTGCTGCTGCAATCTCGGCGTGCGTCCCGGTTCCGTCCGAATAGGGCGTGTGCATGTGTAAATTTACGACAATCTCATGCATGACGGGTATTTGACTATTCCAGGAACGAAAGGTATAATCCGCACGGTTCGTCATTCAGTCAGCGGGTCGAGCAGTTGCCTCATCCTTACTGATTATTCGCCAAGCTGCCCGGCGTAGAGACTGGAGGACAATATTCAGGAGGCATGTGTGGAAATTTACCTGGACATCGCATTGATTATAACGTCAATTGCATTGATCGCCAGTGTCATCTTGCAAAGCAAAGGGGCGGGGTTGGGTGGATTGACAGGGGGCGACAGCGGCAGTATTTTCACTGCCCGGCGCGGCGTCGAGAAGACACTCTTTCGAGCCACGATCGGTTTGAGCATTCTCTTCTTTCTCCTGGCTTTCGCATCGGTCGTGGCTTCGAATTAATCGGATGGCCTAGAGAATTTTACTCCCTCAGCGGACGAGATAAGGCCGTTTTCCATGAGGAGCGAAGGGCGACTCGCGGCCTCGTCCGCCACTCCCCTTTTTATTAACCCCATGAAAAGAATGCGCTGGCAAATCCTGATCGTGCTTCTGGCACTGGTAGCTATTGGCGTGCTGCTCATCAGCCAGCAGCCCACCCTGCTTCCGATCGTCTCAGAGGTTCAACCGTCCTCGGGCGGTGTTTACACAGAAGGATTGGTCGGTTCTCTCGGGCGATTAAATCCCGCCCTTGACTTGTACAACTCGCCTGACAGGGACGTCGACCGCCTGCTCTACAGCGGTTTGATCCGTTTTGATGCTCGTGGCCTTCCCCAGGAGGATCTGGTCGAATCCATGGGGATCTCCAGAGATGGCTTGTTCTATAACTTCTCCTTGCGCCCTGATGCCGTCTGGCATGATGGCAGGCCGCTGACCAGTGAGGATGTGATCTTCACGATCGATCTCATGCGCTCGGAAGAGCTGCCTGTCCCCGCTGACGTGCGGGCCCTCTGGGAGGTGGTAGAGGTCGAGGCGTTGGATGACCACACCCTGCAGTTCCGCCTGCCCGAACCGTACGCGCCGTTCCTGGATTACCTGGCATTTGGCATCTTGCCCAAGCACCTGCTGGGCAGTTTGAGCCCGGCCGAGTTGGTCGATGCCCCATTCAATCTTGAACCGGTCGGCAGCGGGCCTTACCGTTTCGAGCAGCTGCTGGTCGAGGAGGGGGAGATCACCGGCCTGGTTCTTTCAGCCTTCGATAAATACTACGCCGAACCGGCTTTTATCGAGAAGATCGTATTTCGCTACTATCCTGATGCGGAGTCCGCCCTGGCAGCTTACCGGGCCGGAGAGATCCAGGGAATCAGCCAGATAACCCCCGGAGCCCTTCCCGGCGCGCTGCAGGAGGCCAATCTCCGGCTATATACCGGCCGCCAGCCGCAGATGGCGCTGGTCCTGCTCAACCTGGATAACCCAGAAACGCCCTTCTTTCAAGAAACCAGTATTCGCCGGGCGCTGCTGATGGGACTCAACCGCCAGAAGATGATCGACACCCTGCTGGATGGCCAGGCCATCCTTGCAGACGGCCCGATTTTCCCAGGCAGCTGGGCATATTACGAGGGGATCGAGCGCCTGAATTATGACCCTGAGGCGGCCATCGAGCTGCTCAAAGAAGCCGGGTATACGATCCCGGCTTCGGGTGGTTCGGTGCGGGCGAATGAAAACCTGCGCCTGGCTTTCGACTTGCTATACCCGGAAGGTCCCGAGTATACCGCGCTGGCCGAGGAGATCGTCGACGATTGGGCTCGATTAGGCGTGGAAGCAAACTTGATACCGGTCGCCTATGCCAACCTGGTGAGCGACTACCTGGAACCGCGCGCCTACCAGGCGGCCCTTGTGGACCTCGACCTGGCTCGCTCGCCGGACCCTGACCCTTATCCCTTCTGGCACCAGGCACAAAAAACCGGGGGGCAGAATTATTCCGCCTGGGACGATCACCAGGCGAGCGAGTACCTGGAACAGGCTCGGGTCATCGGCGATATCGCCGAGAGGACACGGCTTTACCGTAATTTCCAGGTGCGGTTTACCAGCGAGATGCCGGCCCTGCCGCTCTTCTACCCGGTTTATACCTTTGCGGTGGACGCGCAGGTCCAGGGCGTCACAATGGGGCCGCTGTTCGATACCAGCGACCGCTTTGCGACGATCACATCCTGGTTCCTGGAAGCGGGACGCCCGGTGGAGGCGGCCGCAGCACAGGAAGGCGAGGCGACTCCCCCGGCGGAAGCAACCTCAACAGATCGTCCTTGAATCAAACAAGACGGCGCGACCCATTCCGCCCCTGGTAGCTCCCCACTCATTCTGGTCGCCACTTAAGGCGTTCGATTGTAAATCTGCCTGTAGATGTTGAAGATCTCGTAGATCCGGCGGATGTAGGTGCGCGTCTCGTCGAAGCGGATCACTTCTAAATACAGGTCAGGGTCCGGAGGGACGAGCTTCTGCCAGGTGAGGGCGTTGCCCGGCCCGCCGTTATAGGCTGCCAGGGCGGCGTACAGGTCGCCTCCCAGAAAAGCGCGCTGCCGGTTGAGGTAATCGCAGCCCAGGTTGATGCTGACAAGCGGGCGGTACAAATCCTCGGAGGTGTAGTCGGGCGGCCATCCGGCGTTCGCGGCGACTTCTTGCCCGGTGCTGGGGATAATCTGCATCAGCCCGCGGGCGTCGGCAGACGAGCGGACAAAACCCTCGAACAGGCTTTCCTGGCGCATCACGCTGAACAGGAACAGGGGGTGAAAATTGTAGACCTGCGATGCCGGGATGACCAGCTCTCTGAAGTACGGGCCGAAGCGCAGATGGTTGAAGTAGATTGGGGCGCTCATCGTCTCCGCATCGTCCATGCCTGCCAGGGTGAGCACCTGGCGGGCAGCCAGAATGCCGGACCTGTACAGGCCGATCTCGATCAGGTGGTTTGCAAGGCGGTACGTATTGGCAGGATCAGATGATTCTGCCTGGCGCAAGTCCTCGAATTCGAGCCGCGCTTCGTTGTAAAGTCCTAATCGCCAGAGCACGTTCCCCCGCCGGAAGCGGGGATCGTCCCGCAGAGGCCCAGGCGCGGACAGATTGGTCCCCTCAGGCAGGTTGAAAACGGTGCGGACCCAGGCTTCTGCCTCGGCTCGTTCGGTGTGAGGGTCGAACACCAGGTCATACTCCTGCGGGGGAGTGAAGGGAGCCAGATCTTCGAGCAGGTCGCGGGCGCGCTCGCTGTAATAGCCTGTAGGATCGACGGCCGCACCTTGTTCCCAGGCGGCGTGGGCAGCGGTCTCGTCGCCCATGGCCAGCTGGGATTTCCCACTCCAAAGGAAAGCGGCTGCGCGCTGCTCCAGGTCTACCGGCTGTCCCAGCATGAGCTGGAAGACGTTGTGCGCAGCAGCATAGTCCGCCAGGCGGTAGCGGGTAACGCCGGACAGGAATAGAGCCCGGTAGGCCTGCTCGTAGCCGGGGTATTCCGATGCTGTTCGCTCCCACAATTTGGCAGCCTGGTCAAGCTTCCCATTCCGTTCGGCAATTCTGGCAGCGTCAAACAAGAATTCTCCCGCCCGTGGGTGAGTGGGAGCATCTTCGACAAATTTGACCAGGGTATCGACGGCTCTGCCATACTGGTCCAGGTAGAACCAGTGGGTGTAAGCCTTCTGCTCCCAGGCCTCGTCCCAGAAGCTCGATTCCGGGTGAGACCGGATGACTTCATCCCAGGCTTCGATGGCATCCAGGTATTCGCCCAACCCAATCAAGGAAAGCCCTTTGTAATACAGCCCCGAAGAAGGATCTTCGGGAGAAGATTGGAGGTACCGGTCGAAGGCCGCCAGGGCTACCCCGTACTGCCCGGCATGGTAGTCGACCAGACCGCGGTTGAATTCGTCGATCGGGACGCCGGCGTTCACCAGGGCGAGCAGGGCAGTGTACGAATCGTAAGCCTGCGGGTAGTTGTTGACGTTATCCTGATAAATGGCGTAAGCCTGCTCTGTATCGTCCATGGCCAGGTAAGCCTGCCCCATCAGCAGGTTCATCTGTGCTTTCGTAAAATCGTTCGAAGTGCGGTTATAGATATCCTGGTAGGCGACGATAGCAGTGACGTAATCCCCGGAGAGCGCGTAGGCTCGGGCAAGCTTGATCTCTGTGGCAAGTCCACCGCTTAGCCGGTCAGACTGCAGCGCGGCCTGGTACCCGAGGACAGCCTTCGAGTAATCGCCGGCGGCCATAAAGGCATCGCCGCGCAGCTCGTGAACGTAGCTGTCGATTACGCCGGGCTGAAGGTCCAGGTAAGATTCGTAAGTTTCGGCGGCTTCCAGGGGGCGTTCCTGGGCGCTGAAAACCTGCGCCATGAAGAAGTAAGCGTCGGCCGCGGCCTGGCCCGAGCGCTGCTCCTCAATCAGGGTCTGCAGGATATCCTCTGCTTCTTCAAAACTGCCGGAAAGCAAGTGCAAGCGGGCGAGGCCGAGCCGGGCAGCTACCTGGATTTCGATCTCGGGGCTGGAAGCCAGGGCGGTCTGAAACTCGCGCAGGGCGCTGTCCCAATCCCCGTTGAAGAGGGCCTGGTCACCTAAGACGACCCGTGCTTCTGGCAGGGGAGTCGGGGTCGGGGTAGGTGTAGGAGTCGGTGTGGGCGTAGGGGTGCTGGTGGGGGTAGGGGTATTCGTTGGTGTGGCGGTTGCCAGGATCGGCAGGAAATTGACAGCGCTGCAAGCCAGGGAAAATGCGATCAGCAGCCAGACCGGCAGCATTCTTACGACGGTATTCATGGCAAAAACTATAACGCAGTGATTTCGCGATGTCAATGTAGATTTGTAACTCTTTGACAAAGCGTCTTATACATGTTAAACTCAGTCCGCTCCTAAGCAGACCACCCTTCTTGCTGTCGGATTTTCCGTTCACTTTCGATGGTTTGTTCGAGCGATTGGCCGGCTGATACCCGGCTGTTATCAAGCTGCTTCCGGCCGGTCATCCGGCCAGAGGGATATTCCGGCGGGGACGTTTTCTTTTTGCAAATAATGCGAACGGTCGAATGGGATGACGAGCGCAGCAGCCTGCGCCTGATCGATCAACGGCTTCTGCCGGGTGAATTCAAGGT
>DASWHG010000111.1:0-3327 GCA_036393315.1 Anaerolineales bacterium | reverse complement strand
GCCCGGCTGGCCTGGTACGAAATCCCCCTCGAGCCGGAAGAGACGGTCCTCCTCGACGTGCCGGTCGGGTCTTTCCTGGCGCCCGGCGTCCACCACCTCGACCTGCAGGGGAGCGGGAACAGCCCGGAGATCTGGCTTCTCCCCTAAGTTTTCAGAAAAAGTGTTCGATAACGATTTCCCCGCCCCCCAGGGGGTGGGGCCAGGGGTGGGGGGAAATTACCAAACGTTCTTTACTTAGTGAACTGCCGCGCCAGTTCCAACTTCAGGCGCATCTTGACGTCGTTGTCGACGAAGAGCGAGCCATGGTGCTGCTGGACCGGGTGGATCTCGGTGCCGGGCAGGATGGTGCTCTTCTCTAATATGGTATTATCGCCGCTCGGCTCGCTCCGGTAAGAGATGTTGCCGAACTTGCCATCCTCACCCCGGTTCAGCGAGATGCTGGCGGTCGTCTTCAGCCCGTACCCGAAGACCGAGATCGCCGGGATATCCGGCTTGCTGGCCAGCTCCTGGCGGAACTGCCTGCCGCCGCGCAGGAGCGGGAGATAGGCCTCGTCCACCCAGCTCTCATCCTCCAGAAAGTTGATCTCCACCCCATTTTGGTCTACTGCACAGGGGTAAACGGGGATGATCTGGTAGCTGGAGGGGAACGTCATGATCACCTGGCGCATCCGTTCGCCCATCAATCCGAACGGCAGCAGTTCAGGGGCGACCAGCAGGCTGGTCAGGGCCTTGACGACGCCCAGGTGCGGGCCGCCCATCAGCACCACCTGCTCCACCCGCCGGTGTCCGTTCAGGCGTTCGACGTAGTAGCGGCTGACCATCGTCCCCAGGCTGTGGCCCATCAGCGTGACCGGTTCCCGGGATGGCAGGGTGTCGATGAACTCGGCAAGCTGGAGGGCAGAGACCCGCACGTCCTGGCGCCAGTCGTAAGCGAACTCGAAGAAGTCCACCCCGCGCTGGTAGCCCAGGTCCTCCACCAGGTAGTCGCCCAACCGGTTGTACTGGTCGATCTTGATCAGGTTAGGCACGATGATCACCTGGTCGAGGATGCCGCGCGGCTCCAGAGGTATGGAGGAGGGGTAGCGAAAGATCTCGGGGTTTTTAAAGAGGACCTTTACGTTCGGCCAGACGCGCTCGTTGCCCAGCCACAGCTCGGATCCCATCATGCCCGGGACGAACACAACCGCCCGGCGGGTGGACGTTTTCGCCAGGGCTTCGTCGGCCATGGTCAAGGCCTCAGACCCGAAACCGCTCTTGAAGACGACCCGCGCCGGACCGATCTTGAACGTATCGCCATCTTGCAGGATCAGCTCATCTACCCGCTCGTCCTTGAACCACGTGCCGTTCGTGCTCCCCAAATCTCGCAACACGAACAGGTTGCCCTTCCGGATCACTTGGGCGTGGTTGCGGGAGACTTTCGGCCGGTCGATGATCACCTGGTTCCCCTCCGTCCGCCCGATGGTGACCGCATCCACATCTTCGAGCGGGACGTCCCAGGTGCCTTCATTGGTGATAATGACGAGCTGAGGGACGCCCGTTTCGTTGATCGCCACCGGTAGGATTTCCCGGTCGATCGTCAGGTCCAGGTCGGCCTCCGAATCGATGACAGTCAGCCCCATATCCTCGACCGGTAAGGCGGTTTCGAAGCGGATTTGCGTGCTACCCAGGCTGATGATATCTCCCGGCTTCAATTCCGCCCGCTCCACCTGGATGCCGTTCAGCCGGGTGCCGTTCGCCGATTTCAGATCGACCAGGACACAGCGGGAGGCGCTGCACTCCAGCTGGGCGTGGCTGCGTGAAACACGCCCGTCATTCAAGATGATGTCGTTGGTCATGGCCCGGCCCAGGTTGACGCTGGACTTGCCCAGTTCGAACTCCAGCTCCGGGGCGTTCTCCTGGATCACGACCAGCTTACCGAAGGATTGGTCCATAATTCCTTCCTTTCTTCATCCCTCAGGGCGTGGGGGCATCGGGCAGGCGCTGGCAGTTTCCGCTGCCGGAGATGACCGAGTGGTCGGGGTTAGCGACCAGGACGCACAGCTCGGTCGCACCGTCCGGGCGGTCTGTTGTCCGGTAGCCGGTGAAAGGCGTGGGGCCGCCGTGCATCAGCCGTTGTCCGGTCCCCTCGATCCCGACCTGTTCCGCTGGAACGGTATTGAAGAAAAAGTGCATGTGGGTGCCCGGCAGGTTCTCCGTGAATCCCTGGGTGCGGTATTCGACCATGTACCGGTTTTCGCTGTCGATAGTGATGCTCGTGATCTCGATCGAGAACGCAGGCGCAACTGGCAGCGGCGGTGGTTCGACCAGGGGCAGGATGCTGATGTCCCCGCTCACGGTTGAGCCGTCCTTGGGCAACCAGCAGTTGCCCGCCGGGTCGGCAGGATGGGCGACGTTCCACCAGCTCTCGTCCGGGGAAATGCCTCGCACGAGCAGGACCTGACCGGCAGAAAGAGGTGCGACAGGCGGGAAATCCGGGCCGGGCCCGGACAAACAGCTGCCGTCCTGGAGCGGGGCCGCGGCGACGACATCCGGCAGGAGCATGCAGTTCCCGCTGTCCGGCTTCACGCTGTGATCGGGGTTCGCCACCAGAATGCACATCCCGGCCGCGTTCTCAGGCCGGTCACTCAACCTGTACCCGGTAAAGGGCCGGGGCCCGCCATAGACGAACCACACGCCATCCTCAGGTAGGCCGGCCTTCTCCGGCGGCACGGTGTTGAAGAAAAAGTGCACGTGCATGTCGTGGTCGCTCTCGATGTATTCGAAGGTTTCGTAAGCGACCACGTAATGGTCCTCCGCATCGAGGCTGATGCTGTTGATCTGCGAGAATGGGACGCCGGCCGGAACGGTAACCGTTGGGAAGAGGCCGGGTGACTCTACTGGCAAAGTAACCGGTGCTTCACTGAGGGCAGATGTAGCCACAGCTTCCTGGGTTACAGGCGGGGTGGCCGCGCTGCCCGGCGGGTTATTGCTGGCCCTAAAGTATTGCCAGGCGAAGAAACTTCCGCACAGGACGATCGTGAGCAGGATCAATGGCGCGCCGATCCAAATAGCGGGATGGATCTTGACCTTTCTATCCGCCCGAACGGGCCTCGAAGGATGGCCGTCGACGACCGGGGCGGAGCCTGCCCGGGAGGGAGCCGGTGGGTTCTCCGTCCAGGCCATCCCCGGCTGGGCCTGCCCGGCTGGGGGCGCGGCGGGTGCGGCCCGGATCTGCGGCTGCCCCTCTGCCCGGTAGCCTGCCGCCAGCGCTCCGGCCTCCGGCATTCTGGCGGGCGCGCGGGCCGCCGGCTGCCCGATCCCTCCCGCCGGGCCGGGCTCTCTGGCGAG
>DASWHG010000110.1:0-11140 GCA_036393315.1 Anaerolineales bacterium | reverse complement strand
ATTTAACTTCCGGACAACCCCAAACGGTTACGGCGAGTTCAACAATTACTTCTATATGCCGGAGGCTCACCCGACGGATCTGATCCGCCGGCGTCGAGGCGTGGCCTGCGGGGTGGTCACCCGCCACGCGATCCCCACCGGGGGGATGGTCAGCGGCGTGCGACGCACCGTCCACGCTGCCCTATTCCTGCCAGCGACTGGACCTGGTTGACTACGCCATCCTCCCCGGCTCGCATGCCGTGATGGGCGCGTCGATGGGAGGGCTGATGGCCTTGTTTGCCGGCCTGCGGCTAACGGAGATGTTTGGGAGCGTCCTGTGCTGGCGGAACGAACTCTGGCGCGGGCTGGAGCACCTGTTCCCCCGGATGAAAGAGTAGGGGCGAAGCAAGAAAATTCATCCGCATCTCGATGACATTCCTTTGCTTCGCCCCTACTGCTGCCGTCCACCCATCTGGTTTTGGCCGGGAAGATCCGTTGATGGAAGCTTGATCAAAGAAGGAGGTTGAATTCCTGCCAGTGAAAGAAACCAACCTGGTCTACGATCTCTCTGCCGTGCGGGCGCTTGCCCTGCACGTCCAGGGGCTTTCCGCTCCAAACGAGGGGCAGGTGGAACCCGCGCTGGACGATCTTCACGCGGTCGTGGAACGCCTCGGCTGCTTGCAGATCGATACTTTACAGATGGTCCAGCGCAGCCACTACCTGGTCTTGTGGAGCAGGCTCGGGCGCTACAACCCGAGCGACTTCGACCAGCTGGCCTACCATCCGGCCGAGCGCCGCCTGTTCGAAGGCTGGCTGCACGCGGCCTCGATCATCCCCCTGAAGGATTTCCGCTACCAGCTCCCGCTCATGCGCAGGCTGAGAGAATCCCCGGACGGCAGCAGTTCACGCTGGCTGGCCGAGCCGGGCAGCGCGGAGCTCCTGGGATTGGTGAGGGACCGCATCCGGCAGGAGGGTGGCCTGCGAGCCTCCGACTTCGAGTACGATGGCCCCAGGCGAGGCAGCTGGTGGGACTGGAAACCGGCGAAATACGCCCTCGAGCACCTGTTTGATTGGGGCGAACTGATGGTCGCAGACCGTGTGAATTTCCAAAGGGTCTACGATTTACGCGAGCGAGTGCTCCCGGATTGGGTGGATTTGACCGAACCGATCGGGCAGGAACGCGATCGCCACTGGATCGAGCAGGCGCTTCGCTGCCTGGGAGCCTGCCAGCCCCTGCAGCTGGCCGAGTATGCCTACATGGGCCGTGGCAAGGCAAAATTCCTCGCCGGTGAATTGATCGCCGAAGGCATCGCCGTTCCGGTTAACGCGCGCTTGATGGATGGGCAGGAGCAGACCTTGATCGTGCACAAGAAAAACCTGCCGTTATTAGAGCAGTGCGCGGATGGGGCCATCCGCCCCAGCCGTACCACCTTCCTCAGCCCCTTCGACAGCCTGTTCTGGGCGAAGGGCCGGGATGAACAGTTTTGGGGTTTTCGCCACCAACTGGAAGCCTATAAGCCCGCACCGCAGCGGGTTTGGGGATATTTCAGCCTACCAATCCTGCACCACGACCGCCTGGTCGGTCGCTTCGACCCGAAGCTGGAGCGGAAGAACGGGGTCTTGCGGTTGAAAGCCCTCCACCTTGAACCCGGCGTCGAGCCCTCCGAGGACCTCGTCACCGGGGTGGCAACGGCAATGCGCGACTTCCTGGCCTTCCACCGGGCGTCTGACCTGGTCGTCGAGCGCAGCCAGCCGGCTGAATTCGGCGAGAAACTGCTCGCCGCGCTCTGATCGCCTTGCAGAAGCCAGCCCTGATTGCCCGCCGTTTTCTTCTGCCACTGGTCCGTTCTCAACTCGGGGCGCTCCTCGCCCGCTGGGTCTTCGCTAAAATGAGCTTTGCCCTTCCCGTGAAGCGCCTGCGCGAGACGGAACACCTGATCGCTTTTAATCACCCCTTTCCATCCTACCCGGTTCACATCCTGCTCGTGCCCCGGCGCGCCGTCGCCAGCATGGAGGAGCTGGGAGTGCAGGATGCGGCGTTCTTAATCGATCTCTTCCTCACCGTGAAAGACCTGGTCGAGGCGCTTGGCCTCGAGCGGAACGGCTACCGCCTGATCGCTAACGGCGGGAAATATCAAGAATTTCCCTACCTGCACTTCCACCTGGTCTCCGGGGAAGAAGGGTAATCCCCGGTTACTTTTTGTAGCTTTCGAAGATGCCCAGGACCTTATCGGCGTAGTAGTAGCCGACGTCCTTCGGGCCGTAATACTTCAGCGCGTCACGCATATTCCCGTACCTGCCCAACAAACCCGCCAGCATTCCGGTGCCATACCTGACGTTGAATTTCGGATCCTGCAGTTCGGCGATACTCGGCCGGTTCACGAAGCACGGGCCATTCTGGCACATGAAGCTCGCCGCCAGGCCGTCGCGGGGCATGACCTGCATCAGCCCGACCGCGCCGCTCCGTGAATAGGCCTGCGGGTTCCCGCCGCTCTCCTGCCAGACGAGGGCGGCGATCAGGTCCGGATCCAGGTTGTTCTTGTCGCTGAAATGCGTGATCAGGTCGCACCACTGCCGGATGCTATCAGGGTATTTCTCGCTGACGTCGCAATCGCCTGGCTCTTCTTCCGGTTCCGCAGGAGATTGTTCTGCAGGAGGTTGTTCTGCCTGTGCTTCCAGTTGCTGTGCGAGCTGCTCCCCCGGCGACAGCTCGGCAGTACTGCCGGCCGGCTGGCTTTCGAGGGCAGGTGAAGCGGGGAGCGCAGCCGGCATCGAAAGGCCGGCTGTCACCATAAAGGCGAACAGCGCCAGTACGACGCTGCCAAATAGAGCTCCTGGGAAAACGTATGAAGGGGCAGGTCCCATAAAATCCTCCGCAAGCAGGGGTGAGTTTTGGAAGTGAAGACGTGGGTTGACAGGATGGGGATCACGAACTTAAAATAGCACATATGTTCTAGTTTGTCAAGCAAGAGGCCAGCGCGAATTAGCGCGTAAAAATTTCGGATTCCCTCTTGACAAAATCGAACACTTGTTCTATATTTAAGGGAGTTATCCATTGCAATGCCATGGCCGAGGACGCCCCTGGCGCACTCAGCCGCCCACAATCAGGCGCCTGTACGCAAGCATCCACTCCAACCTTTATCCTTACCTTTCAGGAGGCCAGACATGAATACCACTGGTTTCGGCAGTCAGGATTTTAACGTTCTGCTGCACCGTCTTGGCTTGCGGCGTGGGCTGGCATTCGGGACTCTCATCGTTGCCGCCCTGCTCGCATTCGAGATCTTCAACTACAGCACCACCGAGTTCGCCCTGACCGACCTGCTGGGCGGATTGGAATTCGCCGGCCTGCGCTGGGCCACCATCCTGGCAATCGCCTTCTGCGGGATCGACTTCGCGGGGATCGCCCGTCTGTTCACCCCCGAAGAGGGCGTAGACGAGCCCACCGAAGTCTGGTACCTGTTTGGCGCCTGGCTGCTGGCTGCGACCATGAACGCCATGCTCACATGGTGGGGGGTCTCGATCGCAATATTGAACCACGAATCCCTTGGGAATGCGGTGGTAGCACGGGAGACGCTGCTGCGGGCCGTGCCCATCTTCGTGGCGGTGATGGTCTGGTTGATCCGCGTGCTGATCATCGGCACATTCTCGGTCGCCGGAGACCGGCTGTTCAGCCAGTCTGAGACCCGCGCTGGGCAGCAGCAGGTGGCAGGGTCACGGGCAGTGCGGTCCTTGGGGACGCGCCCAGCCCCCGCGCCCGGGACGCTCCGCCCTTCGAACACTACCTCAGCGCCGCACCGGCCTGCGCCGCCAGCTGAGCCGAGCTACTCGCGCCCCGAGCCGACCTACCACCCCCTTTCCATGGGCTCGCGTGGCGAGGGCAACGGCAGCACGAAGCGTTCTCCCTTCGCCCCCCGCCGGTAGGCGGTTAACCGGTAAGCACAGCCTGTTGGATATCCCTCGACCAGCGGGCTTCTCTCAATCTAAACCACCGGTATGAGCCTTAATAGTTCAAACGGTCCAACCCGGTGCGAGCCGCGAAAATGACTTACTATTCCGACGAGCAGTATCTGGAGGAGTGGGAGTACCCGGAAGAGGAAGCGTACGAATGGGAGTATTTTCAGGGGCAGGTAACCTCCAGCTATGCCTTCGATGGGGGTTACCTGCCCGGGAGAGGTCTCCCGGTTACGGCAGTCTTGATCGTCTCGATCGTGCTGGTCCTGGTATTAGGCAGCCTCAAAACGGGCGCGGCGGCTCTGCTGAGCGCTCCTGAAGCGCCTGCTGAGGAGGCTGCTTTCTCCCTCCCGGAACCCGGCGAAGCCGGAAAGCTGGCCCCCCTCTTCACCCCTCAGGTACAGGCCTGGTTGCCGAGCATCTCAGAATGGGCGGAAGCCTGGCACATGGATCCAAACCTGATCGCGACCGTAATGCAGATTGAGTCCTGCGGCGATCCCCAGGCTGTGTCGAGCGCCGGGGCCATGGGCCTGTTCCAGGTCATGCCGTTTCATTTTGGGGCCGGCGAGGATGGTCACGACCCGCAGACGAATGCCCGGCGCGGTTTGGCCTATCTTCAGAACGCCCTGGATGCACGCGAAGGCGAGGTGCGCCTGGCCTTCGCGGGCTACAACGCGGGGATAAACGGGGCAAAGCGGCCCGAGAGCTCATGGCCGGCTGAAACCCTGCGCTACGTCTATTGGGGGATGGGAATCTATTCCGACGCGCGGGATGGAAAAGACCACAGCCCTTATCTGCAGGAATGGTTGGACCGAGGAGGGTCCAGGCTGTGCCAGCAGGCCAGCCAGCGCCTGGGCCTCGCCCCCTGACCGGCTACCCCTGGCAGTCATCCTTGGCGAGCGGCAGCCAGACGCAGAAAGTCGTCCCCTTCCCTTCCCTGGAATCCACTTCGATCCGCCCTCCGTGGTTGCGGACGATCCAGTAGGCGATCGAAAGACCCAGGCCGAAGCCTTTGCCGTCGCGCGAGCGCGTGCGGGATTTCTCCCCCCGGTAGAACCGTTCGAATACGTGAGGAAGGTCTTCAGACGGGATGCCGGGCCCGGTATCGGTTACGATCAGCTTGGCCTGGTCTCCCTCTTTACCCAGGCCGAGCACAACTTCTCCTCCAGCAGGCGTGTAATTGATTGCATTTCCGATCAGGTTGACCAGGACCTGTTTGAGCCGGTCTTGATCTCCACAGATCAGCACCTGGTCGATCTCGCCAAGTCGCATCTGCAGGCGATCGCGCGCCAGCACTCGCATCTGCTGCATGGCCTCCAGCAGCAGCGTATCCAGCTCCACGATGCGCCGGTCCAACGGCAGCTTACCCGATTCGGCCTGCGCCAACAAAAGCAGGTCGCCTACCAGTCGGGTGAGGCGGTCCACCTCGTTCTCGATGCCGTCCAGCGATTCGGGGTCCGAGTAGCCCATCCGGCGCATCAGGTCAACGTTGCCCTTGATCACGGTCAGCGGCGTGCGCAGCTCGTGGCCTACATCTGCGAGGAAGCGTCGCTGGGTGTTGAACAGGTTCTCGAGCCGGCTCAGGGTAAGGTTGAACGCTGCAATAAGATGTCCAACTTCGTCCTCAGGCGGTCCCTGATACAGGATCCGCCGCGAGAGATCGTCGGCGCGGGTGATGGTGAGCGCTGTCTGCGTCACCGAGTGCAGCGGGGCCAGGGCGCGCCCGGTCGTGAACCAGCTGGCCAGGCCTGCCAGGATCATGGCTATGATGGAGCCTGAAAGCAGTATGATGACGAGCGCATCCTGGGTTGCGTCGACCCCCTCCATGCTGGTGCCCAGCTGCAGAATCCCAAAAGGCCTTTTTCCCAAAGACAGGGGGACCGTAAACACTCTCAGGTGAAGATCCTCGAAATAGACCGTCCGGCGGGTCGGGACTTGGGACAGGAGGCCGGCTGGATCCAGCGCGTGATTGAACCGCTCGATGCTGGATGAGAGCAAGCGCAGGTCGGGACTCCAAAATTGGACGTAGATATCGAGGAGTGGATCTCGCGGTACCGTCCGGGCGCGGATGCCCTGGTAGACATCCTGGTAAGCCTGGTTGAGCCGGGCATCGATCTGGCCGATCAAGAGCATGCCGACGATTTGGTAGAGAGCAACGCCAAAGATCAGTAGAATCCCGCCTAAGAGCGTTGAATAAAGCAGCGTCAGGCGCGCCCGGAGCGACATCAGGTTATACTATCCAGGTTCGCGCAGTACGTACCCCATGCCGCGCACGGTGTGAATAAGGCGGCTTTCGCCGGTGGTTTCGAGCTTTTGCCTCAAATAGCGGATATAAACTTCGATAATATTGCTCTCACCGCCGAAATCGTATCCCCAAACACGGTCGAAAATCATGTCGCGAGTCAGAACCTGCCGGGGATGGCGCAGGAACAGCTCGAGCAACTCGTATTCTTTAGCAGTTAATGGAATAACCCGGTCGCCACGCGAGGCCTGGCGAGTCCCGGTATCCAGCGACAGGTCGGCAAAACGCAGCACCTGGGGCCTGCTCGGCTGCGCCCGGCGCAGCAAGGCGCGTATGCGGGCCAGGAGCTCGTCCAGGTTGAACGGCTTGACCATGTAGTCGTCTGCGCCCATATCCAGCCCGAGCACCCGGTCGTTCACCGTATCCTTGGCAGTCAGGATGAGAATCGGCAGGGGGCCCCCTGAGCGCAGCCGGCGGCAAACCTCCAACCCGTCCATGCCCGGCAACATCAGGTCCAGCACCACCAGGTCGGGCGGATTGTCCCGGGCTGACGACAGGCCAGTTTGGCCCTCGGTCGCAACGTCGACCTGGTAGCCTTCATAAGCCAGCCCGCGGCGTAAAAACTTCAGGATGGCTTCATCGTCTTCGATCACCAAAATTCTTGCGCTCATAAGTTCTCCGGAAGACTTCGATCCTGAAAAGGACCTTTCTCATATAAAATGACTTTCGGCGGATTGCCGATTGCTGACCCTCTACATTAAGAATATACCACAGGGTGAGAAAAGTAAAAAGGCCGCCCTCCGGGGGCGGCCTTTTTGTGAAATACGATCAGGCAACTTCGACGACGGCGCCGGAAGTTTCGAGCTTGGACTTGGCATCGTTGGCGACTTCCTTACTCACCGCCTCCAACACCTTTCCGTTGGCAGTTTCGGCCAGGTCCTTGGCCTCTTTCAAGCCTAGGTTGGTCAGCTGGCGGATGGTCTTGATCACTTCGATCTTCCTCGGTCCAGCTTCCTTGATCACGACATCGAACTCCGTCTTCTCCTCAACGGGTTCCACGGCTGCCGCCGCGGCAGGAGCTGCCGCGGCGGCAACCGGGGCCGCGGCAGACACGCCCCACTTCTCTTCCAGTTTCGAGACCAGTTCAGAGGCCTCCAGGACGCTGAGTTTGCTCAGCTGCTCAACCAGTTTATCCAGATCAGCCATGATATTTACTCCTTATGATTCTTGCTTTATTTTTTCTATATTAGGTCCGTAACTTCTTTTGGACAGGCAGCAGCGTCGATGCATCAGCCCGCGGCCGCAGAGGCCTCTTTATCGGCATACGCTTTCACGACGGCAGCCAGCTGCCGGCCAGGTTCGGCCAGCGTGCGCACCAGTTTGCTGGCGGGAGCCAGCAGCGTGCCCAGCAGATGGGCGCGCACCACCGGCAGCGGCGGCAGTTCGGCCAGGGCCTGGATCTGCTTGGCGCTGACGGGCTGTGAGTCCAGGTAGCCGCCTTTGATCTTGAGGAACTCCAGCGTCTTGGCAAATTCGATCATCGTCTTCGCCAGGCCGGGTGCATCCTCGAATGCGAAACCGGCTGCTGTGCTGCCCTCGAAATACCCGGCTGGAACCGGATAGCCAGCCTCTTCAAAGGCGCGTTCGGCCAGGGTATTTTTAATGACGTGAAATTCGCCGCCAGATTCTCGCACCCGGCTGCGCAGCTTATCCATGTCGTTCATGGATAGCCCGATGTATTCCGTCACAATCACCGCCCGGCTGCGGCTCAGCCAATCCTGGTAATCGCTCTTCAGTTCTCGTTTGCGTTCTTTCGAAATGGCCAATGTCTTCTCACCTCCTTCCAGAAAAGAAAAAGTCTCTGCCTCGCACACTTACCGGGCAAAGACTCTCCTCCCCGCGTACGCGGGTGACTTGCTGGATTGCAAAGGAGGGGTCTCCACCTCGGCAGGAGATTAAGCCGGTATCCCGGCGCCTGCTATCTCTGGCGAAGCACGAATCCGGCCGGAGCCGGTCGCAGGTCAATTGGGTTGGTTTACTCGCGCACTTCCATCACCTGGGCTTGAGCCGGATCGACTTTGATCCCGGGACCCATCGTCGTGGTCACGGTCACCCGCCGGACGTAGGTACCTTTCGCCGCGGCCGGGCGTGCCTTGCGCACTGCTTCCATGAGCGCGGCCATATTGTCGAACAGCATCTTCTCGTCGAACGATGTCTTACCGATCGGGACGTGCAGGTTAGCGGTCTTGTCGACGCGGAACTCAACGCGGCCGGCCTTGGCTTCTTCGACCACGCGGGGGATATCCTCAGCGGGGACCACCGTACCGGCCTTTGGGTTCGGCATCAGGCCACGTGGCCCAAGGATGCGACCGAGCCGTCCTACTTTGCCCATCATATCGGGCGTCGCAATGGCCACGTCAAAATCTGTCCAGCCACCCTGGATCTTCTGGAGCGTTTCGTCGTCGTCGGCTACAACGTCGGCCCCAGCCTCGCGTGCCAGGCTGGCGCCCTCGCCTTGAGCAAAGACTACCACCCGTACAGCTTTTCCAAGACCATGAGGCAGCACGACTACGTCGCGCACCTGCTGGTCTGCGTGGCGCGGGTCCACACCCAGCCGGATATGGACTTCAACCGTAGAGTCAAAGTTTGTCGTTGAAGTCTCTTTAGCAAGGGCGACTGCCTCGCCGGGTTCGTAAGCGCGGTCGCGATCGATTTTCGCCGCCGCCTCCCTGTATTTCTTACCGTGTTTTGTCATTAATACTCCTTCGTGGTCCTGGCGGGCGCTTGAACGCCCTCCCACAGGTTATTCGACAACTTCCAGCCCCATGTTGCGGGCCGTACCTTCGATCTGGCGCATCGCCCCTTCCAGGTCAATCGCGTTCAGATCTTTCATCTTCAGCTCGGCGATCTCGCGGATCTGGCTGCGGGTGACTCGACCGACCTTCTCCCGCGGTGCGTTTGCCGACCCTTTGGGCACTCCGGCCGCCCTCTTCAGTAGCACAGAGGCTGGGGGTGTCTTCAAAATGAAGGTGAACGAGCCATCTGTGAACACGCTGATCTCTGCAGGAATGATCTCGCCCGGGCGGTTTGACGTGCGGGCATTGTATTCCTTGCAGAAGGCCATCAGATTGATCCCATGCCCAGCCAGGGCCGGACCAATCGGAGGCGCCGGATTGGCCTTGCCGGCTTCGATCTGCAAGCGAACGACTGCCTTTAATTTCTTTGCCACAATTCTCTCTCCTTCGTGGTTCTAGCGGGTGATTCGCACACCCTCCCACCGGATCAGGTCTTTTCCACCTGAAGAAAGTCTAACTCGACCGGCGTCTCCCGGCCGAAGAAGTTTACCATAACACGCACTTTGGCGCGTTCCATGTCGATCTCGGAAACCGTGCCGCGGAAATCGTTGAAGGGGCCATCCACGATGCGAACGCGCTCCCCGGATTTGAAAGTGACCTTGATACGCGGCGCTTCGGCTTCCATCCGCTTGATGATCTGAGCCACCTCTTCAGGACGCAGAGGCGTGGGGGTATTCCCCATCCCAACGAAACCGGTCACCCCGGGTGTATTGCGGACCACGTACCAGGACTCCTCGGTCATGATCATGTTGACGAGGATGTAGCCGGGGAACACCCGGCGTTCGACCGTGCGCCGTTTGCCCTCTTTGACTTCGATCTCTTCTTCCGTCGGGACGACGATGTCAAAGATCTTGTCCTTCATGCCCATCGTCTCGATCCGCTGCTCGAGATTGTGGCGCACTTTATTCTCGTAACCGGAATAACAATGGACTACGTACCAGGCGCGCCCATCTTCCTCCTGACCGGCCTCTAACTCCGCGTCAGAAATCCCCTCGGGCAGTTCGATGTCCAGATCGGCGGTCATCTCTTCGTCCGCGGTCATCTCCATGTCCAGGGTATTTTCCTCAGTCTCACCCGCGAACTCTTGCGACTCCTCGGGGAGATCTTGGTCACTCATTTCTGGAGATCGGTCTTCCTGTTCAAATCCATCCATTGCTATCTTACTTCCTGTCAACCGCGAACGGCCAGAAGATTATCTGCTCGCACCGTTCAGAACCCTTCACTTCAAGACGAAGGCAAAGAAACGGGAGTAGATGAAATCCAGGATGCCCAGAAAAGAGCTCATTGCGACGATCACGATCAACACCACGACCGTCAGGCTCTGGGCTTCTGAGCGGGTCGGCCAGGAGACCTTGCGCAGCTCGCCAACCGTTTCGCGGAGATACCGCTGTATCCGATTGGGCTGCTTGTGA
This sequence comes from Anaerolineales bacterium, assembly GCA_036393315.1. GTDB lineage: Bacteria > Chloroflexota > Anaerolineae > Anaerolineales > UBA4823 > DASWHG01. The sequence continues at coordinate 701 of DASWHG010000110.1, read as the reverse complement.
GCGACCTTCTTCTCGGCTGATCTTTTCTCAGCCCGGGCGACAGAGGTCTCTCTCTTTGGTTGTTTGCGGGTGGCTACTTTCTCGGCCACCTTCTTGTCAGCCTTGGCCACGGATCACTCCTTCTACTGCATCTTTGCTGGGACCTGGGCCCCAATACAAATTACTCTTTCGTTACGGGCAAAACGCCGCCTCTGTGGCGGCGTTGCCCAGATCAAAGGCAGGCCAGGCAGGACTTGAACCCACAACCGCTCGTTTTGGAGACGAGTGCTCTACCAATTGAGCTACTGGCCTATAAAGTGTCCCGGGTGTCAGGTGTCAGCGTGGATCCGGCCCTGACACCCGGCGCACTACTTTGTCTCTCGATGCATGGTATGGCAACGGCAGCGAGGACAGAATTTCTTTAGTTCAATGCGGCCCGGGTCATTCCGGCGGTTCTTCTCAGAAGTGTAATTACGCTCCTTACACTCTGTGCAGGCCAGGGTAATCACCGGGCGAACGTCTTTCTTGGAAGCCATTTTAATCGATAATGCACCGTATCAGAAGAGGGACGATGCCACTCCTTTACTTCAAAATTTTCGTAATGACGCCAGCGCCGACGGTCAGGCCGCCTTCGCGGATGGCGAACTTCGAGCCCTGTTCCAGGGCCACCGGTACGATCAGTTCCACTTCCAGGTTCACGTTGTCTCCCGGCATCACCATCT
>DASWHG010000109.1:0-4250 GCA_036393315.1 Anaerolineales bacterium | reverse complement strand
ACATAAAATAGCGATTTTGTCTCCCAAATTGATGGGAAATCGGCTTAAATACCCTCATTTTTCCCAATAATGACAATTTTTCCCTTCTTGTGCTTTCCTTTACTGATTGGGTAGCGTAGAATCCGGGTCTATCTAAATTTGTATCCATCAAATGGATCATTTTCCGCCGAACCGGAACGAAATCCTAACAAACAATATTACAATGAAGTTGTTCTTATCGCCGGCCGTCCAGGATGGAGAACCGGAGATCACCTGAATTCAAACATGATCATGGTGATTGGCCAAAAGTAACATACCAAAAATCCGGAATGATTCAGCCAATCACTCAAGCAAATCGCCAGGAACACTTCCGCTTTTGTTAAAAGACTTTCGGCGATTTGCCATGACAAGGAGGGAAAGACCATGAAAAGCATGCTGAAGACGCTCGGCATCGCCATTGGTATCCTGGTGATGTTAATCGTGGGCACCAGTCTCTTGTCTCAGGCCGGGAGAGCCGAGACTGCCATGCAGACGGACGAGGACAGCTCCGACCAGAGAACCGTGACCGTTACGGGAATTGGGCAGGCTAACGCCCAGCCCGACCAGGCTGTCGTGCGCGTGGGCGTCCAGACCGAGGCCGAGAACACCGCCGAGGCCCTCTCAGAGAACAGCAGCCAGATGCAGACACTCCTGGCGACACTGCAAGAAGCCGGCATCCCGGAGGCCGATATCCAGACCCAGTTCCTGCAGCTGTACCCGCGCTACACCCAAACGAGCCAGGAGACCACCTCTACCCTGGCTGGCTAAGTGGCGATCAACATCGCCGAGGTGCGCGTGCGGGAGATCGACAGTATAGGCGAGGTGCTGGACGCAGCCGTCGAGGCGGGGGGCAACACCATCGATTCCATCCGGTTCGAGTTTGGCGATCCTGCAGAGGTGCTGGAACAGGCTCGCTCGGGCGCGATGCAGGACGCGCAGGGTAAAGCCGAGCAGCTGGCCTCCCTGGCAGACGGCGAACTGGGCCAGGTGCTGACGATCAACGAAATCACCCGCACCCCGCCGGTGCTCTTCGAAGGGGCACAGCCGGCCGTGGACCAGGCTGCTGTGCCCATCGAGCCGGGCACCCAGAGCGTCGAGGTACAGGTCACCTGGCTGCTGCGCTAGGATCTGCGGGCCTAATTCCGGTATAATGGGGGAGAGCGTACCTGCCTCTTAAAACCTCGCCTGCGCGCTGGATCGAGGACAATGCCAGCCGGCAGAACATCGAGGCTGGTGCCCCAGGGTAAAACTGAATGAAGATCATCCGGCTGGTGGCGATCGCCGCCGCCCTACTGCTCGCGGCAGGGATGCTGCCGCTGCCCGGCCAATTTGCGCCAGCCTTCGCCCAGAGACCGTGCGGAGAAATCTATACGGTGCTCCCCGGGGATACCCTGAGCGAGATCGCCGAACTGTGCGAAACCACGGTGACGGCGATCCTGGATGCGAACCCGGAGGTCGGCGACGCGACCCGGTTGTTCGTCGGGCTGCGGCTGCGCATCCCGCAGCCGCCGGAAGAGCGTGAACCGCTCCTTGCAATCACCCCAGCCTGCGGCCCGCCTGGCACCGAGGTATTCGTCCTGGCCAGCGGATTCCCACCGGGGACGGCCGTGGATCTGAGCATCCACCGGCAGGACCGGGAGGTGCGGGCGGCAAGCAGAGTCGTCAGCAACGAGTTCGGGAAATTCGAGGCTCGGGTCACCGTGCCAACCAGCGCCGAGCCGAACCAGATATGGGTGATCCAGGCGGAGACCGAAGTGGACGACACCACCATTCGGGGGGTCTCCGGTGATTTCTCGGTGACACGAGCGTCCGAAGACCCGCGCACGCCGACCACCTACACCGTGCAACGGGGCGACACCCTGCAAGGCATCGCTGCCCGGTTCGATCGCTCGATCGCTGCCATCCTGGAAGCAAACCCTGCGATCACCAACCCGCGCCTCATTTACACCGGGCAGAGGCTCAACATCCCGGGAGAGGAGCCAGGGCAGCGGGCCATCAACCTGGCGCCGACCTGCGGGCCTCCTGGTACGCAGGTAAGCTTGAGCGGCCGTGACTTCCCGGTCAATCGCACGACGAACCTGTACGTTGGCCGGTGGCGGGAAGAGGCGGCGCCGGCCAGCACGATCCAGACCAGTAATAACGGAACCCTGTCCGCCAGCATGGCCATCCCGGCGGAAGCGAAGCGAGGCGAGCTGTGGACGATCACCGTCGAGACGACCGGCAGTCCTGCGGTGCGGGGTATCTCAAATCTTTTCTCGGTCACCGACCCGCAGGGACCGAACGCAGCGCGGATCTACGTCGTCCAGACTGGGGATACGCTTAACGAGATCGCGGCGCGTTTCGACCGTTCAACAGCCGCCATCCTGGCGGCCAACCCGGATGTCGAGAACCGCGACCAGATCACCGTCGGCGAGCGGCTGATCATCCCGGGCGTGGCAGAGTCGGTGACGCTGACACCGCCGGTAGGACCGGCGGGGACGGTGGTGCAGGTGCAAGGACTCGGATATCCAGCCGAGGCGAAGGTGGAAATCGGACTCGGACGGAGCGAGACCAGTTATAATATGATCGAGACTGCCATCACGAATGCCCGCGGCGAGTTTACCAGCCAGGTCACGATCCCCTCCTCTTCTCGCCCACGGGACCGCTGGTTGGTGATCGCGGCGCTCTCCCAGGCGGGGACGAACCGGGTCCGGGCTGTCTCAGAACCGTTCGTCGTGACCGGGATCCCTGCGGGCCAGGGTGAGACGCTGGTCACCCTGTGGCCGCCGAGCGGCTCACCGGGGAGCACGGTGGATATCTCTGCCGCAGGCTTCCCGCCGCACACTCAGGTGGAAGTGCGGCTGGGGCGGGCCGGGGAGGACCTGGTGGTGGTCGACCAGGGTTGGACGGACATCAACGGGACGTTCGCCGCCGAGCTGGCGATCCCGGTCGAGGCCGCCGCAGGTGAAAGCTGGATCGTGCAGCTGGACACGCTGGGTCCCCTGGAAGTGACGGCCAGCTCCCCGGAATTCACCATCGCCCCATAAGCCTCCGGGGAGGGAAAGACTCAAGCAAATTTGGCAGGCCCTGGCCAGGTGACGCTTGCTACCGGCCAGATTAACAAGCTGAAACGACACAGTCAGTGCGAGGAAGGCTGCCACCCGGCTCGCAGGGGATTACCGGGCCGGTAAGGTATGCAAAGCCCCGTGCGCCATCGAACTCCCAACGCAGTACTTAAACGCCGAATCGAAATCAATCAACACCGAGCGACACCGGGAACATGTGTTCCTCTCGAAAGTGTCTCAACAGGTGTTTATCGTCAAGAGGAGGTTGTGATGCCGAAAGAAGCCTTGATCCGCGGGCTCAACGAAGACCTGTCCGCTGAACTGGGGACGGTTGCCCGTTATCTTTACCAGTCGAGCAAAGCGTTCGGAACCGGCGGAGCAGAAATCCGCCAGATGCTTACACAGGATATCCCAGATGAACTCCGCCACGCCGCATTTCTCATGGATGTGATCGTCGACCTGGGAGGTGAACCGACCACTACCCCTCAGGAATTCAACAAGCCTGAGCGCCTTGAAGCCATGCTTGAGATGGACCTGGGGATGGAGATGCAGGACGTAGAGAATTACAAGCGGCTCGCCCAGCAAGCGGAGGAGATCGGCCTGGTCGAGCTGAAAGTCAGGCTGGAAGAGATGGCCGCCGACGAAGCACGCCACGCCCGCGAGCTGCGGCGCCTGCTGAAAGGGATGTAGGCCATGTTTCTCAGGCGCTGCCAAGCTGAAGTGTACTGCTCCAGGGAAGTGCGAGAGGCCCTGGCGGCAGATAAGCGCACCGCCGAGCTCAGCATCGACATCACGGATAAGAACGGCGTGAATACCCTGGATGGCCGGTCGGCTTCGGATGAAGCCAGGCGAGCAGCCAGCGAGGTAGCCAAAGGTGTGCCCGGGGTGACCGAGGTGATCAACGATATCCAGCCGGGCGAGGAAGACGAGGTCGAAACCGGCATCCCCGCTGTGCTGGCAGGAGACGAAGACCAGACCGGTGTGAGCAGCGCGCTGCCTTAAAAGAGCCGGTTGGACCCTTTTGCCCGATCCCGCCGGGAGCGAACGGGCAGACCCTGAACATTTCTCGCTGCGTTGGAATCCGCAATCAGAAGGAGGTGATGATAAGGGGAAAAACGAACATTGCTTGAAAGAAAGAGAACCACAACCAACCCTCGCGCAAAATCCTTAAGGAGGAAAATTATAGTA
>DASWHG010000108.1:0-3151 GCA_036393315.1 Anaerolineales bacterium | reverse complement strand
AGGTGCTGGGAAACGGTCGACTGGGCGAGCGGCAGGGCAGCGACAATGTCGCCGCAGATGCAGCGGTTGCAGCTGGCCAGTTGGCGCAGGATCTCCATCCGGACCGGGTTACCCAGAGCCTTGAACATCTGGGCCAGCCGTTGGTCTTCAGAAGTAAGGGGAGTGTTTGTTGGCTTGTCCATTTCATCGTAATTTTACGATAAAGCCCTGACCCTGTCAAGGATCGTGAGGCCATGCTGATCGCCCTGGATGCGTTGCAGTGCCTGCTCGGTTTCCATCGATGGAGGAGGGACTCTACAGATTTTATTGGTGCTTGGCGCCGGGGAACTTACATTACAGATAGGGCAAGGCTCTGCTCGCACCATTCAGGCCGCTGGGGATAATCGGTTGCCTGGTGGGCAGTCTATTGGTTGGTCCTATTTCACGTTTAAGAAAGCGATCAGCGCCTCGATCTCATCATTGTCGAGATCCAGGTCCGGCATTTCTGTTCGTGGTTTGACGGATGCAGGGTCCTGCAGCCAGCTGCGCAGGTAATCCGGGTCAGCGGTAAAGCTGGATAAATCTGGCCCTACGTCGACGTAGATCGTGTCCCGATCTCGCTGGATATTTTCGTGGTTGTGGCAGGTAATGCAGCCCTTCGCCAGGAACAGCTCCTGACCGGCCTCTTCCAGCGATCCATCCTGGGCTTTGAAGGGCGCTGCCGGTGAACTGCCCGCCGCGGCCGAGAGAAACCCTAAACTGCTGACCAGCATTCCGGCGATGACCAGGGCGAAGGCCCACCGGGCGCGCTTGCGGACTAGGATCACGAGCGCAGCGAGGGTGAAGACCATCCCGAGACTACCGGCTGCCATGGGGAGGGGGAGGGCCATCCTGGGCGCCTCCCGGCTCGCCACTGGGATTGCCCCCACAGTAAGTTGCGGCATTTCCTGGTTCATGGAGAAAGCCTGGATCGACCAGTTCCAGCGCCCCTCGCTGGGGAAATTCAGGGTTGCAAGGTAATGCCCGGGTTCGTCACCGGGTACTGCCGCAACGCTGATCCTTTCGCCCGTCTCGGCCTGGGAAAGGGTGATTACCGGATCCAGACCTTCCATTGGGTGGTTGCCATGCTGCCTGACCATGAAACCGATCGTCAGCGGCTGGCCCGGTGTAATATCTCCAGGCAGGTTGTCCAGGGTGATCACCGCCCACCCACCGGCCAGTGCTGGCACCGTCATCACGAGCGAAGCCAGGATGACGAGAAAGATAAGGAGACCTGATTTTCGAACCATTTGTAAACTCCTTTCCCTTGCCGATAATATCCAGTCGCTCTCCGGCAATTCGATTATAGAGTATTTATGTCTATATTAAATACACCGTTTAAGTGTAACTGGTTCCCAGGCCTTCATTTCCTTCTTGCTGGAAGGGACGAATTAATTAAAGGGTGACAGTGATTCATCCGGCAAATCCTTTAAGAGTTTGCACCTAGGGGCTGGCAGGACTGGGGGGCGCGAGGGGTTGGAGCGACTCGGCGACCTTCACGGCCTCCTCCAGGGGAAGATCCGTCTCCAGGCGGTAGGTGATCTCCTCGGACTCCCAGATCAGCACCTGGCCTTCGATTAAGCGGACGACCTGGTAAGTTCCATTACTCAGCTTGAGGACGTATGGCCCCTCTGCCCACACTGCCGGTTCGCCATTAACCTGCGTCTCCTGGACGACGCGCGGCTGGAATTTTTCCCCGGTGATGTTCTCCCCGGCATACATGTGCAGGCTCAACCTGACCTTGTCAGGCTGATTGTGGTCGATCCAGACCAGCACTAACACCTGGCCTTCCAAATCCTGCAGATAAACCAGGTTTGGCTCACCCAGGTCTTCAGGATATTCAGGTAGTTGGATTTGAAACGGGACCTGGCGGCGCGCCTCTTCCAGGCTGGTTTCGCCGAACAGGTTGAGGGGAAAAGATCGGGGTGTGAGCGAAGGGGGAGGGGTGAGCGATGGTGAAGCCGTGGCCGAAGGGTTGAGGGAGGTCCCCGGGCCAAGCGCGGGCACTTCCGGTGTACCGGTCGGAGGAAGGGCCGTCGGGGTCAGAGTCGGATCGGACAGAAAGATGCGGACAATCCCGATCTGCAGGAACTCCAGGATTTGAGCCCGCACGGACGGCACGGCCAGGAGACACGAGAACAGAACCAGGATGGCGGCTGCAATCCAGGCCAGACGCGGCGCACTTCTCCATACTGTCCTGTGTAGCCTGCTCGCCCCTGGTTCGCGAGTCACATTTCGAGCCAGGTTGGGAGTCGGCGGGTAAGCGAAAGCACGCGCCGTGATTATGAGCTGCTGTTCCCAGCGATCCAATGGTTCCTCAATCATCTTTCAAGTCCCTGTTCATCGGCGTGATGGTTTCTATCCTTCATTTTCTGACATTCATTACATCCCAAATTCCTCTTGCAGCCCTGGGAAATGCTGCTCGATCACCTGGCGCAGACGGCTCAATGCCCTGTGCAGGCGCGATTTCACCGTTCCTTCGGCGACGCCCAGCATCTCGGCAGTTTCAGCGACGGGCAGGTCCAGGAAATAACGAAGGTAGATGATCTGCTGGTCGTTCAAGTCGAGCCGCCGGACCGCCTGCCACAACGCCTGGGAATCGAGCCGGTTCTCGATCCCGCTCTCCAGGCCAGTTTCCGAACCGGGTGTCTCTCGGCCCATGCGGCTGATCGCAGCCAGGTAGCGGTGGATCGAGCGGCGCTGGTTCTTCGCCAGGTTCGCGGTGATGCTCAGCAGCCAGGGACGGAATAGCCGGCTCGAGTCGAAGCGGTCCAGGGAGCGAAAGGCGCGGATAAAGGCTTCCTGGGCCACGTCTTCCGCCTGGCCGGCGTCGCCGAGGAAAAGGTAAGCGAAGCGGAATGCGCCTTCCTGGTGGGCGTGCACCAGCTCTTCCCAGGCCGCACCATCACCCTGGCGGGCGCGTTGAATTAGTTCAGGTTCGTCCAAGCCTGCCTCTCCGGAGAGGTCCTTTCAATAATATATACACCCAACATGAGGCAGAGGTTCCCGTGTTAAATCATCACAACAATACCACACCCAGACTTTACCACGAGAATGCCCAGGATCTGGTCCTCAGAAAACTGAGTTCTGTCTCTCTGGGATCTGCCGTGGTAGGGGCCATACGTGGGGGTTG
>DASWHG010000107.1:0-5184 GCA_036393315.1 Anaerolineales bacterium | reverse complement strand
TACCAGGCTTTCGACCTGACCTACGATTACGACGCCTGGCCTTCCTGGCAGGCTGCCGTGCGCGGGGACGCGCCCCTCTCCCGCTACCTGGAGTTCCTGCGCCTGCAAGACGGCATCTACCCGTCCAATTACGCCAAGCTGCGCTGCGTGGAGAACCACGACCAGCCGCGCATCCTGTCCCTGGCCCCCGGCCGGGCCCAGGCGCTGGCATGGACGGCCTTCGCCGCCTTCAACAAAGGCGCCTTCCTCATTTATGCAGGGCAGGAAGCCGGGGCGACTCACACCCCTTCCCTGTTCAAGGTCGATCCCATTGATTGGGGCGGCGAGGACCTGGGGCCTTTCCTGAGCCGTCTTACCCGATTAAAAAAGGACCCGGCCCAGACGGAGGGCCGCTTCGTCCTGCTGGAGGGGGAACAAGGCCAGCAGGAGGCTGCGCCCTCGATTCAGACGGCCTGGCTGCACCCCGCCGGGACCCTGTACGGCGTCTTCAACCCGGCCGCTGCGTCCGGAGAAGTTCGCGTGCACCTGCCGGACGGCGAATACGAGGACCTGCTGGGCGGCGCGCCGCTGGAAGTGCGCCAGGGCCGGGCGGCTCTGCCCGAGAGCGCTGCGATCATCAGACTCCCGCCCGGCCGCCGGCCTTTGACCGAGCGTCCCTTCTTCTCCCTGCTACTCGATTACCGCCTGCCAGCGGAAGCCTGACAGCTGCTAGAATTTATCCATGATCACCATCCACGACTATAAACCCACCTGGCCTGAAGAGTTTGAAATTTTCCGTTCGCATCTCCTGAAGATATTGGGACCTCTGGCACTGCGAGTTGACCATATTGGCTCAACTTCGATCCCTGGCCTCGGTGCAAAAGATGTCATCGACATCCAGGTGTCCGTTAAGGAGCTGGCGCCAAAAGTCAGGCAGAAGCTGGTCGAAGCGGGCTACGAGTATTGGGAAACCATCATGCAGGACCACGTGCCGCTGGGCGAGGTTGGCGATCCCAAGTTATGGTCGAAGCTGCTGTTCGTCCAGCCAGAGGGACGGCGCCGAGCCAATATCCATGTCCGGGTAGAGGACCGCCCAAACCAGCGGTTCGCTTTGCTGTTCCGGGACTATCTGCAGGCTCACCCGAACTCTGCGAAATGTGTCGAGATGATCAAGCGCGAACTGGCCAAACGCCACGCCGAGGATGTGGACGCCTATTACGACATCAAAGACCCGGTCTACGATCTCATCTGGGATGGATGCGGCGCTGGACTGGTCGAGACAAACCGGCTGGAAGCCCAACTAACGTCAGCCGCCAACCTGTCCGGCCCGCTGCCGGATCCTCAAGATCAAGAATTCGGCGGGTTTCAATGGGGCGAAGCCGACCAGGAAGTTAACGAACCCCCGGTCAATATCATCCTGGGTCGTCGTCTCGGAATCGCACTTGACGAAATAAGCCTCGGGCGGCGAGCTTCCCTGGAAAGCGCCTTGCTGGAACAGGCCGTGCATGAAAGCGCTCACGTGCAGGCGAATTTGAGCCCATAAGGGCTCTCCGTTGGGTTCGAAAACGACCCATTGCGTGCCCCGGTACAGGCTCTCCTCGATGAACAGGGCCAGCCGGCGCACCGGCACGTACTTGTATTCATCCTCCCAGCGATCGGCGCCGCGCAGGGTGCGGGCTCCCCAGACCACCGGACCCCTAGGGAGGAAACTGCGTATACAGTTGATGCCCAACGGGTTCAGGGCACCGTTCTCTCGATCGCTCAGGTTCACTTCCAGGCCCTGAACGCCGTTCAACCCCGCACCTGCGCCGGCAGGAGCTTTCCATACCCCGCGCTGGTCGTCCGTACGGGCCATGACACCGGCAATCAAGCCGCAGGGGGCGAAGGGTTCGAGCCGGTTACCCTGCAGCGGGTCGAGCTGGATGACGCGGGGGAAATACAGGGCGGCGTTGCGAGCCTCCACGCCGTCGAGGCCGAGGTCATCCTGCAGCTTCTGTTCAGCCTTCGAAAGGAAGTCACCTGGATTCTCCCCCCATTCCGGGCGCGGGTCGACGATCAGCATGGCTCGCCGCCTGACACAGAAAGCCAGGGCTTTCTGGTAGACCGCTTTCGAGGTGAATCCGTCGCGCCGGTCGGGTGGAATGCACAGCAGGTTGATCAAATCCGCCTGGTCGAGAATTTCAAACCCCGCCTCGTAATCTTCATCTTGCAGACCGGCGCTGTCCGTCCCTCCGCTGGCATCGATAAACGCTGGAGCATCTTGCGGCGCGGCAGGATTGTCCCCGGGCAGGTCCGGAGTTCCATCCTCTCTCGAGGGGACCCGCACCAGCTGCGATTCCTGCTCGAGCACCCGGTCTACCCGGCGGGGGCCGGCGTCCGGTCGAACCGAAAGGTCCAGGAAGCGCTCGTGGGCCACCAGGCTGCCGTCTGCCCCCATTTCGACTACTTCAAGGTTTAATAGATCCTCTTCGTTCAGGCCGCAACGGCCAGCCGCCTCAGGTGTGATCCCCTTGCGGTCCACCCGGGCGGACAGGCGCCGGCCCCACTCGCCGGGGTTTGCGGCGATCAGTTTCAAACCTCCTGGCGCCAGGGTTGCGGCCGGGCTGGCCTCCCCACCCGGATCGCGATGCAGGCGCAGGATAATCGCCTGCCTGCCGCCGTTCGTATAGAAGTCCCTCACCGCATAGCTTATGGTGCTGTCGAGCGAAAGACCGCCGTAGTAACGCTGGAATTCGTCGAAACTGTGGATCAGGACCGGTTCGTTGACCGGTCCTCGTGAAGCGCGGCCGATGAATGCAGTAATCGACGTCGCTACGCCTGTGATGGATCGGCTTAAGGTTCCCATGACAAAACACGCCCATGGTTTTCGATCGCTCCCGCCCGGTCCGAGCCGCCTAACACGTAAACCCGTCCCTCAATGCCAACTGCCGGGACGCCATGCAGCGGTACAGGCAGCGGCGGTCCGGGGATCCAGCTGCCATTCTCGGGATCCAGCAACTCAACGCTGTCCAATGTGCTCCGTTCACCGCCAAGCACTTCCCCGCCTGAAACGACGATTCTCACGCCCACCACTGCGGCTGCGTGCCCACCGCGTGCTTCACTTAAAGAAGGACCGGCGCTCCACGTATCGGTGACCGGGTCGTAGACTTCGACGCTATTGAGCTCGCCGGTCCCCGACCAGCGCCCGCCAATGACGTAGATGCGCCCGTCGAGAGCAGCGGCAGCTGTGTGCTCGCGCGCCTGGGAAAGAGGAGCGAGCAGGGCCCACTGCCCGGCCGCCGGATCGTAACGCAGCAGGGCGTTGCTACCCCCCGTCCCACCGATGACGTAAATGTAATCGCCCAAAGAAACCGCCGCGCCGGCAAGGCGAGCTTCCGGCATGGGCGCCAGCTCGCTCCAGGTGTCTGTCTCTGAATCGTAAGCCCAGGCGTCGTCCGTCGCCCGCCAGTCGACGATCGACCTGGCGCCACCGAAGATGTAGATGCGGCCGTCGTTGGCTGTTGCCATCAGGTGGTGGCGGCCTTGAGGCATACTTGACAGGGTATACCAGCGGTCGCTGGACGGTTCGTAAGCCTCGAAAACCGCTTCGCCCCCAAACCCGCCCGGAGTGTAGATGCGCCCGTCTAGCCCAACGGCTGGCATCTCCGAGCGCGGCGTGGGCATGGAAGCATGCTGCTTCCATTCGCCCAGCTCGGCCTCCGGCTGCGGCGTTGCATCTGTGCGAGTGCGGCAAGCGCTGAGCAACAGGAGGAGAATGGTCCAAGTCATCCAAAATCCATCTTTGTTCCTTCGCTTCGTCATCTCTATCATTCGTTTCAACTCTCTATTTACGTACCTTATAAGAATTCTATTTTACCCCGGTATAAAAACATCAATCCCCCAGAAATCATAGATATCATCGAAATTTCCCGTTCCCGGCGCGCTTGCCGGCCCGCCCGTTCTCCTGTATAGTTGAACTGTATATTTCCAGATCCCGGCCCGCCGGGGAGACCCATAAGGAATTGGCTATGCGCAAAGCGGCCTTCCCAGCCCTGATCCTGTCCCTCTTCCTGCTCTCGCCCGCCCATGGCGCAGAACCGGCCCGGGCCGAGCAAACGCCCCTCTTCCAGATCGCCTTCATAGACGTCGGCCAGGGAGACGCCATCCTGGTTCGTGACGGCGCCGGCTTCGACGTGCTGGTCGACGGCGGGCTCCCCTCCTCCGGGCCGGCGGTGCTGGACTTCATGCGGCAGTCCGGGGTCGAGGACCTGGAGGCGCTGGTCGCTACCCACGCCGACCAGGATCACATCGGCGGCCTGATCGACGTGCTCGCAGCCGGTGATATCCCAGTCGAGGCGGTCCTCTACAACGGCTACCCCGGCGACACCGACCGCTGGTTCGAGTTCGCCGAAGCGGTCGCCGCCGAGGGGCTGGTCCTGACCCCAGCCCAGGCGCCCCAGACCCTCTCCTGGGGCCGGATGAGCGCCCAGGTGATGAACCCACCGCCGGGGAAAGCCAATCCAGACCAGAACGACGCCTCGGTGGTGCTGCTGGTCGATTTCGGCGAGGTGGAGGTGCTGCTCACCGGGGACATGGAAGATCGGGTCGAAGCGGACCTGCTCGAGCAGGGCGTCCCGCTTGCGGCCGAGGTGCTCAAGGTCGCCCACCACGGCAGCAATTCGAGCAGCACTGCAGGATTCCTGGCCGCGGTCCGGCCGGACACGGCCGTCATCTCTACCGGACCGAATCCTTACGGCCACCCGCACCCCGATACGCTGCAGCGCCTGAGCGAGGCCGGGGCGCGCACCTGGCGCACCGACTTCCTCGGCACCGTGATCGTGACCTCGGATGGGACCACCTACAGCCTCACGCCGGCGCCTGTCTTCCTTCCGGTGATCGTGGCGGGGAGGTGAAGGGGTTATCTCTTTTATGTTCCAAGGCTTATCATCGATGAAAATGAAATTTCGATCCCCGCCCAACAAACGAGTCATCGCCCTCTGCCAGGGTCCCTTCGCCCCGATCCTTGGGCGTCTTATCCTCCTGCTCACGACCACTGGCCGTAAATCCGGGTTCCCCCGAACCACACCCCTCCAGTATGAGGAAGTGGATGGCTGCTTTTACATCGGATCCGCCAGAGGGACGGAAGCGGACTGGTTTCGCAATATCCTTTCGAACCCGCATGTCGAGGTGCAGGTTAAGAACCGCCGGTTTCAGGCTATCGCAGAA
>DASWHG010000106.1:0-14646 GCA_036393315.1 Anaerolineales bacterium | reverse complement strand
GGGCGCGGCGGGTGCGGCCCGGATCTGCGGCTGCCCCTCTGCCCGGTAGCCTGCCGCCAGCGCTCCGGCCTCCGGCATTCTGGCGGGCGCGCGGGCCGCCGGCTGCCCGATCCCTCCCGCCGGGCCGGGCTCTCTGGCGAGTGGAGAAGGCCTGGCCGGCTCCGCTTTCACCGCAGGCGGGTCCGAGAAGCCCGGCTGCTTGCTGGGTTCAGCCTTGACTCCGATTTCCGGGCGTACGGCGGGAGCTTCCGGTTGGATCTTCTCCGGACCGGGATCCTGCGAATCGTCGTCCAGGGTCGCCAATTCTGGCGAACCGGCTGGGTGGGATTCAAGCACCCTTTTCAACACGGCCGCCATCTCCGCCATCGAGCGGTAGCGCCCTTCACGGTCTTTGGCCAGCGACTTTTCGATTACTGCGATTAAGTCATCCGGCACCTCTGGCCGTAGCAGCCGCAGGTCCGGCACCGGGTCGTGCAGGTGCATCATCAGCAGTGTCATGGCTGAGTCTGCCTCGAACGGCGGGCGGCCGCTGACCATCTCGTATAAGGTCACCCCCAGGGAATAGATGTCAGAGCGGGGATCTGCCATCTCCCCCCGGATGATCTCGGGGGGGAGATAGACCGCCGTGCCGACCACAGCCCCGGTAGCCGTGTGCTGCTGGCTGCCTGTGATTTTCACGATCCCAAAATCCATCAGGACTGCCTGGCCGCTGTCGTTCAACATGATGTTCGCCGGCTTGATATCGCGATGGATCATGCCGAGCCGGTGAGCGTAGCCGGTCGCCTCGCAGATGTTCAGCGTGAATTGGATCACTTCGCCCATCGCGAGCCGCCGGCCTACCCGGTTCAGGCGGCGCAGGCGCTCCTGCAGAGTCTCCCCCGGCACGAATTCCTGGACCATGTAATACAGGTCCTCGTCGTGGTTGAAATCGAAAACCTGGACGATGTTCGAATGGCGCAGCTGCGCCACGGCAGCCGCTTCTTCTTCGAACCGGACCAGGAATTTTGGGTCCCCGGCTAGGTGTGGGTGGATCATTTTGATCGCCACTACCCGCTTCAGGTTGGGATCGAAGGCTTTGTAGACGGCAGACATGCCCCCCTGGCCTAAGATTTCGTCGACCTTGTAGCGCCCGCCAAGGATGTGTCCACTCCAACTGCGGCGGCTCATACGAGTTCTCCTGATTCCTGTGTCAAAAGATCCGAGTTATGCAGCGGGTCTGCAGACTCCCCCCTGCTGAACACGCAAATAAAGCAAACAATTTGTATAAATTTTGGGGAAAACCTGTGGCGATTATACTTTATCGATCTGATATGTCAAGTAAAAATGCAGGGCTGTTGTGAAGGTACGATGTCGCGCAGAGAAACCAGAGTGGGCGGCGCTGCCGCCCACTCGTTTTAGATTGCCCCTGACTGATTAAGATTTAATTGCCGCAGGGCGAGACGTTACGCCAGTTGGCGACGGTGTCGTTGACCGTCTGCGTGCCATTGGCCCCGTAGTCGAGGGTCAGGGTGCGGTTGGCGAGCTCCTCGCAAGCCGTGCCCTTCTCCACAGTTTCCCACGAGCCCAGGGTGTACTTGTACTCCAGGCTGGTGCCTTCTTTCCCGGTAAAGGTGATCGTCCACAGGGTGTCGTTCACCTTGCCTAAGGAGACCACCCCCGGGTCCCAGTCTGGGTAGCCGCCATCCAGCCGGCTGAGTGTGCCGGCGATGTAGACCGTTAAGGCAGCGGGGGTATTCGCAGGGACGTTCACGTTGAAGGTCAGGTTCACCGTGCGCGGGGCAGCGGTGGCGCTGACCTCGTTCGAGTTACCTGAGCGGTTGAAGGACAAGTCAACCGCGTGCACCACGTAGTAGTAGGTCCTGCCCTCAATGACGTCCGTATCGATGTAACTGGCGGATGTGAGCAAGGCCAGGATGGCGTATGGGCCGCCGGAGGTCTCGCTGCGCAGCACTTCGTAGCCATGTAGAGATGGGTCGCCCTGGACTGCGTCCCATTCCAGGCCGATGGCGCTCGGCGCGGCGGAAGTAACTCGCAGGTTAGCCGGAGTCGCCGGGGGAGTGGTATCCGCGCTGGGATCGACTGTCAGACTGCCAGCCTCGGAAGGGCTGTAACCGTTGCCGGTGCCGTCCAGGTCGGCGTAAAGCCAGTCGCGCCCGTTGGTGGTTGTGTAGCGGTAGGCGTAGTCGAAGGTCCCGGTGGCATCCGGCAGCAGGCTGGCCATAAACTCATCATTGTTGCCGGCGTCTACGTTGAAGATCGCCTCCACCCAGACCCAGGCGGGATTCTCCGCCGGATCGGAGCCGTCCGGGCCAAAGCCGAGCTGCGCCCGCAGGCTGGGAGTCGGGCCAGGCAGGTTTGTCACGCCGTCGATCCAGACCTGTCCGTAAACAGTGTCGGTGCGGTCCACGGCGCTGATGGTGTGGGTCATGGAGGGCGGCCACTGCAGGTTCGCCCAGCCGATTTGATAGTGCGGCACGCCACTGGCCTCGTTGGATGCGGGACCCAGGTTGCCGGCAGCATCCATGGCGCGCACCACGTAGTAGTAGGGCACGCCTTTGGGCTCAGGAGCGTCGCTGAAGGAGGTGGCGGAGGTCTCGCCGATTTGGACATACCCGCCGCCGGTGACCGGGCTGCGGTAAACCAGGTATTGGACAGCACCGCTGGCAGCGTTCCAGGACAGGTCGACCGAGCCATTCCCCTCACTGGCAACCAGGTTCTGCGGAGCCGGAAGCGCCTGCAGGTCTTGCCCGGGAGCTGGCAGCAATATGGCGGCGCTTATGGCAGGAAGCTCGAAGTTCAGCTCACCGCTTTGCGCAGTCAACGGGGGTAACCCGCCCAGGGCGTCATTCAAGACAACCTCGTCGGGCAGCAGCCCGCCCAGTTCGAAGGTCAGGGTTTGAACGGTATCGCTGCGGTTGATAGCCACAATGGCGCCAGATTCCTCCGTGCGCAGCAGGTAAGCCATGCTGCGGGCGGTGTCGTCTGTCAGCAGGAAGCTCAGGTTACCCTGGCGGAAGACCGGGTTGGCAGCGCGCAGGTCGATCAGTTTTTCATAGGTATCAAGCAAGGCTTGATCGCCGGCATGGCCGTAATCGCCTGGGCCGTTCCAGGGGAATGATCGCCGGTCATCGGGGTCATCGGCCCCGGTCATTCCGATCTCGTCTCCGTAATAGACGGTCGGCGCGCCGGGTGTGGTCATCTGTACCACAGTCGCCAGGCGCAGCAAACGCTTGCCCTGTTCCAGGTTGGCGGCGTTGAACTCCTTGTCCTCCCGGTTCTGTAGCCCCGGTGTCAACGACCACAGGATGCGCTGAGTGTCGTGGCTGTCCATCAGGTTCATCATCGTGTAATAGAAGGCATCGGGGTTGTCTTCACGGATGGAAATGAGCTTGTCGGCGAAGAGCGTGGGCGGCTGGTTGCTCTGCCCATCGTCGGGGAAGCCCTTATTATCCACCACCCCAAAGAAGCCCAGGATGGCGTTGCGGAAGCGGTAGTTCATGGTTGTATCGGCGGTGTCCCCCTGGTTTTCTGCCAGGACTTCGTGCTTCTTCCACAGCTCGCCGATGATGACGGCCTGTGTGTCGGTCGCTTTGACCGCCTGGCGGAACTCGGGCCAGAAATCAGCCGGGAAGGACGGGTCGCCCATCACGTCAAGTCGCCAGCCCGCGCTGCCCAGGTTTAGCCAGTAACTCGCCACGGCGCCTTCCGCCTCGTAGAACAACGATTGGACATCCGGATTGCTCTTAACCAACACCGGCAGGCTGTCGAAGCCAAACCAAGCCTCGTAATCCATGGCGTTGGGCGTGCCGTCGTCGCCCGTGCAGGCGCCTTCTCCAGGAACCGCAGCCGGGCGGAAGATGAACCAGTCGCGGTAGGGCGAACCCGGATCCTCACAGGCGCCCACGGAGTCGAAGTGACCGTAGCGATCGAAGTAAGGGCTGTCTGAGGAGACATGGTTGAAGACCCCGTCCAGGATGATGCGGATGCTGCGTTTCTGGGCTTCGCGCACCAGGGTCTCGAACTCCTGGTTCGTGCCGAAGAAGTGGTCGATCTGGTAGTAATCCTGGGTGTCGTAGGCGTGGTTGGAGCCGGCTTCGAAGATGGGATTGAAGTAGATGGCCGTCACGCCCAGGTCTGCCAGGTAGTTCAGGCGCTGCTGCACACCGCGTAGGTCGCCGCCGAAATAGTCCCGCCCGCGCGGCTCTTCGCTACAGGGATCGGCAGGGTTATTGTAGTGGCGGCAGTAGCCTTCGGGCAAGTCACCCCAGGCCTTATTCAGAATCTGGTCGAGGGGCTCTGGCGGGTAACCGTAGCGCGGCTCGCTGGGCGAGGGGTTGTTGGAACTGCGCCCGTCGCGGAAGCGATCGGGGAAGATCTGGTAGACCAGGCCGTTCTGCAGCCAGTCAACCGGCGCAAATCCACCTTCATAGACCGTCACGGCGTAGCTGTTGTCGATCGGGGACGGCGTGGCCACGCCCCAGCCGCCGTTGAAGAAGCTATCGTCGGCGTAGAAGGCTACAGCGCTACCATCGCGTACAATGAAGCGGTAGTAGAGCGTGCCTGTGTGATCGGGTGTAACGACGGTCTGCCAGAAGTCGCAGCGGGCGTCCGGTTGGGCGGGGTCGTAGCAGGAGACATCGCTGGCGACCAGGGCCATGTCCAGGAAGAATTCCTGGGAAGCTGTGGTGTCGTAGAAGCGCGCCCGTACACCGGTCACGTCGGCATGGTAGGTGCGGAAGCGCAGCAGCAGCTCGGTGCCGGGGGTGATGGCTCCAAATGGAACGCGATAAAGCGTATCGTGCGAGTCGTGCCCCAGGCCGAAGTACTGCACGTCGTCGATTGCTTCGACGGTGATGGTCAGCAGGTGAGTGGCGGGGACGTAGGTGAAGGTCACCGTCAGCCCATCCGCCGGCACGCTGAAGGGTATGTTGGGCCCATCCTGGACGCCGCCGGCGCCGTAGTTCTCGTCCCAGGATTCATTGATCGCCACTTTGGCCTCGTAGTCGCCGGCCGGGATGGCTGCCGTGGTGAAGGCGTAGGTGCCATCGCCGTCGGGGTCCTGCAGCAAGGAGCGCAGGCAGTCGGGCTGCCAGTCGTCCGGGCAGCCGATCTCGCTCTGGAAGCTGCCGGGGACGGTGGCGATTACTGCGTTGGCATTGCTTGTGATCCAGTGCGATTTGTGGTCGTAGTAAAACTTAACCGAGGCAGAATCCCCCAGGTTAAGCAGGATGTTGGGGCCGTCTAGCTGGGCGTTCTGGCCGTAGTTCTCGTTCCAGGAACCGTTCAGAGCGGCTTTGTATTCCCAGTTTCCGGCCGGGACATTGAAAGTATCCTGCCAGACATCGTCGCTGCCGTCATAAGTCAGGAAGGTGGCGGCGCAGGTGGGGTCCCAGTCGCCGCAGCCGAGCTCGCTCTGCAGGCTACCGGCGATAGTCACGCTGGTGGGGTTGGGGGTGTGGGTGGCGGCAGCCGGGGTGGCGGGCAGCAGCCCCGCCAGCAAGCCGGCTGTTAGAGCCAGCAGCCCCAGGTAGTTGATCAGGGACTGTCGAGGGTGGGTCCTAAACATCGCCTATTCTCCTATTATTTCGAGTTGTCCTTCGTCCACCGGATTTTTAACCGCAAATACGCCAAGGGCGCGAAGATTTTAAGAGGGTCTTCCTATGTGTAAATTGGGTGAGAAATATTGGCCAGTTCACCTCCCCGTAAGATTGGCTGAAATTGTACTGTTTCAATCTGGATTGTATAGGATTATGGGGGTGATGTCAACAAGAATCGCATCTCGAGCCATTTCCTGCTGGGCCGAAGGAGATGTCTGAACTTATGACTGAACTCCAAAGTAATGGGTATTGACAAACGACAAGAAATCCTATAATATGAAATAGAAAACTGGGAGCGCTCCCAGATATATAAAGAATATGGGCTATTTCAGCCAAATATTGCGGTTTTTGTAAGAAATAATTCGCTCTTTTTGCCCATTTCTTGAAATCGTTTATGAGAGCGCTCTCAAGGGATGGTCGCCTTATTTTCAGAAATTTTCAGTCCCATGCCCAATCTCACCTTGGAAGAGGTCGCCAGGCAAGCAGGGGTCTCCCGCTCGACCGTCTCGCGGGTGATCAATAACCAGGCCGGGGTGAAAGCAGATATCCGGCGGCGGGTGTGGGACGTGATTCACGAGACCGGTTATCACCCTAACCCGGCCGCTCGCACCCTGGCCTCGCAGCGCACGCACCTGATCGGCCTGGTCATCCCTCGCAGCGTTCATACCTTCTTTACAGATCCCTATTTCCCCCGCCTGACCCTGGGGATCGCCCAGGCATGCAACCAGAACGACTACACCCTCTCGCTTTTCCTGTTCCACACAGAAGACGACGAACGCAAGCTTTTCCCGCGCATCATCCGGAAAGGCCTGGTGGATGGTTTGATCGTGCAGGCGACCAATGCGGCCGACGAGTTGTTCGTTCAGTTGAGCCAGGCCGAGGTGCCGTTTATCATCGCTGGCCGCCCGATGAATCTGACCGACGCGAGCTACGTAGACGTGGATAACTTCGCCGGTGCGCAGAACGCCGTCCGGCACCTGATCCGCCAGGGATACAAGCGCATCGGTATCCTCAGTGGCCCGTTGAACACCACAGCCGGACTGGATCGCTACCAGGGTTATCGAGACGCCATCCGGGAAAACGGGATGGCCCTGGACGAGCATCTCCTGGTGGAGGGAGACTTTTCCGAGGCCGGCGGTTATTTCGCTGCCCGGCGGCTGCTGGATTCCCGTCCTGATGCCCTGTTCATCGCCTCGGACATGATGGCGCTCGGCGCCTTGCGGGCCATTCGCGAGGCGCGGCTTTCCGTGCCGGATGACATCGGCATCGTCAGCTTCGACGACCTGCCGCCCGCGACCATGGCCAGCCCCACCCTCACGACAGTGCGCCAGCCGATCCGCCGGCTGGGCATCCGCCTGGTCGAAACCTTGTTAGATATCATCGAATTAGGCCCTTACCCACCACGCCGGGTAATCTTCGATACCGAGCTGGTGATCCGCGAGTCCTGCGGAGCAGACCGGAACATCCGGGAGCAGACCAATATACCCCGACAGTCCGCTCCAGGACTCGCAGATGCAAATTGAAAGGAGGCAAGCCTGACAGAAAAAAAAGAAAATGAGCAGCAAGCCGTAGATATTTAGGCTCGCGCATGGCGGCACACGAGCAAACCCACCATGCGTGGACGAAACCGAAAATAGATCCAACCATAGGAGTGAAAGATGTACAAGAGATTCTCCTTCTTCCTCAGCCTGCTGGTTGCGTTTGGCCTGATCTTAGCGGCCTGCGCGCCGGCCGCTTCCCCCGAAGCGCCCGTGGTGACGGAAGCGCCGCCTCCGGCGGTTGAGGAAACCGAACCACCCCCCGAACCTGAAGTCGAAGAACCCACCGCGTTACCCACAGAGGCCCCTCCCCCAGCGGAAACGGAAGCGCCCAGCACTGGCGGAACGGTGGTTGTCTCGCACCGGGCGGCTTCGACCTGGGTCCGAAACTTCAACCCATTCGCCCCGGATCCGATCAACGAGACTCAAGATATGATCTACGAACCGCTGATCGTCTGGAACCCGGTCCTCGGCGGCGAGCCAACCCCCTGGTTGGCCACCGGGTACGAATACTCCGATGACCTGCTCACCTTAACCTTTACGCTGCGCGAAGGCGTCCAGTGGAGCGATGGCGAAGATTTCAACGCCGACGACGTGGTCTTCACCGTCAACCTGTTACAGGATTTCCCCGAGCTCGACCGGGGCGGCGTCCTGGCCTTCACGGACAGCGTCGAGAAGGTCGATGATTTCACGGTCGACTTCAAACTATCGAAGGTCTACTCCCTGGCCCATATTCAGATCGGCAAGATCAACCCTGTTCCAGAACACGTGTGGTCTGCGGTCGATGATCCGGTGACCTTTACCAACCCCGACCCAATCTCCACCGGACCCTTCAACGTGATTGGCCGGTTCGAAGACCAGGTGTATGAGCTCTGCCGCAACGAGAATTACTGGCAGGAAGGCAAGCCGTACGTCGATTGCCTGCGCTACCCGGCCTACCCCGGCAACGAGCAATCCCAGCTGGCCTTGGTGAACGACGAGATCGATTGGGCCGGTCACTTCATACCCGATATCGACGAGGTTTACGTCGCCAAAGACCCGGAAAACTTCCACTACTTCTTCTGGCCAGGCGGCAGTGTAATCCATTTGTATGCCAATACGGCCAAGGAGCCCTTCTCTGATCTCGAGTTCCGCCGGGCCATGAGCGCCGCCATCGATTACGAGAGCGTTGTGGACATCGGCATGTATGGCTATACCATCGTCGCGAACCCGGTCGGTCTCAGCCCGGCGTTCGAAACATGGATCAACCAGGAGGCCGTCGACAAAGCCACAGAGATGAACCTCAACGCCTATGACCCGGATACGGCTGCCGGGATCCTGGATGCAGCCGGTTACGTGGATGCGGACGGGGATGGCTTCCGGGATTTGCCGGACGGCAGCCCGATCACCTTTAACGTCCAGGTGGTCAACGGCTGGACCGACTGGGTGACCAGCGTGCAGATCATGGTCCAGAACTTCCAGGACGTTGGCTTGAACGCGGCCATCATCACCCCCGAGTTCGGCGACTGGCTGAACAACCTGCAGACTGGCAGCTACGACGTCTCGATTGGCTGGAGCACCGCGGGCGTATCCCCCTGGGAGTTCTACTACCAGCTGATGCACCCCTCCTTCCTGGTGGACGACTTCGCCAATGGCCAGCTGTGGGGACGCTGGACCAGCGATGAAGCGACAGAGCTGATTGACGCTTTCGTCGCCACCGCTGACGCCGACGAGCAGCAGCAGATCATCCAGGACCTGCAGATGCTGTACGTCGAAAATATCCCCGCCATCCCACTCTTCCCCGGACCTACCTGGTACGAGTGGAACACCACCCGCTTCACCGGCTTCCCAACCGCAGAGGATTACTACACACAGGGCAGCCCGTGGAGAGAACCAAACTCGCGCATCCTGACCGCCATCAACATCAAGCCGGTCGAAGGCCCGTAAGTTTGGATAGACTCAGCCGGGCTGGGGAATTTCCCCGGCCCGGCTTACGATATAATATATCAGTGAAAATAGGGAGTTTATTGTTGGATTGGGCAGCTTCGCCGCCCAATCCAACAATAAACTTCAATCCCGTACCAGGTCAATAGGTCACCCGCACGCAGCATAGTGCAGTCACGCGAACGGGAGAACAAGTATGCGCTACCTTTTTCGAAGGATCGGTTTCTACCTGGTCGCAGCCTGGGCATCGATTACGGTGAATTTCCTCATCCCGCGCATGATGGCAGGCGACCCGGTCCAGATCATGTTCGCTCGTTTCCAGGGCCGCATGGACCCCCGGTCCCTGGATTCGCTCTATGCCACTTTTGGTTTCGTGCGCGGATCGCTGTGGGTGCAGTACCTCACCTACCTCGGCCACCTGTTTAATGGCGATCTCGGCCTGTCGATCTCCAACTTCCCGGTCCCCGTCACCCAGGTCATTGGCACCAGCCTGGCCTGGACGGTGCGCCTGCTGAGCCTTGCGTTGATCATCTCCTTCGTCCTGGGCACGCTGCTCGGCATCCTGGCTGCCTGGAAGCGGGGTCGCTTCGTCGATAACTTCATCCTGCCTGCCTCCAGCCTGCTCAATTCATTCCCATACTTCTGGCTGGCAATGATAGCAGTTTACAGCCTGGCGCTGGGTCTGGGTTGGTTTCCCCTGGGGCACGCGGCCTCCGACGATATCCGCCAGAATTGGGGTTCCTGGGAGTACATCCGCAGCGTGATCTACCACGCCACTCTGCCCGCCCTGACGATCGTGCTCACTTCCCTCGGCGGCTGGCTGGTGGGCATGCGCAGCAGCATGATCAGCGTGCTTTCGCAAGATTACGTGGTCCTGGCAGAGGCGAAAGGTCTGACCAACCAGCGGGTGATGTTCGCGTACGCTGCCCGCAACGCCATCCTTCCCAGCGTCACCGGCTTTGCCATGGCGCTGGCGTTCATCATCGGGGGGCAGTTTTTAACGGAGATCGTATTCTCCTACCCGGGCATGGGTTACACCTTGCTTCTGTCTGTAAATGCCCGCGATTACCCCCTCATGCAGGGCATCTTCCTCATGATCACGTTTGCGGTCCTGGCAGCCAATTTGATGGTAGACATCGTCTACGTATTTCTCGACCCGCGTGTCCGTTATGACTGAACCAGAAAAGGAAGCGTGAGATGGCTGAAAGTATCCCCCTGAGCAAGACGGCGAGTGAGATCGAAGAAGGCCGGGCCTTACCCAGCTTCCCTACCGTGGGGTGGCCGCGACAGATTTTGCGCAGCCGCAAGGCGTTGGTCGGCGTCGTCATCATCCTTTTCTTTGTTTTCCTGGCGGTTTTTGCCGAAGTGATCGCCCCTTACAGTCCCACCCGCATGGTCGGCCGGCCGCACCAGCCGCCGAGCACAGAACATTGGCTGGGCACAACCCGCCAGGGCCAGGATATTTTTTCCCAGATCGTCTACGGGGCGCGCACTTCCCTGCTGGTCGGCGCCCTGGCCGGCACCATGGTCACCATCGTGTTCATCCTGGTCGGCATCACCGCGGGATACGTGGGAGGGATCGTCGACGACGCGCTCTCCCTGCTCATTAACGTCGTCCTGGTCATCCCTGCCCTGCCGCTCATTATCGTCCTGGCCCGTTACGTCGAGCGTTCCGGCCCCATCACCATTGTCCTGGTCTTAGGTTTCACCAGCTGGGCCTGGGGCGCGCGCGTGCTGCGTTCCATGACGCTTACCCTGCGCGAACAGGAGTTCGTATCCGCCGCAAAGGTGATCGGCGAACCCACCTGGCGGATCATCCTGGCCGAAATCCTCCCCAACATGACCTCCCTGGTCGTCAGCGGCTGGATCGGCGCCGTGATCTACGCCATCCTGACCGAGGCCAGCCTGGAGTTCATCGGCCTGGGCGACCCCAATATCACGACCTGGGGCACCATTCTCTATTGGGCGCAGAACAACGCCGCTTTATTGACCGGCGCCTGGTGGACTTTCGTTCCACCCGGGCTGTGCATTGCCCTGGTCGGCTTCGGCCTGACGATGATCAACTTCGGCATCGACGAGATCACCAACCCGCGCCTGCGGAGCCAGTGACGAGGGTACAAACTTGATCAAGATGCAGCTCAAACCTTATTCTGTGGATGTCCACACACCCATCCTGGCCGTGAAGGACCTGGAAGTTGAATACCGCACCGGGCGTGGGGCTGTGCGCGCGGTCGATGGCGTAACGTTCGACATCTGGCCGAACGAGATCTTCGGCCTGGCCGGCGAATCAGGCAGCGGCAAGTCGACCATCGCCCACACCATCACCCGCCTGCTCCGGCCTCCCGGCTACATCGTCGGGGGCAGCATCCAATTCATGGATATCGATCTAATGGAGATGGACAGCGAGACCCTGCGAGATTTCCGCTGGCGGCACATCTCCATCGTCTCCCAATCGGCGATGAACGCCCTCAACCCGGTGCTCACCATCGGCACCCAGATCATCGACGCCATCCAGGCCCACGAACCGGCGAACAAAGAGCAGGCCCGGGCCCGCGCCCTGGATCTGCTGCAGCTGGTTGGGATCGACAAGGAGCGAATCAATAGCTACTGCCACCAGCTGAGCGGCGGCATGCGCCAGCGCGCCGTGATCGCCATCGCCCTGGCGCTCAACCCCGAGCTGATCATCTTGGACGAGCCCACCACCGCCCTGGACGTGGTCGTCCAGCGCCAGATCATGGAGGAGATCCAGGCCCTTCAAAGGCAGTTTGGTTTCTCCATCCTGTATATCACCCACGATTTGTCGCTCCTGGTGGAATTCGCGCACCGCATCGCGATCATGTATGCCGGGGAGATCGTCGAGATTGCCCCTTCCGACCGGATCTTCCTCAGCCCGAAACACCCCTATACGTACCGTTTAATGAACTCCTTCCCGGCCATCAGCGGGCCGCGCCAGGAGCTGCAGAGCATCCCCGGCTCGCCGCCGAATCTGATCTCGCCCCCATCCGGCTGCCGCTTCCACCCGCGCTGTGAGGTCGCCATCGCCGGGACGTGCCAGAAAGTCGAGCCGGTCTTTCGCAAGGTCGAGCGCGACCATTACGCTGCCTGCCACTTGCTCGAGCAAGGGAGGTCGTCATGACCGAGGACGGAGTGCCGATCCTGGAGGCCCGTAATCTCGTCAAGCACTTTCACATCGGGGGCATGCTGTCCAGGCAGGTCGTCCGCGCGGTCCAGGATGTGTCCCTCAGCCTTTACCGCGGGCACGTCACTGCCCTCGTCGGCGAGAGCGGCAGCGGCAAGTCGACCATCGCCCGCATGCTGGTACGGCTTTACCAACCCACGGAGGGCGAGATCCTCTACAAAGGCGAGAACGTGCTCAAGTCGAGGGGCCGCCAGGCGATGCTGCGTTACCGCAGCCGGGTGCAGATGATCTTCCAGGACCCGTTCAGCTCTCTGAACCCCGTTCATACCGTGGAGCACCAGCTGAAACGCCCCCTCCTGATCCACCGCAGGACGCGCTCCAAGAAAGAAATGGAAGAGCGCCTCCAGGAGCTGCTTTTCACCGTGGCCTGTACGCCTCAGTACGACTTCCTGAGCAAGTACCCGCACCAGCTGAGCGGTGGGCAGCGGCAGCGGGTGGCGATCGCCCGCGCCCTGGCGGTCGAGCCGGAAATCATCCTGGCCGACGAGCCGATTTCTATGCTGGACGTCTCGATCCGGATGGGCATCCTGAACCTGATGGAATTGCTGCGCGACGAAAAGGATATCAGTTTTCTGTACGTCACCCACGACCTGGCCAGCGCACGCTATTTTGCCGACCGCATCCTGGTCATGTATGCCGGGCACATGGTGGAGGCCGCGCCCAGCGAGGAGCTGACCCAGAACCCGCAGCACCCTTATACCCAGCTGCTGCTCTCCTCCGTTCCGGATCCGGCCCGGGGATTGCGCACCCGCAGCGAGATAAAGGCCAAGGGCGAAGTGCCCAACCTGAGCGCGGTCACCGTTGGCTGTCCTTTCGCCCCGCGCTGTCCTTTCGTCATGCCAAAATGCCAGGAGTCCATGCCGCCCGCCATCGCCTTGTCCGGCGACCGGTGGGTGCGGTGCTATCTACACGAGGAAGGGACGGCCATTTGATTTAATCTTCTTCGAAAGTTCAACGGTAATTTAGATTTTATTCCATTGAAAAAACAATGCGTAACCCTCAAAACACCCCCGTCAAAAGCCAGCCAATTTACAAAGACCCAACCGCCTCCATTGAAACTCGAACCGAGGACCTGCTCGCCCGGATGACACTGGAGGAGAAGATCGGCCAGATGACCCAGGTCGAGAAGGGCAGCCTCAGCCCGGAGGAGGTCGCCAGGCGTTTTATCGGCTCCGTGCTGAGCGGTGGCGGCGCTGCTCCCGCGGAGAACAGCGCGCCAGCCTGGGCCGAGATGGTGGCCGGTTACCAAGAAGGCGCGCTGAAAACACCCCTGGGCATTCCCTTGTTGTACGGGGTGGACGCCGTGCACGGTCACAACAGCTTGAAGGGCGCGGTGATCTTCCCCCACAACATCGGCCTGGGAGCGACAGGCGATGCTGACCTTGTGAAAGATATCGGGCGGGCCACCGCGGAAGAACTGGCTGCTACGGGGATTTACTGGAACTTCGCTCCGACCATTGCCGTCCCCCAGGACATCCGCTGGGGCAGGACATTCGAAGGGTACAGTGAGAACACCGAGCTGGTCGCGCGGCTGGGGGTGGCCTACATCCGCGGCCTGCAAGGTGACGATCTGAGCGGCCCCCTCTCGGTCCTGGCGGCTCCCAAGCACTTCGCCGGGGATGGCGGGACGACCTGGGGGACATCCACGACCAGCATTTATTCCGGAGGAGCCAACTCGATCCCCGGAGCGCCGCCCGAGGTTCACTTCGAGATCGACCAGGGCGTCACCGAAGTGGACGAAGCAACGCTGCGGGCGGTCCACCTGGCTCCCTACCGGGCAGCGATCGAGGCTGGTTCACTTTGTGTCATGGCCTCCTTCTCCAGCTGGGGCGGTTTGAAAATGCACGCCCAACATTACCTGCTCACCGAGGTGCTCAAGGAGGACCTGGGTTTTACTGGCTTTGTCGTCAGCGACTGGGGCGGGCTGGAACAGGTTGACGAGGATTACTACCAGGCGGTGGTTAAATCCATCAACGCCGGCATCGACATGAACATGGTGCCGTATGATTACGAGCGTTTCATCGCCGAACTGACTCAGGCAGTAGAGAAAGGCGACATACCGCTGGAGCGAATCGACGACGCCGTGAAGCGCATCCTGAGGGTGAAGTTCAGCCTGGGGCTGTTCGAGCGGCCATTCGCCGGTCCCGCCCACCTGCCGCTGGTCGGCTCTACCGAGCACCGGGCGCTGGCTCGCCGGGCGGTGGCGAAGTCGCTGGTCCTGTTAAAGAACGAAAATAAAACGCTGCCGCTCTCTCGAGAGACAGGCCTCATCTACGTCGGCGGAAAAGCGGCGGACGATATCGGCCTGCAGTGCGGTGGCTGGACGATCGAATGGCTGGGTGGTACCGGCGCCATCACCCCGGGCACCACGATCCTGGAGGGGATCCGG
>DASWHG010000105.1:0-6011 GCA_036393315.1 Anaerolineales bacterium | reverse complement strand
TTTCACCGCCGGGGTCCCGTCGACTTTCCTGCTCCTGCTCTCTCACGCGGTCGTGATGGTCGGGGTTACCTGCCTGCTGGGTGGTCCCCCTGCCCGCCTGCAGTTCGCAGGCCCGAAGCTCGCGCTTGGGCTGCTGTTCTTTCTGCTGCTGAATTTCTTCAACGCCTTCGCTTTTACTTACCCGTATGTCCTACCCGCCATGCGCGGCCTGGGTTGGGCGGTCTACCTGGTGGCCGCCCTCGCATTCGGGTCAAACTTCGTCAGCCAGCCCCTCTCCTACAGGGAAACGGAGGAGCTGGCCATCCGGCCGGCCTGGCTGGCGATCGGGGGAGTCCTGGCGCTGGCGGTCGCCCTGATCTCAGTCCGGCCGCTCCCCACCTTGCCTCCCCAGGAGCCCGGGACCCGCCGGGTAGGCACCTACAACGTTCATTATGGT
Organism: Anaerolineales bacterium; assembly: GCA_036393315.1. Lineage (GTDB taxonomy): Bacteria > Chloroflexota > Anaerolineae > Anaerolineales > UBA4823 > DASWHG01. Next base: position 5,575 of record DASWHG010000105.1, on the reverse strand, counting down.
TACGATGCCGCCTGGCGCTACACGCTGCCCGAGATCGCCGGCGCCATCCTCCAGGAGGGGGTCGATATCGCTGCCCTGCAGGAGGTGGATACCGGCCGGCTGACCAGCTATGGGGTCGATAATGCCTATTTTCTCTCCCGGCGGTTAGGCATGCACGTCATCTACCTGCCCACCGTCGAACACCTGACCGGGATCGCCCTGCTCTCCCGGGACCGGCCCGTGCTCTCTGACAGCCTCCTGCTCACCAGCCTCCAGGAGCAGACCGGCATCATCCATGCTCAACTCGAACCGGATGGCCGCCCGCTGCACGCCTACGGCATCTGGCTGGGCCTCTCCGACGAGGACACCTTGACCCAAATCAATGAGGCGCTGGACTTTATCGGCCCGAACAGCCCGGCGGTCTTCGGCGGCGATTTCAACGCCGAGCCCGACAGCCCGGAGGTCGCCGCCATCCTCCGGGCCGGCTTCGTCGATCCGTTCGAAACCCTCGGGATCGTCCCGCCACCGCCCACCGATCCTGCCATCGACCCGCACATTCGGATCGATTACGTCTGGCTGCGCGGCCTCGATCCGGTAAATGCCTGGGTGTCCGAATCGCTCGCTTCGGACCACCGCATGGTCGTGGTCGAAATCGAAGATTAGGACTTGAATTCCTGCAGTTTCTTTGCTATAGTAAGGGTGTAAGGAGTCGCATTGCTGCTCAGGTCCTATCCGCCGGGCAAAAAATCCTCTCCACCAATACCATCATTCAATTTTTTTGCGCACGCTTGCCCGGCCTGGTCCATGCGAACCTGTGAACCCTGACCGGGTTTTCTTGTGTTCGCTGCAGAATGGCTGCTAACACCCTGGCTTTCCTTCTTGCTCGTAAGGGAGCCAGCCCGGAAAATCCCGGTCCCGGTGCCTGCCTGATCAAGGAAATGGAGGTGGATCATGATCGACTCACAGAGGGAACGCAAGTTGGATATTATCCTGGCGGTCGATGGGTCCGAGCATTCCTTCGCCGCCGCACACCTGCTGCACGACTTACCCCTTGGGGCCGGCAGCACCATCACGGCCCTGGCTGTCCTGGTTCCTCGCGATGCCTCCAGCCACGCCCAGCTGCAGGACGCCCTCGAACAGACCCGTAATCTACTGCAAGAAAAGGGCGTTACCGTGAAAACTGAGCTCCTCACCGGCTATCCTGCGGCCGAATTGACCGAATATGCGGACCGGCAGCGCCCGGACTTGATGGTCCTGGGGGCAAAAGGGCTGCGGGCGACCCTGGGCATCTTGCTCGGAGGTGTGGTCCAGCAGCTCGTGGAGTACGCGGTCTGGCCGGTTCTGTCCGTCCGCGCCCCTTATTCCGGGTTGAAGCGGATCCTGCTGGTCACCGATGGGTCGGAGCACAGCCAGCGCGCGGTCCAGTATTTAACCCGTTTCCCACTCCCGGAAGGCGCAGAAGTGCGCGCCGTGCATGTTTTGCCCCCTCCGCCTGTGCCGGTCCAGATCTCCCATTCGTGGCCGGTCGGGATGGAAGTGCTCTCATCGATGCCTTCCGTGGACACCGATCGGATCACCTCCCGGATAATGGAGGAAGAAGAGACTGTTGGCCGGGGTTTGCTGGATCGAACGGTTCAAATGTTGGAGGCCGCCGGTATCCCGGCCACCGGTGTGCTCCTGCGCGGCGATGCCGCCACGGAGATCATCGAATACGTCAAAGCCAACCAGGTGGACCTGATCGTCGCCGGTTCGCGCGGCTTGAGCCAGATGAAGCGCTTGCTATTGGGCAGCCTCTCACGCAAGCTCGTTCATTATGCCGGCTGCTCGGTGCTGCTCGTGAAAGGAGGCTTGAATGGTGCAGATTGACGAAATGGTTTGGTGTGTCGGCTGCGGCGTAGAGCTGACCTGGGGACCGGTGTTCGTGGGCAAAGACAGGTACTGCTGCCAGGACTGCGCAGATGGCTTGAAGTGCAACTGCGGCGTCCGCATGGAGATCGATGAAGATGTTCGGGGCAGCTCGCCTGTCGTAAGTGCCGCAGCGGCTGGATACAACGATTGAGCGCTGAAGCCAACAGGTCAACCGAAGGGGCGCCCTCGTTCCTGGCCTGGGTCCTAAACCGGTTACTGGTTGACGATGGAAGAACGGCGACCGGAGCGGTTTGATCCAGGAATGGTTGCGCGCGTTAAAGTCGCAGTGGGAAAAATGGCAGGAATTACCGCAGGCATTCACAGACAACTGCGTTAGAATGGTATCTGGCACGAAAAGTAGGACAGCGAGCAGACCTCCAGAATGGACGAGGTTTTACCGGTTGGGAAATTGCCTGTGGAAATGCTGGCGGAGCTCCTTGAAGGAGCTCCGCTCCATGATCCGCGGGTGCTGTTGGGGCCGGGCGTTGGCCTGGACTGCGCCGTCCTGGATTTGGGCGCGACGCTGCTGGTTTTCAAATCAGATCCCATTACCTTCGCCACCGAGGAGATCGGCTGGTACGCCGTCCACGTCAACGCCAATGACATTGCCACGACCGGCGCAGACCCGCGCTGGTTCTTGATGACCTTGCTGCTCCCGGAAGGGACGGCGACGATGGGGCAGGTCGAGCAGATCGGCCAGCAGATCTTCCAGGCCTGCCGGGAGATCGGGGCCGACGTGATCGGGGGCCATACCGAGATCACCTACGGTTTGCAGCGTCCCATCGTGATCGGAACGTTGATCGGCGAAGTCGCCCGCGAGCGGCTGGTCACGCCTCAGGGGGCCGCCCCGGGCGACCGCCTGCTCCTGACGAAGGGTGTGCCGGTCGAAGCGACGGCCATCCTGGCCCGCGAATTTCCCGAACGGCTGGTCCCGGTGCTGAGCCCGGCGGAGCTCGACCAGGCCCGGGATTTCCTCCACGATCCCGGCCTGAGCGTCTTGCGCGATGCTCGGGTCGCCCTGCAGGCCGGGCGGGTCACGGCCATGCACGACCCGACCGAGGGCGGGCTGGCATCTGCCTTGTGGGAGCTGGCCATGGCTTGCGCCTGTTCGTTCACCATCGACCTGGACGCAGTGGCTGTGCCTCCTCTTTCCCGGCGCATCTGCCAGGTATTCGACCTCGACCCGCTTGCCTCCATCGCCTCCGGCGCGCTGCTGCTGACCGCGCCCCCGGAGCATTCCCTCCCAATCCGGCGCGCCCTCGAATCGGAAGGCATCCCCTGCGCGGAGATCGGTTGGGTGGAAGAGGGCCCGCCAGCTGTGTGGAGCACTCACCCGGACGGCAAGCAGGCGATACCCCGCCCCGCTCAAGATGAGATCGCCCGGCTGTTCGCAGCCTGAGTTCTGCCCCCGTTTCCTTACCTCTCGATCCGCACGCCTCTCCAGAAGGCGATGTATCCCTCGATTTCTTTCGCGGCCTCTTTCGGTTGTGGGTAGTACCAGGCCGCGTCCTTGTTGGTCAAGCCCTCCACCCGGATATCGTAATAGCTGGCTGTGCCTTTCCAGGGGCAGATCGTGTGCGTGCTGCTCTCCTGGAAAAATTCCGTCCGGATCGTCTCGGGCGGGAAGTAATGGTTGCCCTCGATCACGATGGTTCGATCGCTCTCGGCTAAGATTTTTCCGTTCCAGACGGCTTTTACCATAAGAATATTATCGCCTTTCCCCTTTCCCGTTCGTGGTTGCTTTTTAAGAACGCCTGGTTTAAACTATACGGGACTTCTTTTACCCTCTTTTACCGGGTGATTGGCCGAAAGTTACTTTATAAAGGTTGAGCGACAAACAGCCAATCACAACCCATTCTACCAGGCCTCGAACCGTAGGAGCGTATGGATTACTCGAAACCGGCCCGCAAGATAACGATCACCCTCTTCCTGGCGATGAGCCTGGGCTCTGCCGGCCTCGTCCTGGCAGCGACCATCAACTCGATCGTTGGGGCGCAGCTCTCTGGCAACCCTGCCTGGGCCGGAGTCCCCTCGGCCGTCTTCCTGCTGGGGACCGCCTTCGCCTCCCTGGGCGGGGGCTATTTCATGGAGCGGTTCGGGCGCCGGGGCGGCATTTCCCTGGGACTGCTCTGTGGGGCTGCCGGCGCCGGCCTGGCGGCCAAAGCCGTCGTCGATCGCTCCTTCCCGGCCTTCCTCTTCGGGTTGGCCATCGTCGGGATCGCCCAAGCAGCCCTGCAATTAGGGCGCTTTGCCGCCGCCGAGGTGCACCCCCCGCTCGAGCGTGGCCGGGCGATCTCGCGGGTCGTCCTGGGCGGGACGGTCGGGGCCGTCTTCGGCCCCTGGCTGGTCGGGCCGGTGGGACGCCTCGCCTTGCGGGCCGGCTACGAGGAACTCGCCGGGCCGTTTGTGGCCGGCATGCTCCTTTACATCGCGACCGCGCTCCTGATCTTGTTCCGGCTGCGGCCGGAGCCGCGCGACCTGGGCCGCAGCCTTGCCAGTCTCTACCCGGAAAGCCTGCCGGAGGACGGGGGCGCCCGCTCGATCAAGGAGATCCTGCTCGCCCCGGCCCCCCTGGCGGCCATGTCGGTGATGGTCGGGAGCCAGATGGTCATGGTCATGCTGATGGTCATCACCGCCCTGCACATGACGGAACACCAGCACCCCCTGACGAGCATTTCAGCCGTCATCTCTTCCCATACTTTCGGCATGTTCGCCTTCTCCATCGTTTCAGGGCAGCTGGCCGACCGCTGGGGGCGCACCCCGGTGATCCTGGTCGGGCTGGGCACGCTCGTCCTGGCCTGCCTGCTGGCGCCGCTTTCGCCCCAGGTGATCCCTCTCGCCGGAGCCCTGTTCCTGCTCGGCCTCGGCTGGAACTTTTGCTACGTGGGAGGTTCTTCGCTGCTGGCCGATCACCTCTCTCCCCTGGAGCGGGCCAAGACGCAGGGTTTCAATGACCTGCTGATCGGCCTGGCTTCCGCGCTGGGCAGCTTCGGGAGCGGCCTGATCTTCGCCGCGGTCGGGTATGGCACGATGGGCCTGGCCGGCATCCTGGTCGCTTTAGTCCCGCTCGCGCTGGTCGCCCGCTGGCAGCTGGGCCGCCAGCGCCTGGCGCTGCCCCAGGCTGCGGGCAAATGAATCCAGGAATGAGCAAAGAGCCAGTTCACCAGAGCCTTGTCGAAACCGCCTGGCTCGCCGCCCACCTGGACGATCCCGGGCTGCGCATCGTCGATGCTCGCTGGCGCGGCGATGGCTCTGGCCGGCAGCTCTACCGGGAAGGCCACATCCCCGGCGCTATCCACCTGGATTGGCACCTGGATCTGAACCACACCCGCCACGGCGTGCGTGACCTGCTACTGCCACCGGATCAATTCGCCGGGGTCATGTCGGCCGCCGGCATCGGCGACGAGACCCGCGTAGTCGCCTACGCAGAGACCGATTACAGCGGCGCAGCGCGCCTGTGGTGGGCGTTTCGCTATTACGGCCACGACCGGGTTGCGGTGCTGAATGGCGGGTTGACCAGGTGGCTGGCAGAAGGCCGGCCTTTGAGTACGGAGGTGCCAGACGTCGCCCCAGCCCGCTTCACCCCCAGGCCCCGGCCCAACCTGCTCGCCACTGCCGCAGAGATCGAGTCCATCCTTCAGGACCCTGCCCGCAAAGCCGCACTGGTCGACACCCGCCCGCTGGAGCA
>DASWHG010000104.1:0-3725 GCA_036393315.1 Anaerolineales bacterium | reverse complement strand
CCCGGCGTTGTCGAGTCCGCCTCCCGCGCTGCTGGCCGTATTGCCGCTGACGGTTACGTTGAGCAGGCTCACCTGGCTCGTGCCCGCGGTATTCAATTCGTTCGAGATCCCGCCGCCGTTTGCCGCATTGTTCCCGCTGATCGTGCTGTTGGTAACCGCCAGCTGGCTGGCGGCGCCGTTGTGAATCCCGCCCCCGGTTCCGGCCGCGTTGCTGCTGATGGTGCTCTTGTCGATGGTCAGGGAGCTGCCCGCGTTGGCGACGCCTCCGCCGGAGCTGCCGGCGTTGTTCCCCTTGATCTCGACGTCCACCAGGGTCAAATTGCTCAAGTTAAGAATCCCACCGCCGTTCGAAGAGCTGTTGCCGCCGGTGATCGTGAGGCCCTGCAGGGTCACGCTGCCGGAAAGGATGTGGAAAACCCGGTCGCTGAAAGCCTGGGCCTGGATGATGGTTTTCCCGGCGCCCGCGCCAATGATGGTCAGGTTGGTGGCGATGTCCAGGTCACCGGTCAAGGCAGAATCCTCCTGCCCGCTGTCGGTTCGTGTGAGGACGTAGGTTCCGGCTTCCAGTTGGATCGCGTCGACCCCGCTCCCCGCCGGGCACTCATTCTTGCGCCTGCCGGAGGTCTGGTCTTTGTTCGCCGAGATAATCGCTTCTCTCAAAGTGCAGAAGCCGTCATTGTTGACGCTGTCCTGAAAGCTGTTCACGACGATGGTGGTCGAGGCCCGTCCCACACCTCCCGGCCAGGCTGACAGGATCACCCCGGCCAGCAGGGCTGCGATCAGGATCGCGTGCAAGTGGGGACCCGCTTTATGCAGTCGTTTTGATATACGCATCTTTTCTCTCCCTTAATTCTTCATCCCTTCATTTCGAAAAGCAACTGCATCAGATTTCAGTCAGAAGGCTCTGCATCCCGGCGGACCGCCAGCATGGTGATATCGTCGAATGGGTCTGCCTCTGCAATGTGTGCCTTCAGGCTGCCATAGATCCGGTCCAGCAGACTGGCAGCGGTGGCAGCCGGCTCTTTGATCAGCGCGGTCAGCCGCTCCTCGCCAAAAGGCTCTCCCGCCAGGCTGCGGGCGTCCACCACGCCGTCCGTGTAAGCGAAAAAGGTGTCGCCAGGTTCGAGTTCGACCTGTTCGATCGTAAAGTTCAGGTCCGGCAGCAGTCCTACGGCGGGGCCGGTCGGGTTGAGCACGGCCTTGATCTCCCCGTCCCCGATCAGGAGCGGCGGTTCGTGACCGCCATTGATATAGATCATCCCCCCGTTCGCCGGGTCCAGCAGGCCGAAGAAGATCGTGGCGAACATGTTCGTCTTGCCGTGGTTGCGAGCGATGTAGTTGTTCGTCAGGTCGATCGCATTCTTCAACGCCGGTGCCCCGGTGGAGAGCAGCTCGCGTCGCCGCCCGACGGAATCACTGCGACCGGCTATGGAGCGATCGCTGTTTAATACATCCATCCAGCCGAGCGAGTAATGCTGGTCCGCGAAGGCCCGGATCAGGCTGCGGAACAGGGCCATGAACAGGGCCGCTCCCACGCCTTTGTCGGTGACGTCCCCAATCAAAAGCCCGATGCGCTTGCCCCCCGAGAGGGGAAACGCATCGTAGAAGTCGCCCGCGACCAGGCGGGCCGCTTCGAACCGGCTGGCGATCTCCCAGCCCGGCGCTTGCGGCAGCTCCTCCGGCAAGAAACTGGCCTGGATCTGCCGCCCGATCTCCAGGTCGCGCTCGGCCGTCTTCTGGGCCTGCAGCCCTTCTTCTTTCACACTCATCTTAATCGATCCGTGCATACTTACTCGCCGCTGCGCTCTTCCGCGCCGCTTAGCTCTTCGGAGCCGTCTCGCCCGGTGGCATCCACCGGCTCGAGCGCTTCCAGCAGGCGGTGGATATACGGTAGCAGCGCTTCGGTGGCGCGCTCGCCCTGTTCGATCACGTACGGGAACTGGTCGGTATCGAACAAGGACACCGGCCGGTCGAACTCCGGCAGGATGGGGATGATTTCGGCGTGGTGCGCCAGGTTGTGGAAGGCGAAATTGGCTTTATATAAGTTGTTGGTCATGATACCGTTGACATGGAATGCAAACCGGCTGATCGTCTTTACCTTGCGGGGCAATGGGCTTTGAAAGCCCATCGCCAGGATGACTTGGACCCCTTCCTTAATAGCCACGTCGACCGGCATCGGGTTGGAGAGCGAACCATCCACGAGCAGCCGGTCTCCAATCTGCCAGGGCGCCCAGATGTAGGGGATGGAGATGCTGGCACGCAGTGCATCCACCAGTCTTCCCTCTGTGAGCACGACCGCGTCACCCTGGTGGAAATCGGTCGCCAGAAGGTACAGCGGTGTCTTGACATCCGCAAAGGTCCGCTCTCCGAAGACTTCCCGTAAGCGGGATAGCATGGCCCTGTCGGAGACCATCCCAAACCGCTCGTCGAAATTGAGCACGCCGGGGAGCAGCGCCCGGAGCAACGAGGACAGGTCTCGCCTGGCGGTGATCTCCCGGTTCCACAGTTGCCGGGTTTTCTCGATGCAGGCCTCGACCTCGTATCCTAAGGCCATCGTGGTCGCGAACAGGCTTCCGCCGCTGCAGCCAACCAGCATGTCGATCTCGATCCCCTCCCGAGCCAGGACCTTCCACGAGCCCAGGGCAGCGGCGCACTTCACCGCGCCAGAACCGATGACTAAGGCGATGCGGTTGCGGTTTCGTCCGTTGGCAGATTCCATACCTGTTCCTCAGCCCGCTGTCGAGCGATTGCCCGGCCGCGGCGGGCGGTGATCAAGTTCCAAAACCGGCCGCGGCTTCTTCCACGGTGGGATACACCTTCAAGATGGTGGTGAACCCGGACATTTTCAAGATTTTTTCAACTCCCGGCTGGGGAGCTGCAATATGTAAGTCCCCGCCCTGCTGGCGGCTCTCTTTCAGCGCGCCCAGGAATGCACGCAGGCCAGCGCTGCTCATGAAATCCACCTGGCTCAAGTCGGCGACGATCTGCGGGTTGCCGCTGCCGATTTGCTCGCTGAAGAAGCGGGTCACCTCGCCCGCGGTCAGGGCATCGATGCTGCCAGCCACCGAAATAACCAATGCTTGCGCTTGCTGTTCCGCCCGAATTTCCACGATCCGTTCTCCTTCACCGGCGCGTTTCAACAGGTTAGGTCTTCCTCAAAATTTTCACTTGAGACCGGTTTCTCTAAAGCCTCACCCGTCCGGTCCGCTTCAAGGCATTTGGTGAGAATGAGCCGGTTGCAGCTCCCGGTCGTCTCGTAGTCAACCTCGTCCATGGTCTGGTAGATAATGAAGAGTCCAAACCCACCCATCTCTCGACCGTCCAGCCCGGCGCCTACGTCAGGCATCGGGGTTTCGTTGGGCTCGAAGGCGTGGCCGAAATCGGTGATCATCATCCGCACCGCTTGAGCTGAAATTTGTAAGGTTAAGATGATCGAGCCGGGGTTCATCCCGGCGTAGCCATGGAGTATGACGTTGGTACAGGCTTCATCCACCGCCAGCTTGAGGTCGTAGCGCACCTGTTCCTCGACGTTGGGAAAGCCTTTTAACACACTTTCGATGAAGTCTCGGAAGGCTGGCAGGGACTGCAGTTCCGCCGATCGTGTGATTTGAAATTCCTGGATCACTCGCAGCTCCCAGGTCAATAAACCGAACCGGGAAAGGTATCCACGCCCGCATCCCGGCCGATTTGTTTTACCATGCGCAGCCCGTCCCAATGGGTTTCGA
>DASWHG010000103.1:0-1630 GCA_036393315.1 Anaerolineales bacterium | reverse complement strand
CGAGCCGCGCCGGAAAGGCGAAAGCGAAGAGGAATACCAGGCCAGCCAAACTTACCGCCGGCAGACCAGTGGGCTGACCCGCGATGGCGTGGAAGTCGTGCCGAACATCCTGACCGTATTCAAAATCAAGAGCGAGCCGGGCAGCGGCGGGACGGGGTTCGGATATACTCCTGATCCGGTGCGCCTCGCAATCACCCGCGAAGGGGTGCTCCTCAAGGAGCTGCGCGAGATGCACTGGTATGAAGTGCCTCCCTACCTGGCGGTCGACCTGTGGCGGGAATACTTGAGCAAGTTCACCCTGAACGATTTATTCGACCCGGCCACGGGCGAAGGAAAAAAGATCCCCAAAGAGGGGAAGAAAGGCGCAGCGGGGGACCAGCAGGGAGAACGGGGGGAGACCGGGCTCGAGATCATCAAGCGCATGGTCAGGGCCAGGCTGACCCAACCTGAGGTGATGGAGCTGAATGAAGTTGGAGAGCACAACGGGAAGTTGGTGCCGAGCCGCGAGTACAAGGATATTCTGGAAAAGATGGGGGTCCAGGTTTTCGCGGCTTCGATCAGCAGCCTGCGCTTCCCACCGGCGGTGGAAGACCTGCTGGTGCAGCAGTGGATCTCGACCTGGCTCCAACGCGCCCAGATGGAGCGTAACTTCGTCGAGCGGCAGCGCAGCTATTCCGTCCACGATGGCAGGGAGGCGGCCCTCAAGGAGTTTGCCGATCATGCTGTCGGCTTGCTGGCCCAGACGCTCGTGGATGAGCAGGGGCTCCCGCTGCCTCCCACGCAGCGCCTGGTTCCCGATTTAAAAACCAGCCTCGAAAAACTGCTGGCGGGTACCCAGAAGATGATCGTTCATGACTCGCACCTGCACCAGCTCCTCGACTACGAGGAGAAAGAGATCTCTGACTTGATCGAGTGGGTGCGGAGGTAAGAGCAGATGGGCGCGCGAAATGTGAACCCTCCCTCCCTCTCTCGCCTGCTCGCCGATCTCGTGATGTTCGGGGTCGCGATGGATGTATTCGGCGCGGTCTTCTCCGTGACCCGCGCGGGCGCGCGGGCGCGTCGCTGGGCGGTGATCCTGATTGGGGCTATCTCGTGGGCGGTCATTGCCTACCGGGCGCACCCCTACCGTCAAGGAGTGGAATTTGCGCGCAGCTTCTGGGATTATCCTTTCCGGGCTCTGTTCGCCGCAGACGTGTTGCGGATCGTGCTCCTGGGCGCGCTGGTCTTCTGGATCGCTTACCGGGTGGCGGCGATTTACCTGGACGATGTCTTTGAAATCGGTGACGTCGAAGTCGCCAAGCGTTTCTTGCGCCAGGCCGCTTTTGCCGATCGCTATGGGATGATCGAGATCACAAACGGAAGGGTGGCGGACCGGGACCAGCAGTCGCCCATCTTCCTGATCGGCGGTCCCGGGCAGGTCCGGGTTAACCTGGAAAATGCCGCCCTGTTCGAGAAGGTCGACGGCTGGGCGCGCGTCATCTCGCCGACGGTGCACCCCCGCGCCCGGGAAAGCCTGCCGCGCGACGACTTTGCCGTCCTGGACGGCTTCGAACGGTTGCGCAGTGCCATCGATCTGCGAGACCATTTTGAGGAGATGCGGGTAAACAGCCGGACGCGGGACGGGATCCGT
>DASWHG010000102.1:0-17663 GCA_036393315.1 Anaerolineales bacterium | reverse complement strand
ACACGGTCGAGGGGGAAGGCTGCACCGTCTTCACGCAGCAGGGGGACAGCGTACGCGGCTCTCTTCTTTTAAACAAGGCTTCCGGGCACGTGCACGGCAGCGAGGTGAACGATTTAAAGCGAGAGGACAAGAATATGGAAGCGCGCCTGGATGCCCGCACTTCCTCGGCCGAGGAGACGCGCGCCCTGGGCATCGAAGTGGGCGACTTCATCGCCTTCGACCCGCGTGTGGAGGTCACGAACGGCTTCATTCGTTCTCGCCACCTGGACGATAAGGCCTGCGTGGCCTGCCTGCTGGGGGCTATCAAGGCCTTGCAAGACGCAGGATTGCGACCTGTTAAGACGACGACCTTCCATTTCAGCAACTACGAGGAGGTCGGCCACGGCGCCGCTGCCGGCCTGCCCGCGGGCCTGGCCGAGCTTGTGACCGTGGACATGGCCGCCGTGGGAGAGGGCCAGACTTCCGACGAATTCCACGCCACGCTGTGCGTGAAGGATTCGGGCGGCCCTTACCACCACGGGTTGAGCCAGAAGCTGCGCGCCCTGGCCCAGGAGCACGAGATCCCTTACCGGGTCGATATCTACCCGTACTATGGCTCCGATGGCGAAGCCTACTGGAGGGCGGGAGGCGACGTGGCAGTCGCCTTGATCGGGCCGGGCGTGGACGCCTCGCATAGCTACGAGCGCACCCACCAGGATGCGCTCGAAGCGACGACGCGCTGGATCGTGGCCTATTTATTGGATCAGAAGGAATCTGGATGACTGCCAGCGTTGGCCAATTTAAACTGGACGCCTCGATCCCTCCGCTCCCTTTAAACCAGGTTCCGGCCGTCGCCCGGTCGGCCGAAGCGCTCGGTTTCGATGCCCTGTGGATGCCAGAAACAATCCACGACCCGTTCCTGCCGGGCGCTTTGATCGCGGAGCACACTCGCCGGTTGAACTTTGGCACCGCGGTCGCGATCGCTTTCGCCCGCAGCCCGGCAACCCTGGCGTACACGGCCTGGGACCTGGCCCAGGCCTCCGGCGGTCGATTCATCCTGGGATTGGGGACGCAGGTGAAAGCACATGTCGAGCGCCGCTTCGGCATGCCCTGGCCCGACTCGCCGGCCGGCAAACTGCGTGAACAGATCCAGGCGATCCGGGCTTTCTGGCGGTCATGGCAGCACAACGAACCGCTGAACTTCCGCGGTGATTTCTATAAGCTCACGTTAATGTCCCCGTTTTTCAATCCAGGGCCGATCGACCACCCGGAAATCCCGATTTACATAGCCGGGGTCAATACCGGCCTGGCGCGCCTGGCTGGCGAGGTCGCCGACGGGTTCCACGTACACCCTTTCCACACGCCGCGCTACCTGAGAGAAGTCCTTCTCCCGGCCATCGAGCAGGGAGCTCGCAAGGCTGGAAGGGCTCGAGAGAGCGTGCAGATTTCACTGACCGCTTTTATCGCCAGCGGGGCCGAGGAGAAAGAGTTCGCCCGCCAGCAGATCGCCTTTTACGCCTCGACCCCATCGTACCGGGGGGTGATGGCTTTGCACGGTTGGGAGGCGGCGGCCGAACAGCTCTCCGGGTTGGCCTCGCGCGGCCGTTGGTTGGAAATGCCGGCCCTGATCGACGACGAGATTCTCTCGGCCTTTGCCGTCCTGGGACCTCCAGAAGGGCGGCGGGCTGCTCTGTTCGAGCGCTATTCCGGCCTGGCGGACCGGTTGACCCTGTACACCCCTTTCATTCCGGGAGAGCGAGACGATTTCTGGAAAGGATTCCTGCAGAGTGGATGAGGGACAGGGGGGCGGGTAGGAAGTTGAGAAGCAGGTTGAAGGGGGAATCCTGTCGTGCAGGGAAAGATTGCACGGGGAAGGTTGCTGATGAACGAGGAGGCTTTCTACGCGGCTGAGAGGCAGCGCATGGTGGAAGAACAGCTGCTGAATCGCGACATCGTCGACGAGCGCGTGCTGCAAGCCATGCGGGAAGTCCCGCGCCACCGTTTCATCGCCCGCGAACACCGCCACCTGTCGTATTCGGACTGTCCTCTACCGATCGGGCAGTCCCAGACCATTTCCCAACCCTACATCGTCGCATTAATGACCCAGATGCTGCGCCTGAAGGGCGACGAGAACGTTCTGGAAATCGGCACCGGGTCTGGCTACCAGGCCGCTGTTCTCGCTCACCTGGCTCGTGAGGTGCACTCGGTTGAGAGGCACAAACGCCTGGCTTCCCGGGCGGCGCGCCTGCTGGCCTCCCTGGGCATCACGAACGTTCACGTGCACGTGGGGGATGGCTCCCTCGGCTGGCCTCCTGGAGCACCTTACGACCGGATTCTGGCGACGGCTGCTGCGCCGAAAGTCCCCCGGCCGCTGTTGGACCAGCTGGCGGACGGCGGTTGCCTGATCCTCCCGGTCGGGAGCCGCGGGGGCCAGTACCTGGAGCGCTGGACCCGCCAGGGCGACGACTTCCGGCGCGAACATGGCGTGCCGGTGGCATTTGTGCCAATGCTCGGCCAGTATGGTTGGGAGGACGAGGACTGGGATTGGATGTGATTTTCCGGACTGAGGGAAAACGAAGAGGGTTCGTGCGCCAATAAGCTCGCGAACCCTCTTTTTTAATTAGACTCGATTGATCGTTACGAACACCGTGGGGCGGCGCTTCGTTTCATTGTAGAACAGGGTTTTGGCCGTCTGCTCGATGTCGCTCTGCAGGTTGCCGTTCCCGCGACTGACGGTTTCGGCGATCCGTCGGCGGGCTGTGGCAATCACGTCCTCGGCTTCACGCTTGTAAATGAAACCCCGGGTGATGATCTCGGGTTCTTCGCGCAGCCGCCCGGTGCTTTTATCCAGCACCAGGCTGATGACGACGATCCCGTCCCGCGCCAGGGCTTCCCGTTCGCGCACCACGCTCGGGCCAACCTCGCCCACGCTCGACCCGTCCACGAATACGTAACCTCCGGGCACACGCTCGCCGAAACGCATTTCGCCGTTCTCGAACTCGATCACCTGGCCATTTTCGATGACAGCGATGTTGTCGACCGGGACGCCGACTTCCTGGGCCAAGATGGCATGCTGGCGCAGGTGGCGCAGCTCACCATGGATGGGGATAAAATACTTCGGCTTCACCAGGTGAAGCAGCAGTTTCATCTCTTCCTGGCTGGCATGCCCAGACACGTGCACCGGGGCGATGGGCTCGTAGATTACGTTGGCCCCACGGCGGAAGAGGCGGTTGATTGTCCGGTAAACGCTCTCTTCATTCCCGGGGATAGGATGAGAGGAGAGTACAACCGTATCTCCCGGGATGATGTCGAAGTGGCGGTTCGTGCCCGTAGATAGCCGCCCCATGATGGACGAGGGCTCCCCCTGCGTCCCGGTGGACATCAACACGACCTCGTCCGGCCTCATCTTCAAGGCCTGGTCGATGTTCACGACCAGATCGTCCGGGATGTTCAGATAGCCTAGCTTGCGTGCGATCTTGGCGTTCTCCACCATGCTGGTGCCGGCGAAAGCCATCTTCCGCCCGTGGCGTTCGGCGGCGTTCGCCACCTGCTGCATCCGGGAGATCAGCGAAGCGAAGCTGGCGATGATGATTCGCCCCTCGGCTGTGCTGAAGACCTGGTCGAAAGCCGGGTCGATCACCCGTTCGGACGGAGTCCAACCCGGCTTATCGGCGTTGGTGGAATCGGCCAGTAAAGCCAGCACCCCGCGCCCGGATAATTCTGCCAGTTTGGCATAATCGGTAGGCCAGTTATCGACCGGCGTATGGTCGAACTTATAATCGCCTGAATGCACCACCAGGCCGGCTGGCGTGGTGATGCCCAACCCGACCCCATCCGGGATCGAATGGCAGACGTGAAAGAATTCAACCTGGAACGGACCGGCGTTGATCTTTTCACCGGCCTGCACCGTGTTCAATTGAGCCTGGTCGAGCATGCGGCCGCGGGCAAGTTTGACCTCGATCAGGCCCCGGGTGAGGGGGGTCGCGTAGATCGGCGCGTTGATCTCCTCCAGCACGTGGCGGATGGCCCCGGTATGGTCTTCGTGACCATGGGTGATGACAATCCCCCGTACCAGGTGGCGTTTGCTCAATAAATAGTTGAAATCAGGGATAATATAATCGATCCCTAACATGTCGTTTTCGGGAAACATGATTCCGGTGTCTACGACCAGGATGTTATCACCGTATTCGTAGACCATCATGTTCTTCCCAACTTCCCCTAGACCTCCCAGGGGGATAATGCGAAGTTTTTTGTTACTCATTTCCTTGTTTTAACCTCTTCATATTCCGAGCCACCCTATACACCCCCCTAAGAATTGAGTGGTGTGCGCAGCTCGGGACTGTAATTACGTTGAATTGTATTAATTGATTAATAATTAGTCCCTGTAGACAGAATCATATAAATCAAAAATACCCCGCGGGACTTATCCGGCCGGGGGCATGCAATCTCTTTCCGATTTCCACAAGCAATTAACTGTCCCAGGAATACGGGCTTGAAAAGCAGGCCGGGCTTCCGGCCGGTGATAAAATCCACGAACGGACCTATTGTAGCACGAGCGGGTGGATTTGTCAAAGAATTGGGGCAGGGATAGGCGGAAATTGTGGATTTTCTGGCGGCTCAGCCGCCAGAAAATCCACAAAACTCTCTGTTCCCCCCTTCCCGCCGGGAAGGGGGGAAGGGGGAATGAAAAAAAAACTAGTTTCCGAATGCTTTCTAATACTCCGGCATGGGTGGAGCCGCCGGTCTTTCCTTTTCAGGGATGTCGGTAATCAGCGCTTCGGTGGTGAGGATCATGGCTGCGATGGAGGCGGCGTTTTCCAGGGCTCCCCGGGTTACCTTAGCCGGGTCGATTACGCCGTCCTTGATCATGTCCACATACTCTTCGCTGATCACGTTGAAGCCGATATTGAGGTTGCCCTTTTCCTTTTGCATCCGGCGGACGCTCTCAAGGATTACAGAGCCATCCTTGCCGGCGTTGCCTGCGATCTTGCGCATCGGCACTTCCAGTGACCGGCGGACGATCGTTACGCCAACCTGGGCATCCTCGTTATCCATCTTCAGGTTATCCAGAGCCGCCATGGCGTTGATCAGGGCAACGCCACCGCCGGGCACGATTCCGTCTTCCACTGCGGCGCGGGTCGCCGAGAGAGCATCCTCAACCCGGTGCTTCTTCTCTTTGAGCTCGGTCTCCGTCGCCGCGCCGACCCGGATGATGGCGACGCCGCCGGACAGCTTGGCCAGGCGCTCCTGCAGTTTCTCCCGGTCGTAATCGCTGGTGCTCTTGTCGATCTCGACGCGGATCTGCTCGATGCGGCCGCGGATCTGGGCCGTTTCGCCTTTTCCGCCGACGATGGTAGTGTCGTCTTTGGTGACGACAACTTTCTCGGCCCGGCCGAGGTCATTGATGGAGGCGGTTTCCAGCTTGCGCCCGGTCTCTTCGGAAATCACCGTGGCGCCGGTCAGAGCGGCGATATCTTGCATCATAGCCTTGCGGCGGTCGCCGAAGCCGGGGGCTTTGACGCCGATCACGTTGAGCATGCCGCGCAGCTTGTTCAAGACCAGGGTCGCCAGCGCCTCGCCGTCAACATCCTCTGCGATGATCACCAGCTCACGCCGGCCAACCTGGACCAGCTTCTCCAGGATGGGGACGATGTCGGTCGCAGCCGAGATCTTCTTGTCGTAGATCAATATATAAGGTTCGCTGACGTTGGCTTCCATGTGCTCGGGGTCGGTGATGAAGTAGGGCGAAATATAGCCCCGGTCGAACTGCATACCTTCGACGTATTCGGTTTCGAACTCAAGACCCTTGGATTCTTCGACCGTAATCACGCCGTCTTTTCCGACTTTGTCCATCACGTCGGCGATCAGTTCGCCGATGGTGCGGTCCTGGGCGGAAATCGAGGCGACGTTCGCAATTTCCTCTTTGGTGGTGACTTCGATGGCCTGCTCGCTGATCTTGTCAGCCACGGCCTTGGTGGCGGCTTCGATGCCGCGCTTGAGCAGCATGGGGTTGAAGCCGGCCGCCAGGTTCTTCATGCCTTCGGTCACAATGGAATGTGCCAGGACCGTCGAAGTGGTGGTGCCGTCGCCGGCGATATCGTTGGTCTTGGTGGCCGCTTCTTCGAGCAGCTGGGCGCCCATATTCTCGAATGGATCTTCCAGCTCGACTTCCTTGGCGACCGTCACGCCGTCGTGGGTGATGGTTGGGGAGCCGAATTTCCTATCGAGAGCCACATTGCGGCCTTTTGGACCCAAGGTGGTGACCACAGCGTTCGCCAGGATATCCATTCCGTGCTGCAAACGCCGGCGGGCTTCTTCAGCGAATACGAGTTGTTTAGCCATAGGACATTTTCTCCTTTATTAAGTTAATTTCAGCCTTCTTGGACAATAGCCAGCAGATCGCTTTCGCGCAGGATGAGCAGCTTCTTGCCATCCATCTTGATCTCCGTGCCGGAGTATTTCGCGAAAAGCACTGTATCGCCTTCTTTCACGTCCATCGGGATGCGTTCCCCGTCTTCGTCGCGTTCGCCGGGGCCTACGGAAAGGACTGTACCCTTCTGGGGTTTCTCCTTGGCTGTTTCGGGGAGAACGATACCGCCAGAGGTCACTTCTTCCTGTTCGATCGGTTCGACCACCACGCGGCTTCCCAGGGGTTTAAGAGAGATCGACATACTTGCCTCCTTCTGTTGGATGTGGTTCTGTTAGAACAAGGGACATGCGAGCAAGTTAGCACTCTCGCATGTCGAGTGCTAACTTGCGTGTGTATAATACCCAAATTGTTCTGGAAAGTCAAGAGGGAAATTGAGATTTAAGGCGCAGACGACCGGCTGACCAGGTCGCAGATGGCGATATTCTCCTGGATGATCTCTTCGAAAATGGGGTCGTCCGGATATTTCGCGCGAACTTCGTTCAGCACCTCGAGCGCGGCGGTGCAGTAGTTCTGGTTCGGGCGGCTGAGAGCCGCCAGAACCGAACCATATTGGATGTAGTAGAAGCCGACGACACCGGAGGTGAGCGGCAGCCCGATGACTTCTACCCCTTCGCCGGTCAGCTCCAGGGCGATCTCGTTCTCCGCCTCGCTGCAGCCCCGCACGGCGCACTGAAAGGCCGGCTTGGCGCTCTCGTAATTCCGCGCCTTGGTGTAAATGGTCCCCAGCTGCCCGTAGGTGTTCGCATTGGTGGGATCAAAGACGAGGGCTTTCTCGGCGTTCAACGAGGCGACGAAAAACTCGCCATCGCGAGTGTACGTTTTCGCGATCTCGATGTAAGGTACCGGGTCTGTAACGCCCAGCTGCTCGTTGATGCTTACGGCTCTTTCGAAATATTCCAGCGCCCGGTTGTGCACCTCCAGGCTGAGGTAGTTTCTTCCAATGAAAATGTAAAGGAAAGTCAGGTTTGGATTGATCTCGACGGCCTGGAGATACTCGTCGATGGCGGCGCGGTACTGGCCCAAGGATTCCCACACGTAGCCAAAGACCCGGTGTACATCCATCGAATCGGGAGCGAGAGCGGCAGCCTGCTGGATGGTCTCCTCTCCCTGCGCCCACTTCTGCTGGTCCACCAGGATCTCGGCGAAGAAGGCCAGGGCCAGGGCGTTCTGGCTGTCGAGCTGCAAGGCCCGCACGGCGGCGGCCTCCGCCTCGTTGAGGGCGGCGCGGCGTTCCGCCTCGTCCAGCAGCGGGCTGGCAGCATACCAGTCCAAAACAAGCGCGCGGATGGCGTGCACGTCGCCGTCGTCCGGGTCCAGGGCGAGCGCCTGGTCGATGGAATTCAGCGCCTCCTCCATCCGGGTAAACCGTTGGGCGTCCGTGCTGAGCAAGCTCGAGGAGTAGGTTTGGACGCGGGCGAGTTCGGCCCAGACCTTAGGATCCGGATCGATTTTTACCGCTTCCTGGTAAGCACCAATGGCTTTTTCCAGGGCTCCGGCTTGAAATTGAGTCTCGCCCTCCAGAACGTAGGAATTAGCCGTCCGGGTGGGCGTCGGGGTGGGCAGGAAAAGGGGTTGGATCTCGCCGCGGTCGAGCTGCAGGAGCATCCAGATGCCCCCAATGATCAGGGCCAGCCAGAGAAGGACGCGGTAAGGGTTCGAAGCCCGTTTCACCGGGCGGAAGTGCGGGCGTTTGCCGGTCAGCTCCCGGTTCATGGCTGGCTCTCGGGGGTCTCGGC
The DNA here is from genome assembly GCA_036393315.1 of Anaerolineales bacterium. Taxonomy (GTDB): domain Bacteria; phylum Chloroflexota; class Anaerolineae; order Anaerolineales; family UBA4823; genus DASWHG01. The sequence goes on along the minus strand of DASWHG010000102.1, from coordinate 9,518 downwards.
TGCTTCTTCGACGGCTGCTTCATCGGCGGTTGCTTCGCCGGTTGTTTCCTCATCACCGGAGGAAATCGCTTCGATCCCTTCCTGGCAGATGATCAGCCCTTGTTCGGCGTTGTAGACGTTCACCTCGTCGTTGGCAATCCCGGTGCGGATGGCCTGGAATATGGGGACCGCTTCTGAGCAGCGGTTCCCCTTGGCCAGCGCCAGCCCGTAAACGGCGTACAGTTCCGCCACCGTGCCATAATCCAGGGGCAACCCCTCCACTGCCGTCCCATCCTCGAGCGCGCCGCCGTGGACGGCCAGGGAGAGCTCTTCGATCGCCTCCTGCATCTGGTTGTTCTTGTAATACATCACGCCCAGGTTCCCATGCATGAGCGGGTTGCTCGGATCGGCCTGGACGGCCTGGCCGGCGTACTGGACCGATTGGCTGAAATCGCCGATGGTGTAGTAGGTGCGGGAGATCTGGTAGACCGCACTGGGATCCAACGGGTTGAGCGCGTAGGCCTGCAAGAACTCCTGGACGGCTAAGGTGTAATCGGGTTCAGGCAGCGAGCGGTAGTTGTGCCCGAGAGCAAGGTGCAGGTTAGCAATCTTATCGTTGATGGCCAGGGCGGCCTTATACTGCTCGATCGCTTCAGCGAAATTTCCGGTTTTCCAGAGCACGTAGGCACGTGCCCGGCGGGTTTCCAGCAAGTTGGGGTCGAGGGCAAGAGCGGTCTTCGACTCTTCAGCAGCTCGTTCGATCGTGCCGATATCCCCCTGGCCGACGAGGGCCTTGTCGATCAAGATCTCGGCGAACACGGCGTGGGCGAAAGCACTGTTGGAATCCAGCTCGAGGGCCTGCTTCACCGCGCCTTCGGCTTCGGTGTAACTGCCCAGGTAGTCCAGCGCCCAGCCTTTGAGGGCATAGGCGATCGGGTTCTGATTATTTAAGAGCAGCGCCCTTTCGGCGTTCTCCAGCGCGGCCTCGTACTGGTTGGTATAGATCTGGGCTCGCGCCAGGGAGACGTAAATGGAGGGGTTATCGGGATCCGTCAGGAGAGCCTGCTGGTAAGAAGTGATGGCCTGGGCCAGCTTGCCTTCGTCGAATAAATTGTTGGCTTCGTTGATGAAGGATTCTGGGTTGCGTGTCGGCGTGAGCGTGGGTAAAAATAAAGGGGGCGTGGCAGGCACGACCACCTGGTTCACGTATAGAGCAGATCCGATCAAACTCAACAGGAGCAGGATGCGCCAGGGGCTGGACCGCCGGCTGCGCCTATGCGTCATATTCCACTTGCTACCGCGGAGATACATAACTTCATCTTACCATTTTCGGGGAAGGAGAGTCAAGCATTGGAACGGCGCCCCTGGATGCCTTGCCAATCCTTTCCCTCGCGGCTAGAATGAGGCCTGATGATCTCCGTTAAGCGCTTTGACGTTTTTACACTCTTCCCCGAAGTGTTCGATCCCTATCTGCAGGCCAGCATCCTGCAGCGCGCCATCCAGCGCGAGCTGGTCGAGGTGCAGCTTCACAATATCCGTGACTGGACGACAGACCGGCATCACGTCACCGACGACGAGCCGTATGGCGGCGGAGGAGGGATGGTGATGAAACCAGAGCCGATCTTTACCGCCGTGGAGGGCGTGTTAGGGACGGCGCCGGCCTGCCCGGTCATCCTGCTCACCCCGCAAGGGCGCAGCTTTACCCAATCGGTGGCCCAGGAACTGGCCCGCCTGCCTCACCTGGCGATCTTGTGCGGCCGGTACGAGGGGGTGGATGAACGGGTGCGCCTGCATTTGGTCACGGACGAGATTTCCATCGGCGACTTCGTGCTCACCGGGGGAGAGCTGCCGGCCCTGGTGCTGATCGATGCCATCACCCGGCTCATCCCCGGTGTTTTAGGCGATCCGGAGGGCGCCCAAGACGATTCGCATGCCTCCGGGTTGTTGGAATACCCGCATTATACCCGCCCGGCCGAGTTCCGCGGCTGGCGAGTGCCGGAAATGCTCCTTTCCGGCGATCACGCCCGCATCGCCCGCTGGAGGCGAGAGCAGGCCTTGCTGCGAACCTGGCAGCGACGCCCGGACCTGCTCGCGAATGCCCCCCTCACCGAGGCCGACCTTCGATTCCTGGAAGGGTTGGAAGGGTCTGGGCTCGAGGAGGGTTGATCGAATCTTGTAGAGGACCCCAATGATGAACCCACGCTTCCCCTATGCCAGGACCTTCTTGCTCGGCGCCGGTTTCCTTGGGATCAGCCTGATCTGGCCGATCTTCAACAATTACGTTCCCATTTTTCTCAAGGAAAATTTCGGCCTGTCGGCCATCGCGATCGGCTTTATCATGACCTGGGACAACTACTTAAACATGTTCGTCCAGCCGGTCGTCGGCGCACGTTCGGACAATACCTACACCCGGATCGGCAGGCGCAAGCCGTGGATGCTGGTGGGCGCGCCCCTGGCGGCCGTATTTTTCATCTCCGTACCGGCGATGCGTTCCGTGGGCGGGATTATGATCGCCATCCTGCTCACGAACCTGAGTATGGCGCTCTTCCGCGCCCCGACTGTAGCGCTTCTGGGAGATTTGTTCCCCTCCCATCAACGCAGCACGGCAAACGGCGTCATCAACTTAATGGGTGGGATCGGTTCGATCCTGGCTTTCCTGGTCGGGGGTGTGCTGTACTCGATTGGGCGCATCGCTCCCTTTGTGTTTGGGGCGATCGTCATGCTGGCGGCCATCACCCTGGTCGTGCTGTTCGTACGCGAACCGGTGGTCGAGGTGAAGGAGAAGAAGGGTGAGGAGCGTGCTGAAAGCGGGCTGCTCAGCCATGTTGGCGAGATCGTAAAGTCCCCTGACCGCTCGGGCATTTTAATCTTATTGGCGATCTTATTCTGGTTCCTGGGCTTCAACGCCCTGGAGACCTGGCTCTCATCCTTTGGAAAGTTTTCGCTGGGAATCGATGAAGGGCGCATGGCGATCCTGACCTCCGGGCTGGCCTTGATGTTCGTCCTGTTTGCGGTGCCAAGCGGCATCATTGCGACTCGCTTTGGCCGCCGGCGCGTCATCCTGGTCGGGATCGCCGGGCTGACCCTGCTGTTCCTGTACGGCCTGGTCGTCACGAACCAGGTGATGCTGATCGGTTTCCTGGTCCCGGCCGGTTTCTTCTGGGCCTTGATCAACGTAAACTCTCTGCCAATGGTGTACGATGTCGGGGGTAACGAACGCATCGGCGCTTATACCGGACTTTATTACCTGGCATCCAACATTGCCGCGGTCGCCGGGCCGCAGGTTGTGGGCTTGCTCATCCAGGTGAGCGGGGATAACTACCGGACCATGTTCGTCTTCTCGGCTGTGTCGATGGCATTGGCCGGATTCTTTATGGCGCGGGTGAGGGGAGCTGGAGAAGCACCCTCCTTGCAAGCCAAAACGAGCGAGTTTTCCACGTAACTTGACGTTCTACTGCCCCCGTGGTATCATCGTAAGGCATATTTTAGCACTCTCGATACGAGAGTGCTAAAATATAGGAGACCGAAGATGAGCCTGACCGAACGACAAAAACTGATCCTTGCGCTCGTGATTCGCGATCACATCGAGAGTGCACAGCCGGTCGGTTCGCGCCACCTGGTCGAGCACTACGGTTTGGATATCAGCCCGGCAACGGTGCGCAACGAAATGTATGCCCTGACGGAGGCAGGCTACCTTCGCCAGCTGCATACCTCGGCGGGCCGCATTCCAACGGAAGACGGCTACCGCTATTTCGTGCGCCAGTTGATGGGTCATACCGATCTGCCGGTGAACACCAAGCGCATGATCACGCACCAGTTTTACCAGGCGCGCCACGATGTCGACCAGTGGATGCGGCTGGCTGCTTCGGTTCTCGCCCACCAGTCACAAGCCGCTTCTTTGGTTACCGCTCCTCATCCGGAGTCGGCGCATTTCAAACACCTGGAGCTGATCGGTACCGTCGGCCGGCAGGTATTAATGGTCCTCGTCCTGGCCGGGGGAGACGTACGCCAGCAGATGCTGGCGCTGGCAGAGCCCGTCTCACAGGATCATCTCAGTGCTGCCGCAAACAACATTAACGAGCGCTGCCAGGACCTGAATGCGCGCGCTCTCGCGTCCATGATTCCTCAATTTAATGCCCTCGAACAAGATGTGCTCAAACTGACCGTAGAAGAGATGGAGCGTTCCAGCGCCATTCTCGGTGGCGAGGTTTACCGTGATGGGCTGACCAACGTGCTGGCCGAGCCGGAATTCGCCGAGGTCAACTCGGCGCGCCGGGCGCTGCGGGTGTTCGAGGAGCGCTCTTTCCTGGAAGACCTGCTGGCTCGCACCGTGCTCACCACGAATGTGGGTGGTGTCCAGGTGCTGATCGGCGGGGAAGGCACCTGGGAGGAGCTGCGGGAATGTTCCATCATCCTGGCGCGCTACGGCGCTCCCGGCCTGGCAACCGGTACACTCGGGGTGTTGGGACCCATCCGGATGGCGTACGGCCGGACGATCTCGACGGTGCGTTTCGTAGCCGGACTGTTGAGTGATTTAGTGGTGGAGATGCATGTAGAATAGCGCGAATTGGAGTAGGGGTGCATGGACTGGAGGGATTGAATACCCGGCACAACTATTTTTCGTTTAAGGAGATCAAAAGACTGATGGCTGATGAAAGTTTGAACCGAAATGAGGACCAGGCGCAAGCAGAAGAGCTGGACGCCGAAGAAAGGGTTGACATGGGAGCCTCTCCCGACCGGGTCGACCAGGAGGAAATCGAGGCTTTGAAGGAAGAACTGGAAGAGGCTCGCATCAAATCGGATGAATACCTGGAAGGCTGGCAGCGTGCCCGGGCCGAGTTCGCCAACTACAGGAAGCGAATAGAGCGTGAGCGCGAACAGGTCCACCAGGACGCCTCCGGGTTGGTCATCCGGCGCTTCCTGGATGTGTTGGATGACCTGGACCGGGCCTTAAAAAACCGTCCGCAGGAAGGTGAGGGGGCGGATTGGGCCGCAGGGATCGAATTGATCTACCGCAAGCTGCTCAGCGCCCTGGAAGCCGAAGGCGTCACGCCGATGGAAGCGGAAGGAGACGACTTCGATCCGAACCTGCACGAGGCGATCTCTCAAGAACCGAGCGCCGAACACGAGAGCGGTGAGATCATCGAAGTCGTCCAAAACGGTTATCTGATTGGAGAACGAGTGCTCCGGCCAGCGCGCGTGCGCGTCGCCCGATAACCTTTCAATAGTACCAATCAAGAGCGCGGCTGGTGTAGAAACACGCCGGCAGCAACATACAACACGGAGGAACATCTATGGCTAGAATCATCGGGATCGATCTGGGGACGACCAACTCTGTTGTCGCCGTGATGGAAGGCGGCGAGCCCGTCGTCATCCCTTCCGCGGAGGGCGAGCGCCTGGTCCCATCGGTGGTGGCGGTCAACAAGAACCACGAACGCCTGGTGGGGCGGGTCGCCCGCAACCAGGCAGTGGTCAACCCTGAGAATACGATCTTTTCAATCAAGCGGTTCATGGGGCGTAAATTCAATGATCCGGAAGTGCGCAAGGCGCTCTCGCGGGTCCCGTACAAAGTGGCGGAAGCCCCCAATGGCGACGTGCGGGTCTACCTGGACGGGAAGGAATATTCACCGCCTGAAGTCTCCGCCATGATCCTGGGGAAGTTAAAACGAGACGCTGAAGCCTACCTGGGCGAAACCGTCACCCAGGCGGTGATCACCGTCCCGGCTTACTTTAACGATGCGCAGCGCAACGCTACCAAAGATGCCGGCAAGATCGCCGGGCTGGAAGTGCTCCGCATCATCAACGAGCCGACCGCTTCCTCGCTTGCCTACGGCCTGGATAAGAAAAAGGACGAAGTGATCGCGGTCTACGACCTGGGCGGTGGGACCTTCGACATCTCTATCCTTGACGTGGGCGACGGCGTGTTCCAGGTGCGCTCGACCAGCGGCGACACCTTCCTCGGCGGGGACGATTTCGACCTGCGCATCATCGACCACCTGGCGGACCAGTTCAAGCTGGAGAACGGCATCGACCTGCGCAATGACCGCCAATCGCTCCAACGACTTAAGGAAGCAGCTGAAAAAGCCAAGATCGAGCTTTCCAGCATGATGCAGACCGAAGTCAACCTGCCTTACATCACCGCTGATGCGGCCGGGCCGAAACACCTGGTGACGACCCTGACGCGCGCCAAGCTGGAGCAGCTCACCGGCGACCTGGTCGAGCGGTCTTTGGGTCCGGTTCGGCAGGCTTTGAAGGATGCGGAGTTGCAGCCCGGCGATATTAAAGAAGTGGTGCTGGTGGGCGGCATGACCCGCATGCCGGCGGTGCAGGAAGCCGTACGCCGCCTGTTCAATAAGGAGCCGCACAAGGGAGTGAACCCGGATGAGGTAGTGGCGATCGGGGCGGCCATCCAGGCCGGCGTGTTGGGCGGCGACGTCAAGGATATCCTGCTTCTGGACGTCACCCCTCTTACTCTCTCCGTCGAAACCTTAGGCGGCGTGGCGACCGCGCTGATCGAGCGCAACACCACCATTCCAACCCGCAAGAGCCAGATCTTCTCGACCGCCAGCGACAGCCAGTCGCAGGTAGAGATCCACGTGCTGCAGGGTGAACGGCCGATGGCTTCTGACAACAAGTCTCTCGGCAAGTTCAACCTGGATGGCATCCCCCCGGCCCCGCGCGGTGTCCCGCAGATCGAAGTCACCTTTGACATCGACGCCAACGGGATCATTAAAGTCACGGCCCAGGATAAGGCAACGGGACGCAGCCAGAACATCACGATCACCGCTTCCTCCGGGCTGAATGAAGCGGAAGTAGAGCGGATGCGGAAGGATGCCGAAGCGCATGCCGAGGAAGATCGCCTGCGGAAAGAAGCAATCGAGACGCGCAACAACGCCGACAGTGCCATTTACACCGCCGAAAAGACCCTGCGCGACCTGGGCGAAAAAGTCCCCGCAGAGCTGAAAAGCCGGGTGGAGGAAGAGATCGGTAAAGTACGCCAGGCGTTGGAAGGGGACGATACCGGGCAGATCCGCCAGGCCACAGACAGCCTGATGCAGGTCGTCCAGCAGATCGGGACGGCAGCTTACCAGCAGAGTGAGCCTCAGGCCGGAGACGGCGGCACCGGGGCCGGTCCGGAATCCGGCCCGGATGATGAAAGCGGCGAAGACGTCGTCGAAGGAGAGTTCAGGAACGTGTAACCGTTGCGACGTTCTTGCGTTCAATCTGATTAACGAAACGAAATGACCGACCGAGACTACTACGAAATCCTGGGCGTTACCCGCACGGCTTCGAAGGATGATTTGAAGCAGGCGTTCCGCCGGCTGGCGCGGCAGTACCATCCGGACGCCAATAAGTCGGCAGACGCCGAAGAACGCTTCAAAGAGATCAACGAGGCGTATGCCGTGCTTTCGGATGATGACAAGCGCGCGGCTTATGACCGTTTTGGGCATGCAGGCGTGCGCGGCGCGGGTGGCGCTCCTGATTTCAACGTGGACTTCTCCGATTTCGCCGACATCTTTGGAGAGTTCTTCGGTTTCGGGAGGTCTTCGCGCCAGGGGCGCAACGTGCCCAGGCGGGGCAACGACCTGCAGTACCGCCTCGAATTGACGTTCGAGGAGGCCATCTTTGGCGTCGAGAAAGAGATCGATATCACCCGAGATGAGATCTGCAGCACCTGCAGCGGCAGCGGGGCCGAACCCGGCACCTCCCCCGTCCGCTGCAGCACCTGCAATGGGCGCGGCGAGGTGCGCCAGGTGCGCCAGACCATCCTCGGCTCGATGGTCCAGGTCACGACCTGCCCGACCTGCAATGGCCAGGGGGAAACGATCTCGACTCCCTGCCATACCTGCAACGGGCGCGGGCTTGAGCGGCGCACCCGCAAGAAAGTGGTTTCCGTCCCAGCCGGGGTGGATACAGGCAACCAGATCCGCCTGGCGGGAGAAGGAGAACCCGGCCTGAACGGCGGGCCGCATGGCAACCTGTACCTGGTGATCCAGGTCAAGAAGCATAAATTCTTTCGCCGGCGCGAAAACGACGTCCAGCTGGATTTGAACATCAATGTCGCGCAGGCTGCCCTGGGCGCGGAGGTCGAAGTCCCGACCGTGGACGGCCCGGAAAAGCTCAAGATCCCGGCCGGGATCCAACCGGGCAAGATCCTGCGGATGCGCGGGAAAGGGGTCCCGCACCTGCGGAGCAATGGGCGGGGGGACCAGCTGGTGGTGATCAACGTCGAGGTACCGAAGTACCTTTCGGTCGAACAGCGCCGCCTGTTCGAGGAGCTGGCCAAGAGCCTGGGCAGTGAAGTCAGCCCGCAGGAACGCGGCATCCTGGACTGGCTGAAGGATGCCCTGGGTGGATAAACAAAGCTCATGAGGAGTGGTGGGGCGCAGCGGACTTTTTGAACGCTGCGCCCCGTTTTTGTCCGTATGGAAGAACCAGCCTGGATAGAAGTATCTCTGGTTGTGGATGGAGAGATGGCGGAGGCGGTCGCCGAGGTGCTGGCGCGCTTCGTGTCCGCAGGGGTGGTGATCGAAAGCACCCGGGTGTCGGCAGGCCCGGAGGACGAGGGGTGGCGCGCCGTCGGGCCGCTGCGAGTCTGCGGGTACCTGCCGGTAGATGCAATCCTGGCAGAAAATCGCCGCAAGCTGGAAGAGGCGCTCTGGTACCTGGGGCGCATCCGCTCCCTGCCGGAGCCGGTCTTCACCCCGGTCCAGGAGGTGAACTGGGCGGAGGCCTGGAAGCAGCATTACCGGCCGGTGGCGATCGGCCGGCGCCTGATCGTCGTCCCGGCCTGGATGGATTCACCGGACGCCCGGCGCATCCCGGTGCGCATCGACCCCGGCATGGCGTTTGGGACCGGCACCCACCCGACCACGCAGCTGTGCCTGGAGTTGATCGAAGCTGCGATCGATCGCGATTTGCCGGAGGAAGGGAGCGCGGCAGGGCTGCACGAGAACCGGGCGGTCATCGACGTGGGCTGCGGGTCGGGCATCCTGGGCATTGCGGCTCTGAAGCTGGGCCTGGAACGCGCCCTGGGGGTCGATCTAGACCCGCTGGCCATCGCGGCTGCCAGGCAGAACGCAATCGCCAACCGGGTCGCCGGCGGCCTGGAGCTGGGAATCGGCTCGGTCGAAGAGATCCGCAGCGGGAATTTCTCGATCCAGCAGGCCGGATTGGTGGTGGCCAACATCCTGGCTCCCGTGATCGTGCGCCTGTTCGGCGAAGGCCTGGGGGAGCTGCTCCTCCCTGGGGGTTGGCTGGTCGCTTCCGGGATCCTGGAAGAGCAGGCCCAGGAGGTGGTAGCAGAGGCCGGAGCGCAGGGGCTCAAGCTGATCGACCGCCGCCAGGAGGGGGATTGGGTGGCGTTGGTTTTTCAACGGGATTAACGAAAGGAGCAATCATGGCAACCCTCGAAGTTTCCCACTTGAGAAAGTCATTCGGGCTGGTGACGGCGGTGGACGATTTATCCTTCACGGTCGAGCAGGGCGAGATCTTCGGCTTGCTGGGACCGAACGGCGCCGGAAAGACGACCACCATCC
>DASWHG010000101.1:0-8495 GCA_036393315.1 Anaerolineales bacterium | reverse complement strand
CTCTCGAATCCCTTTGGACTGATAGACCTGGGGTAGAGTCGCTACCTCGGAATGCAGCGAAAGATGCACCGGGAGCAGACCCAGCGGCGAGGTGAAACAATAATCCTCGAACTCGCTCAGCGGCTGGCAGGTAACGAATTTTCCGTTGCGAAAGACGACAGGCTCGAGAGTCAGCTCGTCGATAATGGTCGGGACGGCATAGGTAAAGCGGTCCTTCTTCTTCCCAGGTGAACGGCTGCCATCGTAGATCTTAATGCTCTCCACCGTGTCCAGCTGGTCGGCTGCATAGCGGGCCTGTACGTTGGTGAGGCCTGGCGCTGTGCCCATTCCCAGGACCGCACTCAAACCCGCCGCCCGGAAGGCCTCGTCGAGCTGCAGCTGCTTCCGGGTGACGTGGAACAGCCCTCCCAAGTCGAGGTAATGCACTCCTGTCTTGAGACACATTTCCATGACGGAGAGGTTGGCATAATAAACCGTCGCGTTCAAGCAAACGTCCACGCCCTGCAAGGCTTTCTCAAACTTCTCGGAGTCGCGGCTGTCGAAAATGGAAACGGTTACTTTTGGGTTCTCGATATAATCGGCGACCAGCCGGGCCTGGGAGTAATCGATGTCTGCCAGGATGACCTCCTCGACGCGATCATCACCAGCCAGGTCTTGCACAGCAATGCAACCCATTTTTCCTGCGCCGCCCAATACCATAATCCTCATTTTTTTCTCCTGGTGTGCGTGTCCCTTATCTCGAACTGACTGTTAATATGGATACCAGTAGGATTTCGCCTCACCTTCGATATCCCAATGGACGTGTTTTACCTGGCAGAACTGATCGTATCCTTCCTGTCCGAGCTCACGCCCCATGCCACTCATCTTCATGCCACCGAAGGGGCCGGAGAAGTTATCGGTGAGCGGGTCGTTGATCCAGATGGTGCCTGCCTGGACTTCCTCGAAGAAACGCCTGACCAGCCGGGCATCGTGGCTCATCAATGACGCCCCCAGGCCGAAATCGCTGTCGTTTGCCAGCCGGATGGCCTCGTCGAAGGTCTTGTACGGCATGAGCGGGATGACCGGTCCCATCGTTTCCTCGCGCATGACTGCCATGGAGTGGTCGACGTTCACCAGGATGGTCGGCTCGTAGAAAAAGCCGCGGTCTAAATGTCATCGAACGTTTCTTCTGTCCACCAGACTTCTTCTTCGTTCTCAGGGAGCGGCTTACCCTCTTCCATGGTTAGCAGGCGGACCAGCTCGTTGTGGTGCGCCCGGATGCTGCCAGCTACCGAGCGCAGGGCTGCGGCGCGCTGAATGGCAGGTTTAGCTCGCCATTCCGGGAAAGCAAGCCTGGCTGCCTCGACCGCCGACGCAGCGTCTTGTGGCGTCCCGCGAGGCGCTTCGCCGATGATCTCTTCGGTGGCCGGGTTGATCACCTGGATGAGGCAGGGGTTAATATCCGAAGGCAATATTACCACTATTAAGATAAGATTAGGATATAATTGGTGCTCATAAGAAGGAAGTCCCATTCGAAGTCTTTTCGCCAATCTCATACGTTATTTACGGCAGCCAGTTCATCAGGTTTAAGAAGGAGAATGAGATGTCGCAACGCACGAAAGATCAAAACGTGTTCTTTGTGTTGATTCTTATGTTGACATTCGTCCTCACGGCATGTTCAGGAGCAGCCCAACCAACTTCAGAACCGGCTGCAACAGAGGCGACTGAAGCGCTCGCAACAGAAGCGCCTGTGCAATCAGGCAGTCTCACCGTGCTGGAATGGGCCGGTTATGAGATCCCCGAGATGTGGGTCGATTTCGGGAACACCTACCCGGATGCCAACGTCACTTTTAATTTTGGGGGTTCCGATCCGGACATCTATGGCAAAGTGCTGGCTGGGTCGAGCGAGGATATCATTCACATGTACACACCCTTCTTGAATTTTTACGTCGAAGAGGGGCTGATCCAACCCCTGGATACGTCGAAACTGACAAACTGGGAGAAGGTTCCCCAGGGTTTCAAGGATGCCTGTACGATTGATGGAGAAGTGTACTGCGTACCTTGGGACTGGGGTTACAGCTCGATCCTGTACCGGACGGATAAAATCCCCGAAGGCGTCGATTCGTGGGAGGCCTTGATGGATGCTAAATACGCCGGGCACATCTCGATGTGGGACGATGGGCCCTCGGCTGTTTCGGTGGGGTCATACCTCAAAGGCTACGACGAGACCAACCTGACCGACGAGCAGCTGGAAGAGATCAAACAGCTATGGATCGAACAGCGGGATAAGAACCTGTTCTACTGGGTGGATGAGCCAGCCCTGGAAGAGGCGATCAGCTCCGGAGACGTATGGGTAGCCTACGCCTGGAACGGCGCTTTCTACCGGCTCCTTCAGGCGGGCGTCCCAGTTGCATATGCCGATCCAAAAGAAGGGCGGAACAGTTGGATTGGCCAGTATGCCATCTCTACCAAGGCTGAAAACTACGACCTGGCGCTGGCGTTCCTGGACAGCAAGCTCGGGGAGGAGACGGCCACACACCTGCTGGTCGATTATGCTTATGGGCATCCGATTCCGGAATACTTCAGCGTCGTCGAGGATCCCCTGCTGGTCCAGGCCCTCTCTCTGGACGACCCAGGCATCTTAGAGCGGACGAACTTTACGGTGCCGATCTCCTCTGCCAATCGAGACCGCTTCGTCGAGATGTGGGCGGAGGTGAAGGCAGCGCCCTGAATTAGAGGGATTCTATGTTGAAGAACAGGACGATAGCCTGGTCTCTCCTCACACCCTCGGCAGCCTGGTTGATCCTGTTCTTCGTCTTGCCAATGATCGGGATGCTGATCTTAAGCCTGCGGCCGGATATGCGCGGCGGGCCTTTCCAGTTGGGATGGCTGCCCACCGTTAAACACTACCAGAATATCATCACAGGCGAAGTTTACCTGCCATTGCTGTGGCTCTCGATCAAGGTGGCGTTTGGCGTCGCCATGGCTGCCACCCTGCTGGCATACCCCCTGGCCTATTTCCTGGTGTTCCACGCCGGGAGACGGTCATCCTTTTTGCTGACTCTGGCCATCTTGCCCTTCTGGACCAGCTACCTGCTGCGGATCATCGCCTGGAAGACGATGCTGGGCTCCAACGGACTGGTCAACAACCTGCTGATCTACCTGGGATTGGTAGAAGAGCCCGTGCGGATCCTGCTCTACAGCCGGCTGGCCGTAATCGTCACGCTCGTTTACGTGTGGCTCCCTTTCGTGGCGCTGCCTATCTTTGCCTCATTACACCGGATAAACCCCTCCTTTCTAGAAGCGGCAGCCATCCTGGGAGCCTCCCCGTGGCGGTCCTTTTTCAAGGTGACCCTGCCCTTAAGCCTGCCAGGCGTGATTGCCGGGTTCTTCATGGTCTTTATCCCCACCGTAGGGGAATACATCACCCCTATGCTGGTGGGCGGCACCCGCAGCACACTGTATGGCAATATCATTGAACTTTATTTCGGGGATGGTGCAAACTGGCCGCTTGGCTCGGCGATGTCGGTCGTGATGCTGGCAGGCGTGCTGCTGCTGGCCCTCGTTATTTCAAGGTTGGTTGATCTAAGAAGATTGGTCGGTTAAGCCATGCAAAAACGCGGCGCTCCCTTTTTTGCAGGCTATTACATACTGCTTCTCTTCGCGCTTTACCTCCCGATCGGCATTCTGTTCTTATTCTCCCTGAACGATGGCGTGGTCTTCGCATTCCCCTTGAAAGGCCTGACCACCCACTGGTACCGGGATATGCTGCGCAACGCCGAGCTGCTCCAGGCCGGTATGAACAGCCTGCAGGTTGCGGTCGCCAGCAGCCTGGCTGCAACTTCGCTTGCCACTACCAGCGCAATTGCCCTGCTACGCTTTCAATTTAAAGGTAAGTCACCCTTCATAGCCCTGGCGCTCGTGCCCCTGCTGGTCCCCTATATCATCCTGGGTGCAGCCTTGCTGGTCCTGTTTGCCATCTTAGGCGTAGAGCGATCTTTATGGACAGTCGCAGTAGCCCATACGATCGTCAGCCTGCCGTACGCCTTATTGGTTATCATGGCCCGCATGGTTGGGTTTGACAAACATCTCGAAGAGGCGGCCCAGGACCTGGGGGCAACCTACGTGTACACACTACGGCGCGTGATCCTACCGCTCATCGCACCAGCCATTCTGGCGGCCTGGCTGGTGGCCTTCACGGTTTCCTTCGACGAGTTTATCCTGGCGTCCTTCTTGATCGGCCGGAGGCCCACGCTCCCTGTTTACTTGCTGAGCCAGCTCCGCTTTGCGAACCGGTTCCCTCAGGTCATCGCGCTGACGGTGCTGGTCATGCTGGCCTCCCTTAGCCTGGTGTTGCTGGCGCAGTGGCTGCAGCGCCGGGGGTCTGCAATCCCAGAGAGCGACCGGTCAGGTCAATTTGCCCGAGTTCCGGGCTTTGAGGATCTCGCTTTCCAGGGGGAGGGCTCGAGCGAGCCGCATGAGTGAACTCCCCGCTGCGATCGAGTTGATCGATGTCTGGAAGCGTTTCGATGAGCACGAGGCCGTCCGGGCCATAAACCTCGCGATCCCCCAGGGCGAGTTCTTCTCGCTGCTCGGCCCCTCGGGCTGCGGCAAGACCACAACGCTGCGCATGATCGCCGGTTTTGAACAGCCATCGGAAGGCGTCCTGCGGCTGCTCGGGCAGGAGATCCAGAACACGCCACCGCACCGGCGGAACGTAAATATGGTGTTCCAGAACTACGCATTGTTCCCACACCTGACCGTGTTCGAAAACATCGCCTTTGGCCTAAAAGCCAGGCGCGTCTCCAACCAGGAAATCCGCCGGCGCGTCAGCGAGAGCCTGGAGATGGTGCAGCTGCCCGGACTGGAGCACCGCAAACCGGCGCAGCTTTCCGGGGGGCAACAGCAGCGGGTGGCCCTGGCGAGGGCGCTGGTCAACCGGCCGGCCGTGCTGCTCCTGGATGAACCCCTGGGCGCCCTGGATCAAAAATTGCGGAAGGAAATGCAGCTGGAACTAAAGCGCCTGCAGCGCGAGGTCGGGATCACCTTCGTTTACGTTACACACGACCAGGAAGAAGCCCTGACGATGTCCGACCGGATCGCGGTGATGAACCAGGGGCGCGTGCTCCAAACGGCCGAGCCGCGCCAGATCTACGACTACCCGGCGACGCGTTTTGTGGCCGATTTCATCGGTACGACCAACTTTATCAATGGAAGGATCATCTCGACCGGGAATGAGACAGCTTCCGTCGAGCTGGATGGCCTGGGGATTGTATGTATGACGATGCAAGAGGGGTTAGCAACCGGGCAATCGATCACTCTTGCCATCCGGCCAGAAAGACTCCGGCTTAACAAACCCTCTTCTCAAGGACAGGCCAACCAGATTGAAGGTATCCTGGAGGAAATCATTTTTATCGGCAACGACACCCAATACCTCGTCCGGTTTAAGAATGGTGTCCGCTTTCTCGTCCGAGAGCAAAACCAATCCCCTACCGAGAGGGGAGCGAGCTACCAAACCGGCCAACCGCTGCAGGTTACCTGGTCGCCTGCCGGCGCCAACGTGCTGCTGGAATAGGTCCGGTATCTCCCGGCTGGACGATATCAGCCCTCAGAAAACTGCACCTCAACTGCATGGATAGTGGCAGCCTGCCGGTCATTCTGGAGGCAGGGCTCGATGCTCATTCTAACTTCTGGGTGCTGGGGGAAGTTACGACCCGCTGGGGTAAGCCATCTGGTACAATCGCTGGAGGCGCCTGCAAAGGAGCCGGTCCGGCTGCAGATGCAGGCCGCTGGTTTGTACAGACGCCAGCCGGATCCAAATCCATTCTCCACGCCAGGAGCATAACGGATGGCCACCGAGACGATGGACCGAGATCAACGCCGCGCAACCGAAACTGCTTCAGATGGGCCGGAGGCCAACTGGGCTTACCGCCTGGGTTTCTGGTCTGCTATAGCGGCGACCGCCAGCGGAGTGATCTACTTCCTGGTTATCCTGGCCGCGCTCCTGACCGGGAATTTCACCTTTCCGCCCTCTGTCCCGATGCAAATCTTCGGCGGAATCAGCTCGCTGGTCCTACCCCCGGTCCTGGTCCTGCTGATGGCCAGCTTGCACACAGTTACTCCAAATGAAAAGAAAGCCTACAGCCAGGCCAGCCTGGCTTTCACCTTGCTCTTCGCCGGAGCGGTCAGCATCAACCGTTTCACCCAGCTGGGGATCGTGCGCCACAGCCAGGCGGATGGAATCACCGCCGGGATCGATTGGTTCCTGGCCTACGGGGAACACTCGGTGATGTTCGGGCTGGAGATGCTGGGCTGGAACTGGTTCCTTGGCCTGGCGCTGCTGTGCGCCGCGCCGCTCTTCTCGAGAGGGAAGATCGAGGCCTGGCTGCGCGGGCTGTTGGTCTTCGACGGCCTGCTTTGCCTGGTCGCGGCGGCGGCTTTTCTGCTGCGCAACCCGCATTCGCAGTTGGGTTTCGTCGCCTGGGGTTTGGTGCTGTTCATCATAACGGCGCTGCTGGCCCGGTATTTTCGCCGGGTTGAAACCCAACCCAGGTATACTTAACCCAAGCATCCGTGTATTTCCGGGTGAATCTCACAGAACCAATGAACACAGGAGGATTACCGTGGACGTCGAAATCTTGTACAAGCCTTCCTACTCGCTCGGCGTGATCAAGCTGGCCGGCGGGGAGCAGGTGCGAGTCGAGGGCGGGGCGATGGTCAGCATGTCGCCAGACATTACCCTGGAGACCGCCGCGACCGGCGGCATCCTGAAATCGCTTGGTCGCGCCCTGCTCGGGGGTGAGAGCTTCTTCCAGAACACTTACCTGGCGCCCGCAGGCGGCGGCGAGATCACCGTCGCACCGGCCTTGCCCGGCGACCTGTTCACTCTGGAATTGGGGAACGAGAGCCTGCTGGTGCAGTCCGGCTCATACGTGGCTTCCGAGACCGGCATCCAGGTGGACACCAAGTGGGGCGGCGCCAAGACCTTCTTTGCCTCCGAGGGCCTGATCATGCTGCGCGCCCAGGGCCAGGGAAAGCTGGTGCTCTCCTCCTTCGGGGCCATCCACGAGATGAACCTGGCGCCCGGGCAACGCCACATCATCGATACAGGCCACCTGGTGGCCTTCTCGGAGGGGATGGGCTTCCAGGTGCGCCGGGTGGGCGGGATGAAGTCCACACTGTTCAGCGGCGAAGGCCTGGTGGTGGACCTGGCCGGCCCGGGTCGGGTGCTGTTGCAAACCCGCTCCTCCGACGCGTTCCTGGCCTGGCTGATCCCCAAGCTGCCGAAAGAGCGGCCGCAGAGCAGCTGAAGTGGATGTTATAACGAAGTGGGGTTGTGCTCCAAAAAGCGCACAACCCCACTTCGTTTTTTTCATGAGCAAGAATTACTCCATTAATCTCCGTTCTCCGGCCAGACCTGTAATCCTTCTTGCCGGGCAGCATTCAATAGATTCTTATCGTAACAGGCAAAGTTCACTTCATCGCCTGTTACATCTTTCCAGGCCAGCGCGCTGGCCAAATGAACCGAGTCGTATGCTCGTAGGCCATGACGCCAGGCCAGGGATGCGGCGCGTTCCACGATACCCGCAGATACGGGCAAGCGCGTATATGCAGGCCAATGAGCCAGAAAATCCTGCCATGCGACAGATATCTCGGATTGTTCCACCCACCCTAAGCGGGCAGCTTTCGACATCGCGGATGCCATCTCAGCCTGAGTGAGCGCAGCGGTGCCAATGATCGGGTATCGTTCGAAGTGGGCAACGACTTGCTCCGAACCAGCTTCCCTGATGTACTTCTTGATTAATGTGCTGGTGTCAGCATACAAGTTCATTCCCGTTCCTTTGCCACCAGGTCTGATAGCAACTGATTGCTCCGGTTAACCACATTTGGCTGATAAGGTGGAACAGGTTCCCCATTCCATTCAACGACACCCGCCTCGACTAATTTTTTTAGACGGCTGGTCAAATCGACCTGGATGGGCATGATTTGTCCTACAGGTTTTCCGCGTTCGGTGATGATGATTGTTTCCCCAGCCTTCACACGCCGCAGATACTCGCTTAAGCGATTCTTGAGTTCACGTGTTCCTACGGTTTTACCTTTCATGGCAGCGCTCCTTGTAGACACATTATACTACAAGTAGCCACAAGGTGGGGTTGATATGACCTATTTAGGGCGGGGCCGGTCGGCCTCATGTGGCGGGACTGAAGTCACCTCTTTAGGGCGGAGGACGGTCGTCCCTTTAAGGGGCTAATTTCCCATGAGGAAATATATCGGCAATAAGGGCGTTCCTTTATAACGGAGTGGGCTCGTCCGGCCAGGGCCCGCTCGTCTGCATCGCATCGGCTTACACTTGCAAGCGGGCATCGTCTGCTACGGCTCGTATGGCGCCTTATCGTCGATATTGCCCACGAACTGCGGCAGGCGCGTGTGCCCGAGCATCTGGCGGATCGCCAGGTTCTCGCCGGTATGGTACCAGTAGTGGTAGATCACCCGCTGGAGGAGCGAACCGAAGATGG
>DASWHG010000100.1:0-9983 GCA_036393315.1 Anaerolineales bacterium | reverse complement strand
CTCAGGCTTTCACCGTACGGGCCATATCGGCGCGCAGGAGTTCGAGCTGGTGAGGCTTATCGATGTCCATGCCGATCTCCGCGTACGGGCAGAAAAGCACCCGGCCGGCGATGTCCAGCCGCTTACCGACCTGCTCGATCCCCTTTTCGATGTCCATCTGCCGGAGCAGAAGCAGGAGCAGAGTATCGTAGCCGACCAGGGCGGCCTGTTTGAATACATTTTTACGGGCGTCGATGATCCGCTCCCATAACGCTTCATTGGCCGTCACCGTCCTGGCGCGGATCGCATTCAAATCTCCCCCACACACTTCCATGTCCTTCAAACGAATGTAGGAACGTTTCGAGTTCGGGTAACGCGCTTCCATCACCTGGCGGGTGATCACATTGTAGTAAAGATCGTGGTCGGTCTCCTGGCACGCATTCACCGTCCAATCGACCATTTCACCGGTGATGGCGGGGATATCCGATGAGACGGTCAGAACGTTATGAGCCTCTGGATTCAAATCGAACAGCTTCTGCACGCCTGCGCGGACGTTCTGCAGCATGCCGCCCTGACCCGGGACGAAGGTGGTCGGCTTGGGGCAGGTTACCCCGCTGTCCTCCAGCAGGCCGACCACGATCACCCGCTTGACCGTTTCGGCCTCCCCCAGCGCATCCAGGACCCACTGGATCATCGGCTTCCCGGCAATGTCCAGGAGTGCCTTGGGACTTCCGTTCGTGTATTCGTAAAGCGGTTCTCCGGGCATGGGGATCCCACCGGCGGTGACAATGGCATCCATATCAGTTTAACTCCTGCAGTTGAGGCTCGATACCGAGCTGGTCCAACAGCTCGTTTAACTCCTCGTAAGTTAACGCCCTTCCCTTCCCTGAGACGGCGATCAACGCTGCTTCCATCATGTTGGTACCGAAGGAGCGGCCATCCAGGACCGGCGTCGAGGTCACCAGGTATTTTACCCCGGCCTGGCGGAAGAGGATGACATCCTCGGGTGTGGTTGTATTGGTCGCGATGACCTTCCCCTCCAGCCGGTCAGGCATGTGGCGTTTGACGTAATGGCAGTCACCGGCGATGACTGAGGCCCATTGGTAATACTTCTCCCATTTCGGAATGCGCTTTTCTTGCTTCTCACCGGTTGGGTACACCCACTCAAACGGCAAGCGACCGGCGACCGGCATCAGCACGGCTGCCAGGATTTTCAGACTCCGGATGGACCGGACCGGAAAAGGGAGGCCCAACCCGAACAGCATGTCGCCAAAGATGCACTCGTAACCTGCATCCACGAAGGAACGGGTCATCCCCCAACGGTCGACTCCCAGGGTGATGAACGCTTTTTTCTCCCGCACGTAATCCCCGATCCTGGCTTCAATAAATGGCGCAATCCGCTTTTCCAGTGTGTTCTTCAGGCCTACACCGTCTACGAGAGGAGTCTTCTCCACGAAACGGACCATTCGCTGGCAGGAATATAACGGGTACCACTTCTCATCCACCATGACGCCGAGATCCGCGCCCCCGAGCCCAAAAGCATCTACCTCCCCATCCAGCTCCTTGTAAAGCTGGGCCGCTTTTTCCATATCCCCATCCGTGCCGATCCGCTCGATGCACACTTTCTCACTCAACAGCTCGACTTCGACCCGCTTATCGCGTTTCGACGAACCAATGCTGATGCTGACTGCACGCTTCATGGGGAGAACCTCCTGAGAACTGTGCTGCTGTTCTGGAATGGGCCTTTTCCCGAGGTCCGCGGAGGGAGAGGATTTTACGGATCAGGCACGTACAATCCCGAGTATACACCCAAGCGCTTAGAAAAGAGAAACTTATTCATGTGTCTCTCTGGGATCTGCCGTGGTAGGTTTTCCACGGCGATTTCCAAAGACCCATTCATGTGCAAGTTTGTAGCCACGCCCCGGCGCGCTCGGGTGGGTTATAATCTAACTATCAGGCAACCACAGTTTTTAGATTTCCAGGATCAGGAGGCCGGTTGTGACTCTTCCCAAATTTGCTTACTTTTCGGGAAAAATCGTTCCCTATTCGGAGGCCAAAGTAGGGGTTCTAACCCACGGGCTCAACTACGGTACGGCGGTCTTCGGCGGTATTCGCGCCTATTGGAACGCTGAAGAAGAGCAGCTGTTTGTCTTCCGTCCGATCGATCACTACCGGCGATTCTTGAATTCGACCAGAATCATGTGCATGGAGTTTGAACATAATCCGGAAAGCCTGGCTGAAATTACCGTCGAACTGCTGCGCGAGGAGGACTACCGCCTTGACGTTTATATTCGCCCGCTGGCTTACAAGTCCGATGAGATGATCGGGGTAAAGCTGCACGGGTTGCATGACGAGATGTCGATCGTCGCCCTGCCTTTTGACCGCTACGTGGCCAACGATACTTCCTGTCACGTCACGTTCTCTTCATGGCGCCGGGTCGACGATAATATGATACCGGCACGCGGCAAGATCAGCGGCGCTTATGCCAATTCCGCATTGATCAAGACGGATGCCGTTCGGGCCGGCTTCGACGAAGCGCTGGTGCTCACCCAGGAAGGCCACGTCTCGGAGGGCAGTGCCATGAACGTCTTCCTGGTGCGCGCCGGGGTAATCGTCACCCCGCCGGTAACAGAGAACATCCTGGAGGGCATCACTCGCCGCAGCACGATCGAGTTGGTTCGAGAGGAGCTGGGGTTACCCGTGGTGGAGCGGCCCATCGACCGGACCGAAGTCTATCTTGCAGACGAATTCTTCATGACCGGCACAGCCGCCCAAATTACGGCCGTAACACGCGTCGATCACCGGTTCATTGGAAGCGGCGATATGGGTCCTGTCACCAGCCAGCTGCGTGACCTGTTTTTTGACGTGGTCCACGGCCGGAATCCCAAGTACCGCCACTGGAACCTGCCGGTCTACCCGGAAAAGCCTGCCGAGAGCCAGGCGAGGGAAAAGAACCACGTTCTCGCCAAGTAATTTGAACTACAGAGGAGCAAGGGCTCAAGCGACTGGCCAGACCGACGAGGGATGCCTGGGGAACAGGGCATTTAACAGGGCTATTGCCTCGTCATGCGCCGTCCAACAGTCGACGAAAGCGAACTTGAGATCATCCAGGGAGCGATAACCGAATAGCAGCTGCAAAAAAGTCAGATCCGGAAAACCGGCGTCGCCGGACCCTCGCTGCGGGGTTGGAACCCAGGGGCTGGACTCGGCCAGCCGGCCCTGCTCGAAAACCAGGCGCAGGCCGCCGCGGTAGAAAGTGAGCTTCAGCTCTCCGCTGTGGCTAACCATCGGAGAGAGGGCCAGGCGCTGTTCGAGCACTGGACCGATATGGCGGATGAATCCGGCCAGGTCTGGGACGCGCACGTACCAGGCGTACGGCTGGCGGACACGCGGCAGTTTGTCCGGGATGACCTGGTAGACCGGATGCTGGCTGCCCAACCAGAAACCAAAGGCGCCAAACTCTTCTTTCTTGCCTTGCTCTGTCGGATAGGATTCGCCGGCCGCCTGCAGGTAACGAATGACCGGTGGCGTGACCGCTCCCCATGAAAGGCCAGGCATCACCTCGTAGGAGGTCGCCGCCATCATTGAACCCCAGGTATATCCGGGGTGGGCTAAGTATCCAACCGGCTCGCCGCCCGGTGTTTCGATGATCCGCAGTTCCCAGCGGTTCACGTTCTGGGGGCTCTTCCCACTTAGCTCATAGCGCCACAGCGCGTCATCCCAGATGCAGCGCACCAGGTATCGCTGGCCGGCCTGACGGTAGAGATCTGCGATGAAGGCCAGGTCGGCCTCTTCTGCCTGGCGAACCCGGTAAGGTTCTTCCTTGCCTTCTTCCAGCTTCGGGATGTGCGCTTTGAAACCGGCCCGGCCACCACCCAGCTCGAGCCCCATTTCGTAGCCGAACAGGCGGTAGTAGTATGGGATCCCGGTAATGGCCTGGACCTGCTCGCCACGTTCGGCGCTCCAGAGGTGAACGACCTCGAACTGAGCCCGCACCAACCCGCGCTCCCGGTAGTCCGGGTGGGTGCCGACCAGTTCGGGCCGCCCGACTCTGAATGGAATGCCCCCATAAGACCAGGTTTGCGAGATCAGGTTCAGCGAAGAGACGATCGCTCCCGTTTTCGAATCTACCACGAGGGTGAAATCCCCCACGTTAAAGGTCGGATGTGGCTGTTCCATCAGGTCTCGGGTCCAGGCGCCGACGCGCAAGTCGGGCTCGCCTGTCTCTTGGGAGCCATGGATCTTGCTGTTAAAAACGACCAGCGCCTCGGCATCTCCAGGCGTCGCCCGGCGCAGGATTAATCCGTCTCCCAGGTCCCGCAGGAACGGCTGTTCTTCGGAAGTGGCAGCTGGCATGCCTTCGCCTTTCTATAGAGCAAACCACTTACTTTCCGCCAATCACCTGAGTCTACCACTGGTTCGTTTGCCGTCAACCCTGGGGGTGGTCGTCTTCATGGCTTTCTCAAAAAAGGGGTTTGGGGTGGGGAAAAGCAGGGCTTTCGACTTTGAGAAAGCCATATGGTCGTCTTATACTCTTTGATAAAAAGAAAGGCCAATCCTGCGAAAGCCAATTTCACTGAAGTGGGGGACGAGTTCCGTCTCTCCGACAAAAAGGATGCCTCCCGCCCTCAGAGAGGCGTGAAACTTCCGGTAGAGCAGGTTCTGGGTCTGTTCCGTAAAGTAGATGGCCACGTTCCTGCAGATGATCAGGTCGACCGCCTCGGGGAATGGATCAGCCAGCAGGTTATGCTCGCGAAACTCGACCTTGTGAGCCAGGCAATCCCGCACGTAAAACGGCGGCCCTCCCCGTTCCAGGTACACATCCAGAAGAGGGAGAGCGATATTCTGCACTTCCTCCGCGTTGTAAGGACCCCGGCACAAGGATCTTGCCAGCGCGCTGCGATCCAGGTCTGTCGCCAGAAGGTGGTGCCCGCCATTTGGGGACAGCTCTGCAAGCAGGATCGCCAGGCTGTACGGTTCGGCTCCTATGGAGCAGCCCGCGCTCCAAATCCTTAGCCCGCCCCCGTTCCCATCTCGTCCCCGGGCTTCGCACAGCAGTTGCCGGGCGAGGAGCTCTTCCAGGCACTTCCAGCGATCCAGGTCTCGAAAAAACGAGGATACATTGATCGTCAGGTAATCCCGGAAACGGGATAGCTCGTGAGCATCGCAGCGTAATCGTTTGAAGTACTTGGTCCAATCTTGAGCGCCTGATCGTAACAGCCAGGTATCCAGACGGCGGCGCATGTGCTCATCCCTGTAGTGGTCGAGGTCGATGTCGAGCATATTCCAGATGGTTCGTTTTACCTGATTATAGAGATCCATCTCCATAGTCTCTCTTATCGCTGATCCGGTGGTATTTTAGAGAGGAAGAATGTTAAAAAGAACTTTCACATCTTTATGGCTTCCCTTAAGCGGCCCTTTACGCAGCTTTCATTACCCGTTTACAGACGGCTACGGCCAGGGCTGGTAAAGTATGTCAGGACTTCGCAGCCAGGGAAACGAATGCCAGACGCTATACTATCTCCTCCACTCACGGAACCTGAGATCCGAAAAGGATTGGGCCGCGCTCACCTCCCCGCTTCCGACGGCAGGCTGACCTCGCCCTTGCGCCTTCTTTTCCTGGCTCCGTTTGGCGCGGAGATGCACTCTCGCCTGGCGTTGCCGGCGGAGGCCCTCTCCGCATTAGGGCACCACACGACCCTGGCAGGCGATTTCCCCCTGGAATCTTTGAGCGAGTTCGATGCCATCATCGCCCACCGACCTCACTGCGATCCGCGGTTGCTGGAAGGACTGGCCGCCTGCGCAGCAGCCAGGATCCCTGTCCTTCTGGATCTTGACCTGAACTTCGAAGAAATGCCCCTCAACCATCCCGGTTATCCTGCTATGGGGTTGGGAACCCTGGCCCGGAGCAAGGCATACGCCGCAGGGTTGGCCCTTGCCGAAAAGATCTGTGTTCCGAACCAGGCCCTGGGAGATTCATTCGAGTTGGCCGGCTATCCCGTTCACGTTATCCCGGATGGCTGGAGCCAGCGCAACGCCCTGTGGGACAAACCTGCCCCTCCCCGCCACACCCTCAACCTGGGTTGGCTTGGCTCTCCCGGACAGATGGAAGATATCGCCCTCATCCGCCGGATTGTCGCTCGCCTGCTGCATGAATTCCCGCACATCCGGCTGGTCCTGAGTGGAGATGTCCGGGTTTACCATGTCTTCGACAGCCTCCCCGAAAGCCGGCGCCTTTTCCTGCCGCCGGTGAGCTGCGAGGATTACCCCTACCTACTGGGCCAGGTAGATATCTTTCTGGCACCCTTGCGAAACATTCCCTTCAACCGGGCCATCTCCGATCGCTGGCTGGTCGAGGCCGGTGTGCGGCGCATCCCATGGGTCGCATCCCATTCCCCGGCCGCAAGGGATTGGGGAGCAGGCGGGTTCGTCGCCAACAGCCTGGACGAATGGCACGCCCACTTACGGAAACTGATCCTTGATGAGGATTTGCGCACTGCGCTCGGTCGATCCGGCCGCCACAAGGCCGAAGCACGGGAGATGAACCACCTGGTTTACGATTGGCTCGAGCTGCTTTACTCGGTTGCGATTCGGAAGCCGGAAGTGGGTGAGTAGCCCTATGAATATCGTTTTTGCGTATGCAGACAGCCCTGCCGAGTGGAACTCGAGCGAATGGCGTTGTGCAGTACCGGCCCGAGCCATCAACCAAACCGGGCGGCACAGCGCGCAGGTGGTGAGCATCGCCGATTTTGCCGAGAACCTTGCCCCGGCGCAGGCCATGTGCGCCCAAGCGGACATCATCGTCGTACAGCGCAATCTAATCGGCCCGGTGCTTTCCGCAATCCAACACTGGCAGGCGCGCGATAAGGTCGTCATCGCCGATTTCGACGACGCTTATGACCTGATCCCCTCCAATCATCCCAGCTATCTCTATTGGGGCCAGGGATTGCGAATCCAGCCGCAGAAGGACGGCCGGGCCGCCTGGGTAAAGATAGATCCTCCTCCCATGGTCCAGTTTAAATGGGGATTACGGCTCGTGCATGCCGCTACCGTCCCCTCGAAACGCCTGGCCGGAGATTGGCAGGCGTATGCGGAAATGCATCACCTGCCCAACTTTATCGACCTGGAGAAATATCAAAATATCACTGCCGTAACCCACGAAGGTCTCATCATCGGGTGGGGAGGCAGTACGTCGCACTTACAGAGTTTTAATGGTAGCGGGATCATGACCGCGCTCAAACGCATCTGCCGGGCCCGGCGACAAGTAAAAGTTATGGTCTGCGGAAAAGACCGGCGCATTTTCGAGCAGTTGCCGCTCCCCCCGGAACAGAAAATTTATCACCCCTGGGTCCCGTATCCGGAGTGGCCGCAAGTCCTGGCGAAGTTTGATATCGGCCTGGCCCCCCTGCACGGCCCATACGACGAACGCCGCAGCTGGATCAAAGTGCTTGAGTATATGGTGATGAAAATTCCCTGGGTCGCCAGCGAAGGACCGGCCTATAACGAGCTGCGCCCGTACGGTTGGCTGGTAAAAAATACAGCCAGCGCCTGGGAGCGCGTGCTGATGGACATGGTCGATCACCTGGACGACTACCGGGCGGAAGCTGCCCGCGAACCTTACTTATTCGGCCTCGGGCAGAGCGTCGATGAAAACATCGATAAGGTGATCGCGACGTACGCGGCGCTCGTGCAGCGCGCCTCGTAATTATTTACAGTCTCTTAACGCGATCTTTCTCAAGTGCTGAATACCCCAGCCGATACAGATTCAGGCCTTAAGAAACAAGTATCCGATCGAAAGGAGCAACCAGGTATGCAGAACACTCACGGAACAACCGAATGCCGCCAGCAAGAGGTAAGGATCTCCAGTCCCTACCAGTTGGTCCTCATGGCCTACGATCTGGCCATTCGTGCTTGTGAGCAGGAAGATTTCGATCGCGCCACCAAGGCGATAAGTGTCTTACGCGATGCCCTGAATTACGATTACGGAGAAGCGGTGGTGGAACTCTTCAGACTGTACCAGTGGTGCCTGGACTGCATCCGGAAAGAAGATTACGCCAGTGCGTTAGCCACGGTGAGTGCGCTGCGCCAGGCCTGGGTGACCGCTGAGAAGCAGCGGATGCCCATTGCTCCCCAGGTGCTCCAGACGAGCCTCCCGGTGGCTGCAGGTACAGACTGATTCGCCCTTCTGAGGATTCCAATCGATGCGCGCCGTGGGAGATTGTCTACATCCCCGGCGCGCATCGCCGTCTCTTATTTGATCCGAAAGTCCAGATCCTATTCCGTGGCCATCAGGTGCGCCCAGCTTTTACCCAGATTTTATCTCCCCTTCATCCATCTTTTACTGCCTCAACCCGGAGAAAATGCTAGGATTATGGTCAGATTTCGGAAATTCGTCTTGCTCGCACTGGCCTCTTCTCCCGACGGACTTCCGAAGCCTCCTTGAAGAGGAGTATAAGATGAGCCTTTTGAACAACGACTTTACTCACTTCCTCAGCCCCGGAAGCCCGCCTGGATCGAGCCCGGGCAGTCTGCAGGCTACTACGCTGATAACTGGCGAGGAACACGGGAGGCGCGTCTACGATCCCATCCACCCGGACGCAGATGAAGACGGGTTTGTGACCTACCCCAATATTAGCTTGGCAGTTGGTTGGAAAACAATTCTTGGGGGCTTCGACGATCAAGTTCGAGATTGAAGGAGGTCTCCATGTCCATTCTTGGAACCACTACAAACTATACGGTTACCATTACGGCTCCAACCTGTGCAGACGATCCCTTTGAGTTCGTGCAAGGAGCCCATTTCATGCAGCTTTTGATGGCGCAGCTGCGCCCCGAGAATCCCCTTGCCACGAAAAAGCGCCAGGATGTTTTGGAGCAGCTTACCCGGATGAACTTGCTCCAGGAGATATCCGAAACGAGCCCGCCGGTCAATGCCGCCGGCCCGGCCGGAAAGACGGCTGCATTCCCCGAAGAAGACGGTAAGTCCTAATCAGGAGCATCCTCGGCTTCATCCGCCAGGAAATCCCGCAATCCCTTTAAAGATTTGGGGTCTGGCCGGGAGGCCAGGTCGGCCGCGATCTGCTCCTGTTCCTTCATGGCCTGCCAGAGTTCATAGCGTAGGATGATAATCTCACGCGGGGCGCGGATACCGATTTTCACGCGGTCCCCCTCTACGGATAATACCGTGATCACGATATTATCGTCGATGACAATACTCTCATCTACCTGGCGAGAAAGCACAAGCATGTTTCACCCACCCTTTTTGCAATGTTAGCGTAATTGATCGAACAGGTTATGCGTCGCCAGGGTGCGCCGGCCGACTTCCAATACCGGCAAGCAAGCCGTTCCTTGAGGACGCAGCTCTGATTGCGCTGCCACCATATTAACATCTTCTTCCTGATAAATCAAGACCTTCAGCTTCAACTTTGATCCCTATTCCTTACGCCCCTTGGCTCACATCCCCAGCCAACGGAGAATCTGGGCTGGGCTGCGGTCCCGGGGGCCGGTAATCACCAGGCTCCTGGTAGAGACTCAGCAGGAAGGCTTGGATGCCATCGGCCCGCTCCAGGGCAGTGGACGCGATCGCCCGGTTTCCGTGGGTCAGGTCGCGGACATCCACGAGCAGGGTAAGGATGCCCTCGCCCAGCCTGCCTAAACGACCCGATAAATCCGCTGGCAGTGCAGCCAGGAGATCCGCCAGGGTAGCGGAATCTTGTTGGAGCCCACACAACCGGTTGACATCCTGGACGAGCGACCGGCGCTTCTTTTCCAAATCGCTCATCTCGTCGAGCTGAGCTTCTTTCTGTTCGACGAGCTTCATCAGGGCATCGATATCACCGCCGGCGAGCGCCTGCCGCTCTTCCCTTGTCAGCGCATGCAGAGCCTGGCAGGCGCGGAACTCCTTTACCAGCAGGTCTTCGAGCGCCGTCAGGTGCTCTTGAATGCATTCCATGTCAAAAAAACGCTCTCCGTTCACAAATGTCCTAACGAGGCCATCGTCTGCCCGA
>DASWHG010000099.1:0-5949 GCA_036393315.1 Anaerolineales bacterium | reverse complement strand
CGATACCTTCTCCCCCGGTGAGAGTTGGGATGGGCTGCGGGCAGCTCTCCTGCCGGATGCAAACATGTTGGGCGGGATCGCCTCGGCCAACAACTTCGACCCACTGGTGCCAGGGCGGTACGCCAGGTGGATGGAGGCGCTGGAAAGCGCCGCCGAACCGGTCCGGCAGCGTATGCTGGACCTGATGGCCGTGACCGTCATCGAACGGGTTGACCCGGCGGAGCCTGGCGGGGTGCGCTTCGAGCCTCGCCCAGCGCTGCCCCGGCTGCGTTGGGCTGCCTGCGGCCTGGCTGCCGGCTCGCCGGAGGAAGCGCTCGATTGGGTCTTGGAGGGTGAGGCCCAACTCGACCGGCAGGTGATCCTGGAGCTCTCCCCGGGATCCGGGTCCCTGGCTTGTGCGCCAGGCGCAGAAGAGGCGGCCACGCTGCAGGTCTTATCGGAAAACCCGAACCGGCTGTCCGTCTCGATGCAAGCAAGCGCGCCCGGTTACCTGGTCCTGGCGGATGTTTGGTACCCCGGCTGGCAGGCCCGGGTCGACGGCGAACCAACGCCTGTCCTCCGGGCGAACTTCCTTTTCCGGGCGGTAAGCGTCCCACAAGGGGAGCACTACGTGGAACTGGTCTACCGGCCGGCCTGGTTCTACCTGGGAGCGCTGGTGAGCGCGCTGGCCTGGGCCGGGGCAGCTGCCTTCCTGATCCTGCGGGTTCGGCCAGGCCAGCCGGTTTTTTCCTGGAAATCATCTTTTTCATAAATCAATGGTTACAACCTGGAGCTGCTTATGACAACTGTGCATGATTTTTCTGAGCGAGTGATTGGCAACATCGAGAAAGTGATCATCGGCAAGCGCGAGACGGTCGAGCTGGCGGTGATCAGCCTGCTGTGCCAGGGGCACTTGCTGATCGAGGATGTGCCTGGCGTCGGGAAGACGATGCTGGCGCGCAGCCTGGCGAAATCTTTAGGCTGCACGTTCAGCCGGATCCAGTTTACCCCGGATATGCTCCCCAGCGACGTGACCGGTGTTTCGATCTTCAACCAGGTCAGCCGCGAGTTTGAGTTCCGCTCTGGACCGATAATGGCCCAGATCGTGCTGGCCGATGAGATCAACCGGGCCACCCCCAAGACCCAGGCTGCCCTGCTCGAAGCCATGGAGGAGCGGCAGGTGACCGTTGACGGCATCACCCACCGGCTGCCGCATCCCTTCATGGTGCTGGCGACGCAGAACCCGATCGAGTACGAGGGCACCTTCCCACTGCCGGAAGCGCAGCTCGACCGATTCCTGCTCAGGGTCCAGCTGGGCTACCCGCTGGCAGAGGACGAGGTCAGGGTGCTCGAACGCCAGCAGTTCCGCCACCCGATCGAAGCCCTGGAACAGGTGGTGTCGGCGGCGGAGGTCACCGCTGCCCAGGATTCGGTCAAGGAAGTGTATGTGGCTCCGGGTGTGAAACGCTACATCGTCGAGCTGGCTCGCCGCACCCGGGACTACCCCGAAGTGTACCTGGGAGCCAGCCCGCGTGGCAGCCTGACGCTCTACAGGGCAGGCCAGGCGCGCGCCGCCCTGCACGGGCGCGATTACGTTCTGCCGGATGATGTCAAGGCGCTGGCCGAGCCTGCCCTTGGGCACCGGGTGATCCTCGGCCCCGCGGCGCGCCTGAGAGATCTGAGCACCGGGGAAGTGGTCGAGGACCTGCTCTCGACGGTTCCTGTGCCGGGTGGAGACTTGAGCACTGGGGCTTGAGGATGGTCTCCGGAAGAATCATCGTCTTCGTTCTTTTTCTGCTCAGCCTGTTCGCCGGGTTTGTGACCGGGCTGCAGCTATATTATCGCCTGGCCTACCTTTGGGGCCTGCTGCTGTTATTCAGCTGGGCCTGGTCCAAGTTGATCCTGTGGGGCGTGCAGATCCGCCGGCTGCCGCGGGCCACCCGCGCCCAGGCCGGCCAGGTTTTCGAGGAGCGCTTCGAGATCAACAACCCAGGCCGCCTGCCACGCGTGTGGCTGGTGGTGCGGGACGAATCGCCTCTGCCCGGGACCCAGGGCTCTCGCCTTTTCCCCCTGGTCGAGGGCAGGCGCGGGCGAACGTACCTGGCGCGCACCCGGCTTTCGCGCCGTGGCGTGTATCCCTTAGGGCCCACCATCCTGGAATCAGGGGATCCTTTCGGTCTCTTTCCGGTCAGCCGGGAGTTACCGGCGAACGACGCCCTGTTAGTTTATCCCATGTTGTTCGAGGTCGACCATTTCCCGAATCCGGCGGGGATCCTTCCGGGTGGGGAGGCGCTGCGCCGGCGCACGCACCAGGTGACCCCGAACGCGGCCGAAGTGAGGGATTACGCTCCCGGCGATCCGTTGAACCGCATCCACTGGGTGAGCACAGCCCGGCGCGGCCGCCTGATCTCGAAGGAATTCGAGCTCGATCCCCAGGCTGAAGTCTGGATTTTCCTGGATTCAAGCAGGACCGGGCAGGCGGGCCTGCCCTACCAGGCCTACGCCGAAGACGTCGAAGACCTTTGGAAGCGCAAAACGGAGGCCACCCTGCCTCCATCGACCGAGGAGTACGGCGTGAGCATTGCGGCTTCCCTGTCGCGCTACTTCCTGCGGCAGGGCCGCGCGGTTGGATTCGTCAGCTCGGGCCAATCGCTGAGCCTGATCACGCCGGATCGGGGTGGGCGGCAGCTGAGCAAAATCCTGGAATCGCTGGCCTTGCTGCGGGCGGAGGGAGATCTGCCGCTGCGCGGGCTGGTCGAGATCCAGGCCCAGCACCTGCCGCGCGGCAGCACGGTCGTGCTGATCACCCACTCGGTCGAAGAGGACGTGGCGCTGACCGCCGATTACCTGACGCGGCGCGGCTTGCGCCCGGTGCTGGTGTTGATCGATGCCAGCACCTTCAACGGCCCATCCGGGACGGACCAGCTGGCTGAGATGGTCCGCTTCCTGCGGATACCCTTCCGGGTCGTGCACAGGGGAGATCATTTGGGGGCAGCCCTTTCGGACCGGGGATAAAAGCGAGCCAGGTTTTCCAGTCATGATCACACGGATTAAAGAACTTTTGGTCGGGCCTCCACTTCCAACTGAAGCGGTTGGCCATAGGAAGCTGAATAAGATCCGCACCCTGGCGGCCTTCTCGCCGGATGCACTTTCATCTATTGCCTACGCTAACCAGGAGATTTACCTGGGCCTGGTCGTCGCCGGCGCTGCCGGCATGGCCCTGGCCTTCCCGATCGGCATTGCCATTGTGGTTTTGCTGGTCATCGTCGCCCTGTCTTATTTCCAAACCATTCACGGCTACCCATCCGGAGGGGGTTCGTACGTGGTCGCGCGGGAGAACCTGGGTACGCTGGCGGGATTGCTGGCAGCTGCGGCTCTGCTGATAGACTACCTGCTGACCGCGGCGGTCAGCCTGACGGCAGGAGTAGAGGCGATCGCTTCCGCTTTCCCCATCCTGGGAGATCACAGCGTGGCCATCGCCCTCGGGCTGCTGGTAGTCATTTCGCTGGCGAACCTGCGCGGTCTAAAGGAGACCGGAACGATCATGGCCGTCCCGGTCTACTTGTTCTTGCTCACCTATCTCCCCATGTTGGCTTATGGTGCGTACCTTTTGGCGAGGGGAGGCACGGTGCCGCTGGCATCCGCTGCGCCCGCCCCGGTTCAGGCGCTTACGGGTATCTTGATCCTGCGGGCTTTTGCCACCGGATGTACGGCGCTAACCGGAATCGAGGCGATCAGCAACGGCATTCCGTCCTTCAAGAAGCCCGAATCCAGGAATGCCGGTCAGACGTTGATCGTAATGGCCGTTTTGATGGGGATCCTTTTTGTTGGCAGCGTTGGGCTAACCCAGTCCTTCGCCGTGGTTGCCGCCCCTCACGAGACGATCCTCTCAGCCCTGGCCCGGCGGGTGCTCGGGAGCGGGCCGGCTTACCTGTTGATCCAGGTCACTACGATGCTCATCCTGGCGGTTGCAGCCAATACAAGCTTCGCCGGCTTCCCCCGGCTGGCGGCGATCCTGGCGAAGGACGGTTTCCTGCCCCGGCAGCTGACTGGTTTAGGCGACCGGCTTGTGTTCACCAACGGGATCGTCGCCCTGGCAATCGCTACCGGTATATTGATCGTGTTGTTCGAGGGCGATACGCATGCATTGATCCCGCTGTTCGCCGTCGGCGTGTTCATGGCTTTCACACTCTCCCAGACCGGGATGGTGCTGCATTGGCGGCGGGAGCGAGGCCGGGGTTGGCTCCTGCATGCGGCGATCAATGGGTTCGGCGCCCTTGCGACGGCAGTTACGTTAATCGTCGTCGGTTTCACAAAATTCGCTGATGGCGCCTGGATCACGGTTATTTTGATCCCAATTTTCGTAACTGTTTTCTACAAGATCCACGCTCATTACCAGGAAGTGGCGCATGAACTGACCCTGCGCGGTCTGCCACCCTCCCTCAAGCCGCCCCCGCCGCCTCGGGTGGTGATCCCAATTTCTGGAGTGCATCGCGGCATTGTCCCGGCAGTTACGTTTGCAGAGTCGATCTCGCAGGATGTGACTGCGGTGTATGTCGAGTTGGAACCGGGTGAAGGGCAGCACGTCCGGGAGAAGTGGGCGCGCTTCTGGCCCGACCTGCCGATTGTAATTGTCCCTTCCCGTTACCGGTCTGTGCTCCGTCCCTTGATCGATTTTATCGACGAGAACGACCTCCAGCACAATGACGGCCAGCTGGCTACGGTCGTCCTCCCGGAATTTATCCCCGCGCACTGGTGGCAGGCCTTGCTGCACAACCAGACGGCCTGGATGCTGAAAGCGGCCCTGCTTTACCGCCGGCGCCGCTCCGGATATCAAAGGGCCATCATCGACGTCCCCTATCATCTGAGGAAGTAGCCAACCCAAAAAGGTGCTCGCACTTCGTGGGCCACGGTAATTTACGAAAGTGAAATTGCCTGTAGGCGAGACTTCCGGAGCCGATGCACTGGCAGGATTCCTTGGCACGCAAACCGACAACCCATGACCCGTTCAATGCCGTGGCCGAACCCAAACGGCGACGAGTTCTTGAAGCAATTGGCGCAAGAGAACTCTCGGTCAACGAAATCGTTGAATTGCTCGGATGGCCCCAGCCAATGGTGTCGAAGCACCTCGGGGTGTTGAAGCAGGTTGGATTGGTGCGCGAGATGTTGCTGGACGGGTTCATCGACAGGCCGAACGATGGACGGCATAACCCACTGGGCATCGGCGGCGAAGCGCTGTTCCGCTGGTATGGCAGCGGCTACACGGAATACACGACATCTCGTAAAGTAACCTTGAAAAGAGAATGAACGTGGGAAAAGTTGTTTTCAACATGACGATGTCGCTGGATGTTTTTGTCGCCGGCCCGAACGACAGCCCTGAGAATGGTTTGGGGGATGGCGGTGACCGCCTCTTTGAGTGGTACTTCAGCGGCGACACCGAGATTCCAATCTCGGATGGCAACATGGTGCTCAAGGTCTCTCCGCAGAGCGGCGAAATCCTTAAGGAGGCGCTCGGAACATACGGGGCGGGGGTGTGGGGACGGAGAACCTTTGATATAGCCAAAGGCTGGGGCGGCCATCCCCCCGGGACACCTTGTTTTGTTGTCACCCATACTGCTCCACAGGAATGGGTCAAGGAAGGATCGCCGTTCACCTTTGTCACCGATGGGGTTGAAAGCGCCATTCGTCAGGCAAAGAAAGCCGCGGGGGACAAGGATGTGGTCGTATGCACCGCCAGTATCCTGCAACAGTGCCTCAACGTGGGCCTGATGGACGAAATCCATATTGACGTAGTACCCATCCTGCTGGGAAACGGTGTCCGGTTGTTCGATCATCTGGGTATAGAGCCAATTAGACTGGAAAGCATACGAGCGATCGAGGCCCCCGGTGTAATACACCTTGGATTCCGCGTCGTAAAGTAACAATCAAAGGAGAAACTATCGTAATTAGCGTCTGAGCCTCTCAAAGGGC
>DASWHG010000098.1:0-5198 GCA_036393315.1 Anaerolineales bacterium | reverse complement strand
CCAAAAAAACCCCCACATATGGCCCCTACCACGGCAGATCCCAGAGAGACTTAAATTTTTTTTCACGCAACGGTTGACCCTCCTCCACGATCGTGTTAAACTAAGAGATTGCCATGCTACACCTCTTCTTGCTGTTTATCATCTGGACGGTCTTTCCAGCCCCATCTCGAGCATATGCTGCCCAGGGGCAACCAACCGCCGAACCCCCCCAGGTGGGAGTCCAGTCGCCTCAACCAGGGCAGGCGCTGCAGGGGAGCGTGCCGGTTGTCGCTCTACTGCCGGGAGAAGGCTTTCAGGCTGCAGAACTCAGCTTCAGCTATGACGGAGATGAGCGCGATACCCGGTTCTTGATCGCCGAGATCGAAGAACCCGCCGAATCAGGAGAACTCGCCCTGTGGGACACCACGACTTTGACCGATGGTGTTTATTCCCTGCGCCTGGCCGTCCAGATGACGAGTGGAGAGCAGGCAACGGTGGTCGTACCTGGCCTACGGGTGCGGAATTACACGCCCATAGAGACGAATACGCCGGCACCCCCCACGGCAGCACTGCCGGAAGCGGGTTCTCCGGACATGCCCGGAACGCAGTCGCCAACAGCCGTCGTCAATGCTACTCTTCCGGCCTCCCCGGATCCATTCACCGGCCTGTCCGGCCCAGGGAACGCTGCATCACCCGAGCCGTTGCCCACGAACCCTGCCCAGGTCTCTAACCGGGCCGTTGCGGCCAGCCTCGGAAAAGGAGCTTTAGCAGCTGTAACGGCTTTCACGCTGCTGGCCATATACCGGGAGGTTCAGCAGGTGATCCGAAATAGAAGGGGCTCCGGATAAGGACGAGAACGAACCATGAAGCGCCTTGGCCAGCTTCTTCGCTTCCCGCCTCGTTTATCCAGTCCAGGTAAGGATCCGATGGATTCTGCTGACGAGCCTGCTGCTCCCTTCCTCATCGTGGGGCTCGGTAATCCGGGACGCCAGTATAAAGAGAACCGGCACAACATCGGTTTCATGCTGGTGGACAGGTTGGCTGCCCGGCTCGGCCTGGCTTTCTCTCGCCTGGAATCCAGGGCGCTGGTGACCAAGGGTGAGCACCAGGGAAAACGTTTGATCTTGGCCAAACCGCAGACCTTTATGAACCTGTCGGGGCAGGCTGTGGCGGGGCTGCTGCGCTTCTACAAAGTCCCCCTCGAACACCTGCTGGTGGCCTACGATGACGTTGACCTCCCCCTTGGCACCCTGCGGCTGCGCCCCACGGGAGGCGCTGGCGGCCAGAAGGGGATGCTTTCAGTCATCGAGCGCCTCGGCACGCAGGATTTCCCCCGGCTGCGGCTTGGCATCGACCCGCCTCCCGGGCGGATGGATGCAGCCGCGTATGTTCTCCAGGATTTCTCCCGTGCTCAGGCGGAATTCCTCCCCGAGATCCTGGATCGCGCCGTAGATGCCGTCCTCGTCTTCGTCGAGGAAGGGCTGCCGGCAGCCATGAACCGGTATAACGGACCCTTGGAGAACAGCCAGTGAGCGTGGGGATCGGAACAGACGAACCGCTTATCGAATAACTGTAAGTTTCAACCTGAACTTGACAAATGACGTTAGAAAACCTTCTCCAACCGATCGTTGAATCCGCACAAAGCCTGGTCGTCTCTCTGCGATCCGGGACGGACGGGGAATCCTTAGACAGGCAGGATCTTTCACCTCGCAGCCTGGGATTGCGGCGCGCTGCACGCCTCCCCGTCCTGGCCGCGCTGCATGCCGAACTGCAGCGACCGATCCTCCTGCTCACCGACCGGACGGACCGGGCGTTGAGTCTCATGGACGAGCTGGCTCTGCTCGCGCCCGCAGCCCTCCGCCAATACTTCCCGGAACCGACGCCGCTCTTCTACGAGAATGCGCCCTGGGGGGAGGCCACCAGGCGTGATCGCCTGCTCGTTCTCACCACCCTGGCTTCTTACCATATTCCCAAAGCGCCCCAGCCCGATGGTCCGCCTCTGATCGTCGCCTCAGCCCGGGCGCTCATGACTCGCACCTTACCCAGGCGTGATTTCCTTAAAGCGGTCCGGATCCTCAAGCCGGGGCAGGTCATCTCTCCGGAGGAGCTGGCACGCACTCTGGTGGCCCTGGCCTACGAACCTGTTAATACGGTGATCGCTCCCGGCCAATTCGCCCGGCGTGGAGGCATCCTCGACGTTTGGGCGCCGGCCAATCCACAGCCGGTACGGCTCGAGTTCTTCGGAGATGAGATCGATACGCTGCGCCGCTTTGATCCAGCCACGCAGCGCTCGCTGCAGCCCGAGCAGCTGCTGCTGCTCACACCGGCGCGCGAGTTCCTTCCCGGGCAGCACCAGGCAGCCCCTTCTCCAGACAACGGCTCCGGAGATGGCGCGAGGTTATCGGATTTTCACATCCCCTTGCTCCACCCCTCACCGGCCAGCCTTTTGGATTACCTGCCGCGCCATGCCCTCGTCCTGGTAGATAATCTCGAGGAGCTGCAGGAAACGGTCCAGGAAGTCGAAGAACAGGCCGTCGAACTGCGCGCAGATTATATCGAAGATGGGACTCTGCCATCTGACTTCCCGCTTCCCTACCTGACCTTAAGCGAGATCCTTGATTCGCTCTCCTCCCATCTGGCCTTAGAGCTGGGCCCTTCCGGTACGCCTGAGAGCTCGGAGCTGGCCTCCCGCTTCACGGCCGGCCCGCGCTTCGGCGGCCGGCTTAAGCCCCTACTCGAGCACCTCGTGCAGCGCACGCAGGCCGGGGACAGGGTTATCGTCGCCTCCCGCCAGGCCGCCCGGCTGGGCGAGCTCTGGGCTGAGCAGCATCTGCCGGTCCCTGAACCGGAGAGCCGGGTCGTTGATTTTATCGAGGGGAGCCTGGGTGAAGGCTGGATTCTGACACCACCCACAGGACCGGTCTTACACCTGCTGACCGATGGCGAGATCTTCGGTTGGCGGCGGCCCGAGCCGCGCCTGCGCCACAGGGCCGTGGCCGAAGCCCCGGAATCAGCCTATGCCGACCTCCAGGTAGGCGACTGGGTGGTTCACGTCGATCACGGAATCGGGCGGTTCTTAGGGCTGGTGAACCGCACGGTCGATGGGGTCGAACGGGAATACCTGGCCGTCGAATATGCCGAGGGCGACCAATTGTTTGTCCCGGTCTACCAGGCAGACCGCCTGACCCGTTACGTCGGCCCCGACAGCCGCCTGCCATCTCCCAGCCGGTTAGGGGGTGTCGAATGGCGCAACGTAAAATCACGAGTAAAAGAGGCGGTCGAAGAAATTGCCGAAGATCTGCTGGATCTGTATGCACAGCGCCAGGTGGTTACCGGTTATGCCTTCAGCCCGGACACGCCCTGGCAGCAGGAGCTGGAGGCCAGCTTCCCCTACCTGGAGACCGATGACCAGGCCCGCGTCATCGCCGAAGTCAAACAGGATATGGAAAATCCCCGGCCGATGGACCGCCTGATCTGCGGCGACGTGGGCTATGGGAAAACCGAGGTGGCCTTGCGAGCGGCCTTCAAGGCCGTGATGGACGGCCGGCAGGTCGTAGTGCTGGTGCCAACGACGGTGCTTGCCCAACAGCATTTCAATACGTTCCGTGAGCGCCTGGCTGCCTTCCCGGTCGAGGTGGAGATGCTTTCCCGGTTCCGGACGCCTCAGCAGCAGCGCGAGATCCTTCTTCGCCTGGCATTGGGGGGCGTCGATATCGTTATCGGCACTCACCGCCTGCTTCAAAGCGACGTCGCATTCAAGGACTTAGGGCTTCTGATCATCGACGAGGAACAGCGCTTCGGGGTTACCCATAAAGAATTCTTGAAGCGGATGCGGACCGAGGTGGACGTATTAACTTTGACCGCCACGCCGATCCCGCGCACGCTCTACATGGCCTTGACCGGCGTGCGAGATATCTCCACGATCAATACGCCGCCTGAGGAGCGCCTGCCGATCGTGACCCACGTCGGACCTTACTCAAAGCGGTTGGTGCGCCAGGCGATCCTGCGCGAGCTGGAGCGCGGGGGACAGGTCTTCTTCGTCCACAACAGGGTCCAGACGATATCGGCTATGCGCAGGCATCTCGAGCAGCTCATCCCCGAAGCTCGCATCGCCGTCGCTCACGGCCAGTTGGATGAAGACCAGCTTTCCAGGCGCATGGAGCAGTTCTCCGCCGGCGAGATCGACGTCCTGCTGAGCACTTCCATTATCGAATCCGGCCTGGATATCCCCAACGCCAACACCTTGATCGTCGACCGGGCGGATACCTTCGGCCTCTCCCAGCTGTACCAGCTGCGCGGCCGGGTCGGGCGGGGCGCCCAGCGCGCCTACGCTTATTTCTTCAAACACCGCCAGAAGCACCCTTCTTTTGAGGGCCGCCAGCGCCTGGAAACAATCGCCGAAAATACGCAGCTCGGGGCCGGGTTTTCTATCGCCATGCGCGATCTCGAAATCCGTGGAACGGGCGATATCCTCGGAACCCGCCAGCACGGCCACATCGCTGCCGTGGGCTTTCATCTTTATACCCGCTTGCTGACCGAGGCCGTTTCCCGCCAGCATGGCGAAGGTGGTCTTCCTTCTGAGAAATTGGCGGCGGCGATGATCGTCCACAGGCCTTTAGTCACGGTCGACCTACCCCTGCCAATCAGCCTGCCCTCCAGCTACGTACCGGACAAGAACATGCGCCTGCGCCTGTACCGGCGAATCGCAGACCTGCGCACCATTGCAGAAGTCGATGCTCTGCTGGAAGAGTTCCTCGACCGGTTCGGAGAGCCTCCTGAACCCGTCCGCAACCTGCTGTTCCAATTGAAGATCAAACTGTATGCCGAAGCTGCCGGTCTGGCCTCCCTCGGCGCCGAGGGCGAGCAAATCGTGATGCGTTTCCGCAGCGGCTCCCCTCCATCCAGCCTCCCGGCCCTCGACCCGCGCGTCCGGATCGGGAAAACCGCGCTATGGATGCCTTTCAATGCGGATGAGAGCTGGCCGGAACGCCTGGTTGAAACCCTGGAAACACTGGGCAACCAGGCCAGAGAGTTCTCAGCCGAGTGATTCATTCAATCTTAATCTTAATATCTTTGACTTTTCTACCGCCGCAACGTATAATCACTTTAGCGGGTGATACTTACATATTAAGGAAATTACCCGCTTTCCAGAGTTTAATATTCCCGCCCAATTAGGCGGTGAAAAAGTATCATTTCAATAAAACGGGGGAAGTGGGGTG
>DASWHG010000097.1:0-10370 GCA_036393315.1 Anaerolineales bacterium | reverse complement strand
ATCAAGATGATGTAGGCGAGCGCACTTGCCCGTCCGGTTTGCCACTGGCCGAGGAAGGCCTGCCGGTAGAGGTTCACTGCAATGAGCTCCGTTTGGTCGCCCGGGCCACCTCCTGTCATGCCCATCACAAGGTCAAAAGACTTGAAAGCCTCGATCGTGCGGAATAGGATGGCAATCAAGAGTAAAGGGGCAACCTGCGGCAAGGTGATCCGCCAGAATTGGAACCAGGTGCTGGCCCGGTCGATGGCCGCGGCTTCGTAAAGGTATTCCGGGATGGCTTTCAACCCGGAGAGAACGAGGAGCATCACAAACGGGCTCCACATCCATACGTCTACGATCACGACCGCCCACAGCGCCAGGCCGGGCACCGGGTGACGCGCCCAGCTGCTGGCCAGCATATCCGGTCCGGAGATGGCGTTCGGCCGGCCGATAAGGTAATTGAAGAAACCGAAAGTCGGGTTGTACATCAGCTTCCAGAAAAGGCCAACGACCACCGGAGAGATCATCATGGGGATCAGGATCAGGGTCGTGACCAGACCGCTGCCTTTAAATTTCTCGCGGACCAGCATAGCCAGGCCGAAACCCAAGATCGTTTGTAGGCCGACCGATAGCACCGCATATCGCCCGGTCGTGGCGAAGTATTTCCAAAGCTGTTGGTCGTTCAGGATATCGCTAAAATTCTTGAAGGCAACCCAAATGGGTGGCTGGCCCGAGATGGCCGAGTAGTTCGTAAACCCAAGGTACAGGCTGTAGAACAAGGGAAAGATGTTCATCAGGATCAACAGAAGCAGGGTTGGCCAGATGAACAAGTTTATGATGGCACGATCGCTGAGATAGCGTCGCCGAGGTGCCACCTTCCGGCTGCTTATCCTTCCACTTACGGACTCCACTGAGGACATAATACCGCCTCTCTTAATTCGTGACTTCATCCGGGGGAGGCAGCGGTGGCTGCCTCCCCCTTCAAAATGCGGTCGAAAAACAACGGGTCAGGGTCTTACTTGATGAAGCCGGCCTCTTTCAGGGTCTTGTCGTGCTCCTGGGCGATGTTATCCATCGCTTCTTTCGCCGTTCCACGGCCTTCAACGATGAAGGCGCTCAGTTCACGCTGCGTGACCTCGAGCAGGGTACCGTAGACCGGGATGTTCCAGAAGTCCTTGACGAAGTTCATGGTTTCGGCAAAGGCCGGGTTGAAGGGCGTCGCGGTGAGGAACGCTTCCGACTGGAGCACGTTCTTATTGCAGGTGTAGCCACCCAGCTCTGCCCACTTGGCCTGGACCTCTTCCTGTGCAAACCAGCGGATGAAGTCCTTGGAGGCTTCCTGGCGCTCAGGGCTGATGTAGGAGATAATGCTCATACCCTGGCCTCCCAGGGCCGCGAAGCGGTCCCCGTAAGGGCCTTCTGGGTTGGGGAAGAAGCCCGTGTTCTCGGCATGCGGGTTGATGCCGGGGCTCGCCAGCGCCGGGAAGAAGGCGAAGTAGTTCATCGCCATGACCGCCTGGCCGCTGATGAAGGCATCGTTGGTCTCGGTGAAGAAAGCATTGCTCAAGCCGGGCGCCTGGCAGCACTCGTACAGGTCGCGGTAGAACTGGACCGCCTCGACTGCCTTGTCCGAGTTCACAATGCCCATCACGTTGTTGTTCTCGTCCTTCCAGTCGGCCCCCCAGGAGAACATGGTGTTCTCCACGCCCATGGTGAGAGCATCGTAGTCCTTCTGGGTGTAAATGGCCACGCCGTACAGGCCGGCATCCGGGCGGGTGAAGAATTTGCCGATGTCCATCAGCTGCTCGTAGTTTTCGGGGATAGCCAGCGGGTAGCCGTATTCTTCCTCGAAGGCAGCCATTTCGTCGGGGTTCTCGAACAGGTCTCGACGGTAAGCCCAGCCGTCCGCGTCACCCTCGGTCGGGTAAGCCCAGTACGTGCCGGAGCCGGTCGGGTACTCGCCGTAGTAGGTCAGGGTGGCTTCGGTGACGGTATCAGCGATCCCTTCCCCAACCAGGAAGTCGGTCATCTCCAGGTAGTGACCCTGGGTAGCGCCCTGGCCAAGCCACTGGCTGTCGCCGATGACCATGTCCCAGGCGGTGCCTTTGGCCGCCATCTCGGTGAAGAAGCGGTCACCGAACGATCCCCAGGGCTCCTGGATCACGTTCACCTTGATGCCGGTTTCTTGTTCGTAAATATTCGCAACCTGCTGCAGGTAATCTGCCGGATCCCACTGCGCCCACAGGATGTTCAGCTCGGTAACACCGCTGGCTGCTGGAGGCGCTTCGGTCGCGGCTGGGGCTTCGGTCGCGGCCGGAGGAGCTTGGGTCGCGGCTGGCTGGCCCGCACAAGCTGCTAGGGTCACGAGAACAAAGACCATCAGCACCATCAGTAGTTTCTTCATCATGTTTGTCTTCTCCTTCTGAGAGTTTGAAAAGGTTTCCATGTTAAACTGCGCTTTCGGTCGATCAAGATCACTCTGCCTGGCTCCTCACCTCCTTTCGACTCATGCCATCTGTTGAGTTGATGACTTGCGCTGGCACAGCCCAGGCAGCCTGCCTTCGGATGTTATCGGGTTCCGCCAAAATAGCCTGGTACACCCTTGCGACCCCCCCCATCACGCAGGCATCAAAACCATGGCGGGCTAACACCACCTGGGTAGCGCTCCGGTTCCAGCGCAGGGCGCGCTGTTTCAGTTCGCGCTCTACGGCTGGTAACAGATATTGACCTGCCAGACTTAATATTCCCCCAAAAACCACCAGTTCTGGATTCAAAGCATTCACCAACGAGGCGATCCCGATCCCCAGATGATGGCCGATGCGCTCCAGGGCTTCGAGCGCCAGAGGGTCGCCGGCATCAGCCGCCTCGGCAACCAGGGGGACGGTCAGCTGGGAGAGATCTCCTTTGGTCATGCCGGTCAGCATGCTCACGTATCCGCGCTCGATGGCCGTGCGCACGTATCGGAATAAGGCGCGCTGGCTGACCTGGGTTTCCCAACAACCGCGGTTGCCGCAATTGCAAAGATCGCCCTGCGGATCCATCGTCATGTGGCCGAATTCGCCCCCAAAGCCAGCCACCCCGCTGTAGATCCGGCCGCTGTGGACGATCCCACCTCCCAAACCGACCCCGGCGCTGATATAGAGCACATCGTCGAAGCCCTGCGCCGCGCCAAAGTAATGCTCGCCCAGTGCGCCGACACTGGCTTCATTGTCTACCAATACCTGGACGTCAAACGCGTCCGACAGGATCTTTCCCAGTGGGACATCCTGCCAGCCAAGGTTGGGTGCAAAAAGCAGCGTCCCGCTCGCCTGGTCGACCAGACCGGGCACGCCGACGGAGATTCCCAGCATGTTGTTGCAGGTATCGCGCCCTATCGCAACGGCCTGGCGCAAAAGGGCCAGCACGCGATCTAGAATCACGTGCTGGCCCAAGTCCGGGGTGATCGTCTCCTTTTGACGCCAGATGATTTCCGGGGCAAAATTGGTGCAGACGACGGAGAGGAAATCGACGCCGATCTCTGCGCTGACGATGAATCCGGCCCCCGGATCCAGGGTAAGGAGCACTGCCAGGCGGCCAGCGCCCCGCCTGCTTCCGGAGGATTCGAAACCCACCTCACGCACAAACTGGCGCTCGATCAGCTCTCGCACCAGGCTGGATACGGTGGTTTTATTTAATCCAGTTGTCTCTGCTAAAGCCGCGCGCGAGATGGGGGCATTCTCGCGCAGGTGGTGCATGATCACCGAGAGGTTGATCTGGCGCACGAGCGCCTGATCACCGGTTCTGAAGCGATATTGACCTGAGCGATGCTGCTGTCCTGCCACGTAGATACACGACCTCTCTGAGACCTGCCGGGGTAAACCAGGCAGTTGCGGTTAAGTATAGGGTCTGGCAGCGAAAACGCCGAGCGCTTATCGTGCGATGAAAACCGATCGTGCGATCTAAATCGATCGTGCGATGTAAACCGACGACTCAGTCCATGACTTCAATAAAAAAGAACCGGTAAGAAAAGTAAAGAACTACATCTCCGAGCATTCCCCCCCAGGTTTGATTTGTTGCATCAACAAACTAAATTGTACCACCAATTTCACGTTTGTCAATCTTTTTTTACGCTCCCTCCAGCAGCACAGATTTTTCTCCCACTTTTTCCCTTTTTTTACTAAAACTGCCACTAAAAAGAGTTGAATTCTCCACTTACGAGCCGATGGGCGGGCGATAATGGACCATTCGCCCCACTTTTTGTAGACAAACCAAAATACATTGACGAAGAGCAGTTTCGAGTGTACAATCTAACATTAGAATGTTGGTATATTAATCCATTTCGCCTATTTCGACAAGTCCTTATTTGTTGAATCTCTATTCATCATTACTCGTGGTGCGCGGAGATTGCGGCAGAGCCGCAACTCTCCGAGCGCCCAACCCTTTTCCAATGAATCCTCCCTTCAACTGTTCTTGATTGCAGAAATGTTCACCGAGAATATCAACCGGCGCAGCAAGCTGCCCTACTACCAACAGCTCTACGAGATCTTTCGAGGAAAGATCGCACACGGAGAATGGAAACCTGGAGACATGATCCCGGCGGAATCCGAACTGACCGAGCTGTACCAGGTCAGCCGCAACACCGTCCGCCAGGTGCTCGACCTGCTGGTTACAGAGCGGCTGATCTACCGGCAGCGCGGCCGGGGGTCGTTCGTCGCTCACCCCACCCTGGAGCAGTCCATGGTGCGCATCATCAGCTTCACCGAAGACATGCGCCAAAGAGGCTTCAAGCCAGGCACCCGAATCCTCTCCGCCAGCCTCGTCCCTGCCTCCCTCGATATCGCCGAAAAACTCGAGGTCGAGGCTGGAGAACCGCTGGCTTGTGTGGAGCGGCTTCGCCTGGCGGACGACGAGCCCATGAGCATCGAAGAATCTTTCCTGGTGCACCGCTACTGCCCGGGCGTGCTGCAGCACGACTATGCCGCCCAGCCGCTCCGAGAAATCTTGGAACGTGATTACGGCATCCGTCTGGTACGGGCCAGACAGCTGATCCGGGCGGTTGACGCTCCTAAACGCCTGGCGGACGTGATGGAGATCAAACCACGCTCCGCCCTCCTTACGATCGAAAGAGTCTCATTTTCGCAGGAATCCATCCCGGTGGAATTCTTGCGCCTCTACCACCGCGGCGATCGCTACACACTGTACAA
This sequence comes from Anaerolineales bacterium, assembly GCA_036393315.1. Classification (GTDB taxonomy): domain Bacteria; phylum Chloroflexota; class Anaerolineae; order Anaerolineales; family UBA4823; genus DASWHG01. The sequence continues at coordinate 5,208 of DASWHG010000097.1, read as the reverse complement.
CGAGCTCCACGAGTAAGGCTGCAGGCAACGAGTAAATGATGCAACCCGGCAACATACGAAAACCGGACCCTTCCGGCTCCTGGCCAATCCAGTCAAATCGATTACCGCCCGGGCGCGCCGGGCAGGAGGTGCAACATGCATGACATCAAAGTCTCCTGTGGGATCTGGTTCCTGGGAGCGACCAGCGACCGGTTCGTAAAGCAGGGCTACCGGCCCGACCGGACGATCGAGGAGCGCTTCCGGCTGGCGGCGAGCATCCCTGGCGTCGGTGGCCTGGAGATGCATTACCCCACGGAAGTCACCGACCATAACTATAAAAGCCTCAAGCGCCTGGCAGACGACCTCGGCATGAAGATCGTGCAGTTCTGCCCCCACTTTTGGGTTGACCCGCGCTGGATGTTCGGCCAGTTTAGCAACCCGGACCGGGAGCTGCGCCGCGCCGCGATCGACCTGGCCAAGCGCACCACCGACCTGGCCGCTTACATGCAAGCAGAGGTGATGGTCTACTGGCCCGCCCAGGATGGCTTCGATTATCCCTTCCAGATCGACCACCGCCAGCGGCTGGAGAACCTGGTCGAGTGCCTGACGGAGTGGGTCGACTACAACCCTCAGCAAAAGATCGTCGTGGAATACAAAGCCTTTGAACCCCGCACCCACATCATGCTGCCCACCATCGGCCACTGCATGACGATCGTGAATGAGATCAATCGCCCGAACTTCGGGGTGAACATCGACATGGGCCACGCCTTGATCATGAAAGAGAACCTGGCCGAGTCCATCGCGCTATGTTGCCGGTACGGGAAGCTGTTCCACACTCACTGGAACGACAACTGGAAGCTGTTCGACGACGACGTGATCGTCGGGACGGTCAACCTGTGGGAGACCCTGGAGGCTTTGTTCTGGCTGCGCGAGTGGGGTTACGATGGCTGGTATGGGTTGGACCTGTTCCCTTATCGCGAACCGGCCGAAAAAGCGGTCGATGAGAGCATCCGCAACCTGAAGTTTGGCTTCGAGCTGTTGGACCGCGTCCCCAAAGAGGAGCTGCTCGAGTGCTTCCAGACATCCGATGCTATAAAGATCTCGCAGCTGATGCGGCGTATGCTCGGCGGAGCCTGAAGCATGGACATCGTCTGCCTCGGTGAGCTCTTGATCGACATGTTCCCGGCAGAGATCGGCCGGAGCATGACCGAGGTATCTGCCTTCCGGCCAAAACCCGGAGGCGCGCCGGCGAACGTGGCCGTGGCAGTGGCCCGGCTCGGCGCTCAGAGCGCCTTCATCGGCAAGGTGGGAGAGGATATCTTCGGACATTTCCTGGAAGACATCTTGAATGCCGAAGGGGTTTCCACGCAGGGCCTGAGGTACGACGAAGAAGCCCGTACGACTCTGGTTTTCATCGCCATGCCGGATGAGAACTCAGCTGAATTCGTCTTCTACCGCAACCCAGGCGCGGACATCCGATTAACGCCCACAGACCTGGACCGTTCGCTGCTGCGCGGGACCCACTTTTTACACTTTGGCTCCTTGAGCCTGACAGCCGAACCCGCCCGCAGCGCCACTTTCGAGGCCGTGAGCATCGCCCGGGAAGCCGGCGCCCAAATCTCTTACGACGTCAACTACCGGCCAAGCCTGTGGAAGGAGCCGGCCGAGGCCATCGAAAGAGCGCTGGCGATCATCCCCTCCGTCGACCTGCTCAAGGTCAACGAGATGGAACTCAATCTGCTGGCCGGGTGCGAGGACTTCGAATCTGCCGCTCGCTCCCTTCTCGAGCTCGGTCCTTCCCTATGCGTGGTGACCCTGGGCCCGCGAGGCAGCTTCTTCCAGGCGAGGGCAGGCAGCGGTTTTGTGCCCGCCTTTCCGGTCCACACGGTCGACGCGACCGGCTGCGGCGACGCATTCGTCGCCGGACTGCTCTGCCGGCTTCTGGCAGAAGGCCAGCCAATCGCCGCGATCACGCCCGACCGGTTGGCCCAGGCTTTGTTGTATGCCAATGCCGTCGGCGCTCTGACGGCCCAAACCCAGGGGGTCATCCCGGCCCTGCCGACGGCCGCCCAGGTAGAAGATTTCTTAGCCCAATCCAGCGCGTGAAATGGAGCACGTATGACTCAAACCGTCTCTCAGGAACTCGACCTGCTAGCACTCAAGGAGAAAGCCAGGCAAATCCGCCTGGATATCCTTGAGATGACGACCCTGGCAGGTTCCGGGCACCCGTCCAGTTCTTTCTCCACCGTAGAGATCCTGACCGCCCTCTTCTTTGGCGGGATCCTGCGCTACGAGCCGGGGGACCCGTGGTGGGTTGACCGCGATCGTTTCATCATGAGCAAAGGCCACGCAGCCCCGGCCCTTTATGCCGTCCTGGCGCACGCCGGCTACTTCGACCGGCAGGAGCTCTGGCGGCTGCGCCAGATCGACAGCCCGGTGCAGGGGCACCCCATCCAGGGGATGATGCCCGGCGTGGAGGCGACGACCGGGTCGCTGGGACAGGGCCTGTCGGTGGGCCTTGGCCATATCCTGGGCGGAAGGCTGAACCGCCTGGACTACCGGGTTTACGTCTTGCTGGGGGATGGCGAGTGCGAGGCGGGCCAGATCTGGGAAGCGGCCATGGCAGCCGCTCACTTCAAGGCCGGCCGCCTGACCGCCATCCTGGATTACAACAAATTCCAGGAGACCGGACCGATCAGCCGGGAGATGGCCCTCGAGCCGCTGGCGGAAAAATGGCGCAGTTTCGGCTGGTACGTCTCAGAGGTAGACGGGCACGACCTGGGCGCCCTGATCGAATCCCTCCAGGAGTTGAAGTCCATCCAGGATCGACCTGCCATCCTCATCGCCCACACGGTCAAGGGCAAAGGTGTATCCTTCGTCGAAGCCGACTTCACCTTCCACGGGCGGGCGCTCAATCCGGAACAGGCGGCGAAAGCCCGCGAGGAGATCCTATGCGCTTAGGAGAAAAGGCTGGATTGAAACCCAGCAAACCCATGCGAGATGTTTTTGGAGACGCTCTGCTGGAGGTCGCCACCAACAACCCTAGGGTGGTGGTCCTGGACGGCGACCTGGGCAACTCCACCAAGGCGGAGTACGTCCGCCAGGCCTTCCCGGAACGCTTTTTCAACCTGGGCATCGCCGAGAGCAACCTGGTCGGCGTCGGCGCTGGCCTGGCTGGCTGCGGCTTCATTCCCTGGATCACCAGCTTCTCTTCGTTCCTGCTGTGCAACGCCTACGACCAGATCCGTCTGGCGATTGCCATGTCGAACCTCAACGCCAAGATCCTGGGAAGCCACGGCGGGATCACGCTGGGCAAGGACGGGCCGACCCAGATGGGGATCGAGGACCTGGCGCTGATGGGCGGCTTGCCAACCATGGTGATCCTGGTGCCCAGCGACCCGGCCAGCATGCACGCAGCCGTCCAGGCAGCCACAGATCACGTCGGGCCCGTGTTCCTTCGTTCCAGCCGGGTGGCGATGCCGCACATCTATCCGGAAGGAGATTGTCCCTTCGAGATCGGCAAAGCCAACGTGGTCCGCCAGGGAGAAGACCTGGCGATCGTCGCCTGCGGTCTGATGGTGGCGGCCGCCCTGGACGCGGCTGCGCAGCTGGCCGAGGAAGGAATCCAGGCGCGCGTGCTCGACCTGCACACCCTGCGCCCGCTGGACCGGGCCGCGCTGGAAGCGGCAGCCCGCGAGACGGGGGCCATCGTCACCGCCGAGGAGCACCTGCTCCAGGGCGGCCTGGGCAGCAACGTCGCCCGGGTGGTGGCGGGTTCGTACCCGGTGCCGATGCGGTTCGTCGGCCTGCAAGACGTGTACGTCGAATCGGCCGACCCGGACGACCTGCTGGTCAAATATCACCTGACCGCTGCCGACATCGCCGCGGCCGCACGAGAAGCCTTTGCTGCCAAGCAGCGTTAGGAGTGTTTCCATGCTTCACCAGGAACTGGCCAAACTGGAACACGAGGGCCGCCCGATCCGAGTCGGGGTGAGCGGCGCAGGCTGGATCGGGAGCGGCTTCGTCGCCCAGGTCGCGCACGTACCCGGCATGCAGATCAGGGTGCTGGCCGACGTGGACACCCGCGCCGCAAGGAACGCTTTCCTCGCAACCGGTCTGAGACAGGAAGACATCGTCGAGGCCGAGGCGCCGGGGCTGGCCGAGGATGCCCTCCGGGCCGGCAAGCAAGTGATCACCGGCTCGTACACCCTGGCGGCCCAACTGGAGAGCGTGGACATCGTCGCTGACGTCACCCCCTCCCCCGCTACCGGCGCCGAGACGGCCTTAGCCTGCATCGAACACGGCAAAGATGTCGTGCTCGTGAACATCGAGGCCGACGTGACCGTCGGGAGGATCCTCAACCGCATGGCCCAGCAGGCCGGTGTCCTTTACACGGTCTCCTCCGGTGATGAGCCCGGCTGCCTGATGGAGCTCTGGGATTTTGTGTCCACATTAGGATACGAGCCGGTCGTCATCGGCAAGGGCAAGAACAACCCGCTGGATCCCTCCGCTACCCCGGACAACGTGGCGGAATCGGCTCGCCGCGCCGGGAAGGATCCTTACCAGGTCGCTTCGTACGTGGACGGGACGAAGACCATGTTCGAGATGACCTGCGCCGCCAACGCGACCGGCTGCCTGCCGATGCAGCGCGGGATGTGCGGGCCCGAAGCGACGCTCGAGACGGTTTCCCAGGTGTTCGCCCTGGAAGAGGACGGCGGCATCACGAAATTCCCGGGCGCGGTCGATTTCGTGCAGGGCAGCGCCATGGCTGGAGGGGTCTTCGTCACCGTGAGGATCGGGGACGAGCGGATCCAGGCCGACCTGGAGTATCTCAAGGTCGGGAAGGGCAAGTATTACACCTTCTTCCGCCCCTACCATCTCTGGTTCCTGGAGGCTCCGATTTCAGTGGCGCGCGCCTTCCTCTACAAGCAAAGTACACTGGTGCCTTTAGACCGGCCGGTGGCCGAGGTGATGACCGTCGCCAAACGTCCTTTGCGAGCGGGCGAGCGGCTGGACGATTTCGGCGGTTTCACTTTCTACGGCGTCATGGATCGGGCAGAAGCGGCGCACGCGTTGAACGCCCTGCCGGTTGGCCTGGCGCCGGGCGCCAGGCTGGTCCGGCCTGTACTTCAAGGCGCGATCATCACCTGGGAGGACGTCCAGCTGGACGAGAGCAGCCCGGTGGTGAAGCTACGCCGGCGGCAGGACGAGAACTTCCAGTAATACTGG
>DASWHG010000096.1:0-5697 GCA_036393315.1 Anaerolineales bacterium | reverse complement strand
AGGGATTCGAGCGGCAAATCAATTATACATCATGCGGCTTCTCAGATGCATAACAGTTTCTGCCGCAGCATGAAGGATCGAAAATATTTTCCTAGGGAAATTCCCCTTTTTATATAGGGATATCCCCCATTTACAGCCTGGCAGGTAGCTTTGTATGATCAAGGAGAGCGATGAGGTACTGCCAAGCGGGAGTGGAGAGAAAAGATAAATTTACAGGGCGTACCCCATGCGCTCCAGGTAGGGGCAAAACATCCGGTTGAAATTTTCGAGCTGATCTGGTGTGAAAACCGCCCGGAAGCGCTCGGCCTTTCCGTGGCTGAAGTGGGTGCCTCTCTGACGGGCCTCCCCGCGCTCCGGGCCGTATTTCTCGATCGTACCTCGCACTACCTCCGGGCGATCCTGCAGACTCAAGAAGCGGGCCAGGCGGCCCGCTTCGGATTCGTAGTCGTCTACCAGGCTTTCATACCGGACGTGGAGCGCCTGCTCGCAGGCCAGCCAGGCCTCCGAAATACGGACGTAGGGCTGCATGAACTCAGCGGCCTGCTCGAGCGTCGTGAGCCCGGAGAACGGATTGCGCCGGCCTTCTGCCAGGCCGCGCTGGCCGTATTCGTACGCCGAAAGCAGCGCGGCGCGCGGGTCCCGGTAGATATAAGTGGGAAGGACCAGCCCGCGCCTCACCAGGGACAGGGCCAGCGGGGTCGGCCCGGCGTGGGCCTTGACCGTGAACGTGCTTCCCAACAGAACGGGCACCAACACCGGGAGCAGGCGGTGTGCCCCGAGATGCCCGATGTTGCAGTTCACCTCGGTCAGGATCCGCCTGAGGAAATACCGGCGTCGGACCTGCTGCGAAACCGCTCCTCCGCCAGCCACGACCAGGTCGTGTACCAGGTTGTAGTGCCAGCCGGAGCCGGCCCGCGGCATTCCCACGGACAGGATCAAACGGTTCATTTCAGGTTTGGTTCCCCGGTCTGCGAGCAAGCAAGGCGCGTTTCTCAGCCTCTGGCAGGAAGGCTGCTGCCAGCGCGTTGCGCTGGGCTTGACGGATCTGTCCGGGGGACAACCCGGCAGCCGGAGCGGCGACCCGGTACTCATAGGCCAGGTCGATGCCGCTGACCCTGGGGTCATCGGTGTTGATGGTCCCCAGGAGCCCGTGCTCCAGGAAGCGGCGCAGCGGGTGGCTGGCATAGTCCGGCACGGTGCTGGTCTGGACGTTGCTGGTCAGGTTCGCTTCGATACCGGTGCGCCGGCTGGCCAGGGCGTCCATCAAAACCGGGTCTTCCAAGGCTCGAACAGCGTGGCCGATCCGCTCCGCGCCGAGTTCGCGAATCGCCTGCCAGATGCTCTCCGGCCCAGCGGCTTCCCCGGCATGGACGGTGATGTGCAAGCCTGCCTCTCCGGCCCGGCGCATGTGCCCTACGAACAGCTCGCCGGGATAATTCGCCTCGTCGCCGGCCAGGTCGAGTGCTACCAGGTGATCCCGGTGGCGCAGCAAAGCTTCCAGTTCCTGGTCCGCCGCTTCAGGCCCATACGTCCGGCTCAGGATGCCGATCAGGTTGACCTGCAGCCCGGTTTCCCGTGAACCGGCCGCTGCGCCGCCGGCAACTGCCTCCACGATGCCTTCCGGATCCAGTCCGTGCGGCTCGGCCATGAACCAGGGACTGAAGCGCAGCTCCAGGTAATCCAGGCCTTCTGAGTGGGCGTCTGCGACGGTCTCGGACGCGATCCGGTAGCAGGCCTCGTAATCGACCAGCACACCTACCATCCATTTCATTTTCTCGATAAAGGCCATCACACCAGGCTGCGGTTCGGTTATCTGGACGTGCGGGCGCAAGCTCTCGATATCCGAGGCGGGCAGGGGCAGGTTGTGCTTGCGGCTGAGATCGAGGATGGTCTGCAGGCGGACCGAACCCTCCAGGTGCCGGTGCAAATCGATGAGCGGGAAAGACACGTCAATCATCCTACACGTCCATTACAGAATCGTTCCAGCGGAATTATAATTGGAGGGGGATAAGAATTGGCAAAGCCAAATAAAAGTTGGGCGCTTGGAGAGTTGCGGCTCTGCCGCAATCTCCGCGCACCACTCGTAATGATGAGTAGAGATTCATCAAATTAGGAGGAAAAAAATGAGACGTGCACGCAGTTTTATTTCCGGCACAATTTGGGGCGGCCTGGTGGGAGCCACACTCGCCATCCTGTTTGCACCGGCTTCCGGGGATGAACTCCGCGAACAGATGCGTGCTCGCGCCGAACGGATCCAGTCAGAGGTCAACCAGGCTGCGGTCCAGAGGCGCGCCGAGCTGGAGCGGCAGCTCGCCGCCCTGCGCTCCCCCCAACGCACCGAAGGATCCTGATTCAGACCCCATTGAAAGTCCGCGGGCCACGACTGGGAAGTTAAGGGATTACTTCAAAACGATACCCGGCTTTCTGGCGGGTAAAGCGGGTGGTACCCGCTACCACGAGCACGACTTCCTCTACGTCGCCCCCGATCTGAATAGGGATCTCGAGAGAGTTGTCGACTCCCAGAGCAAGGTAAATGACCTCCACTGTCTCCCCCAGGGAAACCAGCGCAAGTTGGTACGACTGGGGGAGCACATTGCTGACCCGCACCCAACCATCCGCCTGCCAGCCACCTTCACTTCTTTCAAAATCGCTGAAATAACCAATCTCCGGGATCGCGATATCGTCCAGTAAGAAGCCTTCCCCGTTCACAGCCGCGTCGGTGACGTACTCGAAGCGAACCTGGACCTTTTGCCCGGCGAAGCGAGTAAGATCCACGTGTTCCTGGATCCACTCACCGCTCTTTCCGTTATAGGCCCACCCATAGCTGTTCCCGGATGGGTCCTCAGGCGTACCCGATGGCGTGGTCAGGATTTCCCAGCGCTCGCCGTCCACGGAAGCAACCAGGTACAGGTAATCGTAATCCTTCTCCAGGTCGTACCAGGTCCAATACGTTAATGAGATCGGGCCATCCAGGCTGCTGAAGTCGAACTCCTGGGTCAGCTGCATGTTGGACTCGTCCCCTTTATTGGACCAGAAGGCGAACTCGCCGGAAAATGGGTCCACCGGCAGCAAGTCAACCTGGATCGAGCCATCAAAGCGCAGTGTGTAATCTCCCCGGCATTCGATCCGGATGTAGTCGACGCCGTACTGGTGTACATCCCGGGTTTGAGGCCCGGTTGGGCAGTCCCGGAGGGTCTCTGTCTCGAGCGGCCTGGGCGCATCCGGGTAATTGCTGTACGCGAAGCGGCCCTCGCCATCCAGGTGTTCCTGGACGTAATTTGCCAGGATCCAATCCAGGAAGAAATCATCGGCAGTGATCAACTGGCCTGTGAGAGGATCGCGAGCGCCTGCTTCGGCTAAGACCTTGTCGATACTCTCCATGCCGTTATCGGGATGAGCGACCAGGGCCTGGGTGGCCTCTTCCCCAAAGCGGTCGAGGAAGTAGGTGAGGAAGAGGAAGCCGGCCCCATAATGAGGAGCGGTCTGCCCAGAATTGTCCGGCCAATCGTTGAGCTGCAAGTCCGGGTTGCGGGCATAAGCATAGTCAAATCCCCCGGTTTGATAACCGTTCAAAAACGCGGCCAGTTCGGAAAATCCTTCGTTAAGCCAGGAGGCTTCATTGCGGTCTTGATACCAATGGATCATGTGTTGGAATTCGTGGGCAAGAACGCCCTGGGTGAATTCCTCATCCAGTTCGGCATTGTCTGCGTTGAGCAGGAAGAGCTCGTGGGCGTTGGAGTACTCGTGAGCCAGGGGGTGGTATTCGTCCGCAGAGGAGAAGTACCCGGCTAAATTCGAACCCAGCCCGCCCGCGTACAGAATGTAAAGGTGCGGATCGCCATCCACCCCGGGAGACCACTCGCTGCCAAAGAATTTCGTATTGGTCGGATAGATCTGGTTCTCAAAAGTCTCCGCCAGCTTTTCCAAATCCCCACGATCGTAGGATACCCCATTTTCAATCCAGAAATAGACGTGATCGGTTACGTAGCGGAGCGTCGCTGAAATCCGGAAATTTTCATTGGTATCGACATTGGTCACCCAGAACTCCTGTTTTGCCCCGGCTGCCAGAAAGCTTTCGGGCGGGGTAAGGGTGACCGGGACGTTCTGCTTGCCTTCCAGCCTCCAGGCCAGGTCGATTAGATCGTTGATCGGGACTTCCGTATTTTGCAGCGCTCGCAGCGTATCGTCGGGAACCGGCATCATCAGGACTTCGCCGCTGCCACCGCTCTCCGGTGTCTGATAGATGGGACGCACAACCATTGGAGTGCTGGTCGCTTTCAACACCTCGGCCCCATCAGGAAAGCCGGCCGGCCTAAACTGGTAGGTGAACCAACCCAGCAAACCAGAGAATAAGATGCAAAGGCAGACCAGCAAGGTTGCGAAAACGCCTATTCCGATAGCAAGGATAACCCAGGTTCTATTCATGGACTTGAGAACCGGTGAGCGGCGGTGATGAAACCGAAAACCACCCACATATTCGGTATGGCAAAAGAATCAAACGAGAATGCGACCAGGAAAAACCCGATCAATCCCAACAGCCCGGCGGTTCCCCAGAAGCGGTTTTCCGGTCCGGGGGAGAGCCACAGGTAAAGGGCACAGCCCAGGATGGCCGTCAGGAAAGCCAGGAAGGCCGCCGTCCCAACCAGCCCTGTTTCCGCCAGCAGCCGGAGGTAAAAGTTCTTTGAGGTAACCAGCCGGTCCCGCCCTACATCCGGCACGATCTGCCTGAGCACCTCCGGCATCGCGGCCAGCGGTTGTTCGGGAAGATTCTCTTCTAGGTAAAAAGCATAATTGCCCAGGCCGACCCCCAGGAGGGGATGCGAGTCATACATGTTATACGCTGTTTGCCAGTAGGTGAAGCGAGCCCCGAATCCCAGGTACTCGAAGTAACCTGCCAGATATTGGGCGTACCCCTGGTCCGGCCGGCGCTGCCAGTAATCCCAAATCCGGGCAAAGAAAGCGTTTTTCGTGCCGGTGAAATAGACCACGCCGGCCAGGAACACGGTCAGCAGAGCACCTTCGGCCAGGCGCCGGACCGGGAGCTTCCCCAGCCTCCGGTTCTCACCCGACCCGGTCTCTCTCCGTGAGCGGAAGAAGAGAACGCTCACCAGGAGGGTTGCCACCAGGATGATCAGGCCTGCCCGGGAGTAGGTGAACGGGAGTACGGCCACCGCCCAGCCGAGCATCAGCCATTCGATCGTCAGCCAGCGCCAGCGCCACGAAAAGGCGCTGTACCCGGTCAGTATGGACCCCAGCAGCCAGGGCAGGAGCAGGAAGCTGATCTGGTCGGCAAACCAGTTAGGTTCGAACGTCAGGCCAGATACCCGGTTGGGGAAGAGCCGGCGGGTCGAGATATACTCCTGGATCTTGCTCAGCAGGTCGAACCAGTGGGGAGAGAATCGCACGACATAGAAGACCTGGAGCGAGCCCCAAAGCAATGCCAGGGCAAAACCGGCGTAAAACCAGCGCAAAGAGGAGCGCAGGTCTTCCCGGCTTTGCGGCCAGAGGACCACGGTCAAATAAACAGCTGCGCCCAGACCCAGGGTCAGCAGGGCGCGCACGGCTCGCGCTGCCACCGAAACGCCCTGGGCGGCTTCGATGCCCTGCAAGGAGGCCAAAAGTGTGGCCGCCATGGCAACCAGAACGAACGGGAAGAAAGAAAGCAGGGTCCTGGGAAGCGGTGTGGTGAGCAGGCGC
>DASWHG010000095.1:0-5833 GCA_036393315.1 Anaerolineales bacterium | reverse complement strand
CCGGTCATGCTCGACTACGTCCGCCTGGTCCGGGAGCTGGCGCCGGGCGCCTGGCTGCTGAACTTTACCAACCCGGCCGGTATGGTCACCGAGGCCATCACCCGCGTGGCCGGCTACGAGCGCGCCGTCGGCATCTGTGATAACCCGGCCGGGATGCTTCGCGGGATCGCAGCCATCCTGGATGTCCAGCCAGATCGCCTGTTCCCCGAGTATTACGGCCTGAACCACCTGGGCTGGCTGCAGGCTGTTTACCTGGATGGTGAAGACCAGGTGCCACTCATCATCCGGGCGCTCAAAGACGGCAGCGCAACCTTATCCGGCCTGCCATTCGAAATCGAGCTGGTGGAAGCCCTGGGTGCTATCCCAAACGAATACCTGTATTTTTTCTATTCCCCTCAGGAATGCGTCCAGAACCTGCTTCGAGCAGGGGAGAGCCGGGCGCAGCAGATCCTGCCATTCAACCTGGAGCTCTTCGCCAACCTGCGGCAGATCCGGGACGAAGAAGCCTCACCGCTCACTGTCCAGGCTGTATATGCCCGCTACCTGGACCAGCGGCACGGAACGTACATGACCCTGGAGACCGGAGAGCCGGCTCACCACCAAACCAACGTAGGGTTAGGCCAAATGGAAATGCCGGTCGAGGATCAGATCTCCGAAAGCGCAGAGGGTTATTCCGCCGTCGCGCTCAACGTGATTCGGGCCTTGACGAGCAGCCCGGAGGCGCTGATCCTGAACGTCCCAAATAGGGGCGCTTTGCCCGGGATGGCCGGCGACGATGTCGTCGAAGTGACCTGCCATGTGGGTCACGGGGTCATCCGGCCTGTGGCCTTCGGGCCAATCCCCGATCACGCGCAGGGCTTGATGAAAACGGTCAAGGCATACGAACGTCTCACGATCCAGGCCGCGGTCGAGAGTTCTTACACCCTGGCGGTAAAAGCGTTGGCCTTGCATCCGCTGGTGCCGTCGTATAATATCGCCAAAGCGATCCTGGATGATTACCTCGCCGTACACGGCGATTATTTCCCGAAGCTGAGGTAATCTCCGGATTTCTGTGTCCTTCTAAACACCCTCTTACCAAAGGGCTGTCCTATCGTTGAAGGGAAGGAGCTGCAAGATGACCGAGAGAAAACCCATCAAAGTCCTGATGGTCTGTGCCATGGGGATGTCATCCAGTTTGCTGGAAGCCAAGACGCGTGATGCAGCCGAATCTGCGGGTGTACCATTCGAGCTGCAGGCGATCACCACGCCGGAAATCGCCCGTTGGGACTTTCAGGCGCACTACGTCGATGTGGTGCTGGTCGCTCCCCAGGTGCGCTACAAACGCAAAAGCATCGCCGCCGCCGCTGCACCCTTCAACATCATCGTCCAGGATATCGATCCCATCATCTTCGGTATGGTCGAAGGGGAGAAACTATTCCAGCAGATCATGACCGCTGTAGAAGCGCGCGAAGCAGGCAATAAGTAGCCGGGAGCCAGAGCCGGATGATTCTGCGTGGGATTTTGATTGCGACCAGTGGATTTCTATTTATTTTCTCCCCTGGACTGCCTATTGGGCTGCTTTCCAGGCGCAGCCCCCCTATCAACCGGGATCTGATCTATTGGGGGATCGGCTTGTGGTTGGTAGCCCTGCTGCCCAGCCTCTTCCTGCAAAGCCTGCTGCGCCAGGGATTGATCGGGGACCGGGGTCTCACAGGGCAGCCAATCGACTATATCGTCACGCTGCTCGGTGCGCTCGTGACCGCCACCTTCGTCACCGGCGCGATGGTCTTGGTGTTACGCCGCCGGAGAGAGCCAGCTGCCGACCTGCTGCCCAACGGGCTCGCTCTGGGCTTCGGGGTCGGCCTGGTTGCACAGGTCTTCACCGGCCTGAGCCTGGTGGGAGCCGGCTTCCGATTGATGTACGGCCAGTTGGCGACGCCAACTTTATCCGGCCTGGCGACTGCCAGCCTGCTGACCCTGCTTCTCGGGCTGCTCGCCCTCATCCTTTTCCGCCCGGCGCTGCTGTTGGTCAGCGCCGTTCAAGGGGTTCTGGCAAGCCGGGCTTTACTTGAGGGCCGGGGATACTTCTTCCTGGCACTGCTGGCTAGCACCCTGTTTACCTGGATGATCCTGGCAGTGCAAATCGCCCTGGGCGGAGAGAATCCCGGGCAGCTGCTGCTGGGCAGTACAGACTCGCTCATCTCAGGGGTAACCATCCTTTACTATCTCCTGGTATTTGGCCTGGCCTATCGCTGGCTGGTGGCGCAGCTGGCCAGATGGCGCCCGGCGAGTCATAAGGGAAAGGGATAATGGCAGAAACTCAAGTTCCTCTTTTCATCGGTGGAAAGGACGGCCGGCCGATGGTGTATGTGCCTGCCGGAGAGTTTTTATTCGGACCCGACCGCGAGAAAGTGAACGTCGAGGCCTTCTACATCGACCGCTTCCCGGTCACAAACGCCGAGTATAAAATGTTCGTGGAGGCCACGGGCCACGAACACCCGGCCCACTGGCGGCGAGGCACCTGGCCGGAGGGTAAAGCCAATCATCCGGTGGTGCAGGTTACCTGGCACAGCGCCAACGCTTATGCCCAATGGGCCGGGAAGCGCCTCCCGACCGAGCTCGAATGGGAGAAGGCCGCCCGGGGAACCGACGGCCGGACCTGGCCGTGGGGGAACAATTTCAACTTTAAGAACTGCAACACGGGATCGGAAGGCACAACCCAGGTCGGGTTGTATTCACCAGCAGGGGACAGCCCTTATGGCACCGCTGATATGGCCGGCAACGTCTGGGAGTGGATCGGTGGGAAGCCCTCGCCCTTGCGCATGCCGCTGCGCGGCGGGAACTGGCTGGATGGGCCCGAAGAGGCCAAGACGTTCTTCCGCCGGATGCATACGCCCATGCGGAAAAACGATTTCGTCGGATTTCGCTGTGCGGCCAGCAGCGCCGTCCCGATAGAGCCGGCCGCCGGATAAATCGAACTGTGATGACAGAATCAGACATCCAGCTGGTCCTGGTGCGGCACGGCGAGACGGAATGGACGGAGCGCGGCCTGCTGCACGGCAGATTAGACAGCCCTTTAAGCTCAAACGGGGCGCGGCACGCTGCCCTGGCTGCAGACCGGCTGCAAGGGGAAGTCTTCGCGGCCTTGTATACCAGCCCGCAGGGTAGGGCTGTACAAACCGCTGAAATCCTGGGTAATGCCCTCGGCCTGACCCCAATACCACTCGACGGATTGCGCGAGATGGATTTTGGGTGGTTGGAGGGGAAGCCGCTCAAATACGTAGATCCGGATGGAAGAGGCGCCAGGTTCCTGCGCCCATTGGTACACCTATTCTCCAACCTGACTGCCGAGCGCCCGGATCAGTTCACTTCTCGGGTGAGGTCAGCAGTCGAGACGATGCGGGCACAGCATCCCCGCGGCCGCCTGCTCGTTGTGACCCACTGGGGCACGCTCAGCCTGCTTTTTGCGCTCCTGATGGAAGGCAGCCCGCGGAACTGGCGGCGCTACGGGCCCTGGCAGGCCTGCGGTATCTCGGAGCTGCACGCCATAAACGGCGCCTGGCAGCCCATTTATATCAACGATTACAACCATCTCAAAGGTGATTGGCGGAAAGTAATTTGAAATAACTTCAGACCTTTTACCGCCAATCACTCAAGCGCAAGCCGCAGACCGCCGTTTTTCGATTGACTTTTTTAAAAACACAATCGGCGGTTTGCCAAGAAAAGAGGCTGGCTTGACGAATACAAATGAAGGATTGGATTGGGAACAGACCCTCTTTACGCTCATCCTGCACGCCGGCAACGCCCGTTCCAAAGCCAAGGAAGCCGCGGAGTTCGCCGACGCCGGTGAATGGGAAGAAGCCCAGGCCGCGTTGGAAGAGGCCAACGGTGAGCAGTACAAAGCGCACCAGATCAACGCTGACATTATCCGCATGGAGGCCAGCGACCAGCCCGTCCCCTTCTCGGTGCTGCTGGTCCATTCGATGGACCTGCTGCTGCTGGCGTGGAGCGAGCTGGATTATACGGAACAGTACATCAAGATGTGCCAGCGTGTGAAAGCGCTGGAAACGGAGGTGGCGCAATGGCGCAGTCAAGCCTCGAAAAGCTGACGGTGATCGGCGGAGGCAGCTCCTACACCCCCGAACTGATTGACGGCTTCATCCAGCACGAAGACAAAGTCCAGGTGGGCGAGATCGTGCTGTACGACATCGATGCGGACCGCCTGAAAATCGTCGGCGGCATGGCGCAGCGCATGCTGCACTACGCCGAGATCGATACCAAGCTCACGCTCAGCACGAACAGGCCGGGCGCGATCGAAGGAGCACAGTTCGTGCTCTCCTCCATCCGGGTCGGTCAAATGGCTGCTCGCATCCGCGACGAGAAGATCCCGTTGAAGTATGGGGTTGTCGGCCAGGAGACGACCGGGCCCGGCGGCACGCTCAAAGCCTGGCGCACTATCCCGGTCACCCTCGAAATCGCCCGTGACATGGCCCGCTATGCCCCCGAGGCTTGGTACGTAAACTTCACCAACCCATCCGGGATCATCACCGAGGCGATCCTCAAGCATACCGGCTTGAAAGCGGTCGGCCTGTGCAACAACCCGATTAACATCCAGGCCGGCATGGCCGATGCGTTCGGAGTCGAACCGGAGGATGTCTTTCTCGAGTGGATCGGGCTGAATCACGTAAACTGGATCCGGCGCGTGTACGTGCGGGGAGTGGATGTCACCGCCGACCTCATGGAACGCCTCGAAGATCTGGGCCAATTTCACGAACTGCCGTACTTCGACCCGGAACTGGTGCGGACCCTGGGCGTTTTCCCCACTTATTACCTTCAATACTACTACGACCATCCAAAGAAGCTGGCCGAGGCGCGCGCGGCCGGGAAGACGCGCGGCGAAGTGGTCTGGGAAGTCGAGAAAGAGCTGCTCGAGAAGTACGCCGACCCCAACCAGGTGGTCAAGCCGCCCGAACTCTCACAGCGCGGTGGGGCGCGCTACTCGGAAGCTGCCGTCAACCTGATCCTTTCCCTGATGCTCGATCGCCGCGACATACAGATCGTAGTGGCGCGCAACGGCACCAGCCTGCCGGATTTGCCCCCGGATGCGTCCGTCGAAGTTCCCTGCGTGATCGGGGCGCACGGCATCACACCGCTCAGCATGGGGGCGCTGCCCGAGACGATCCGGCCCCTCTGCCAGCAGGCCAAGGCCTGGGAATCCGCGACCGTGAAAGCCGGGGTAACCGGCTCACGTCGCGACGCCCGCCTGGCCATGCTGCTGAACCCGCTCGTCCCATCTTTCGAAGCGGCCACCGCCCTGGTGGACGAGATGCTCGAGTCCAACCGCGCATATCTTCCGCAGTTCTTTCCGAAAGACGAGGGTTGCTGAGCGCTTATCTCAACCCAGCCCGTCCCTTTACTGTCGAAGGGAGAAGCGAAGGAAGCCAAGAATGACGAAAATCGATCTTTCCCAGCCAGTCCGGGTCCCGGAATGGCAAGCAACCCCAAGCCGGCCCATCGAGGTCGGCCTGGGCCACCTGGAACGCCAGTTCGAGGAGATCGGCGAAGAGGTTCGCGCCGCCGTCGAGGCGGTGCTGCCCACCGGAAAATACGTGCTCGGCCCGTATCTCGAACGGTTCGAGCGGGAGTTCGCAGCTTACTGCGAGACGAAGTACGCCATCGGCATCTCCAGCGGGACGGCGGCCCTGCACCTGGCGCTGGAAGCGCTTGGGGTAGGACCGGGGGACGAGGTGATCACGGTGAGCAATACCTACATTGCCACCGCCCTGGCCATCTCCTACACGGGGGCCACACCAGTCTTCATCGACGGGGACCCGGTCACCTACAACATGACGGC